>CAYTUN010000036.1:0-23177 GCA_964441315.1 uncultured Gammaproteobacteria bacterium | reverse complement strand
ACCTTCGGTGCGAATTGCATTCTCCCCTTTGGAAACCCCATCGCGCTTTGGAACCCGCCGCAAGCGGCGGGGTATTAAAATTTAATTAAAATACTTTTTTTGACGTAAAAAAATAATAATCCATTCAATTAACAATATTTATACCTAAAATCTATCCGTTTTGGGTATAAATGACGCAACAATGTAATTTTCATTTTCATAATTTAAATAAGATTTAAATTTCCTCCGCAACACGCAAACCCGAAACATAAGCGCCATGCACCGTGCCTAAATATTTTGGACAAGTTGCCTCCCCTGCAAAAAATAATTTTCCATCAATCGAAGCCTCCAAATCCGCAAAGTGTTTGGCTTTTGTGCCTACCGGCGGATAAGAATAAGAACCTAAAAAATGCGGCGACTGATGCCAGCGCGTAATTTTGCTATTAATCAGCGGCGGCAATTGATTGCCAAACATTTTTTTCAATATGCTAAGTGACTGATCAATAATCGCCGCATCTGATAGCTTTTCCAAAGCTATCGCATAATCGCCATAAATGCCCGCCGATAATACCGGCTGATTAAAAAAGTAATCATAATTAACAAACGTGCAAATATTGTCTAAATAATCCAGATGATTAAACAAAGGAATTTCTTTCGGCCAAAAGCTTTCGGAAAATTGCAGTAGGATTTTATCTAGCACGCCCATTTGTAATTGATGTATTGCCTGCTGTTTTTCTTTTGGTAGCTCTGGAAAAAATTTGATTGTTTGATTTTTTAAAACACCTAGCGAAACGGTAACAATCACTTTATTAGCGAAATAAGTTTGATCATTTGTCACCACTTTAATTGGACTTTCTCGATAATCAATCGATTTAACCATTTGATTGCAGAAAATGGTTTTATCTTTCGCTAAATAATTAATTAAGGGTTGATAGCCATCCATCATCAAATAATTACCATCCGGCGCAATGTCTTCGTGATAATAAAAATCGGCTGATACTTTGTCCCAAGATTGGCCATAGTAAAGACCGATGCCATTGGCATTTAAAGCGACTTCGGGGCTGGTTATTGCAATAGCAGGCGATGATTTTTGCCAAACCTGATAAATTGATGCATCCTTTCCTTCATTCAAAAAATTAGCACGTAGTTGCTCCAAATGATTTTCTAAATATTGAAAATCATTTAAATGCATTGGGGTTTGATTGCCTTTAAATACGAGCCGCTTATTTAAAGGAAATAATTTTAAATGTAACTGCAAAGTTTCGATCAAAGGCAATAAAGGATTATCGGCTTTACCATGTAATAAAAAAGCGCCCTGATCAAATGGCAAGCCGAAAGAAAAATCGGTATGAATTCTGCCGCCGATGTGATTTGATGCTTCGAGCACGATGACCTCATGCCCTTTTTTCTGCAATTGATCTGCTGCGGTAAGGCCTGCCATACCGGCGCCGATTATGATAATTTTTGATTGGTTTTTCATCCCGTTAGTCCTTTTAAATGCCCTAGGGGCATTTAATAAAGTTTGATTCAAGTTTAGCACTTTGGGTTTGGTTGTGGATGTTGTTGGATAATTTATTCAAAATAACATTTTGGGGAAGCCCCTCTGCCCTAGTTTCGGTGCTGCCGATGCGATGGGCAACCACGGGGGGTTGCTCCTACAAAAAACTGATTTATTCAGCAACGCTTACGTTAGGCGATGTTTTATTGAGTGATGAATTATATGATAAAAAATCGGCAATTAAATATTATTGCGGCAATTGCAAAAAATGGCGTGATTGGTAAAAACAATCAACTGCCTTGGCATTTGCCGGATGATTTAAAATATTTTAAGCAATTGACCCATGGCCATACGGTAATCATGGGGCGAAAAACTTTTGAATCCATCGGCAAACCATTGCCCGGGCGTTTTAATATTGTGATAACGCAGCAGACGGATTATCAAAAATCGGGTATTGTGACTGCATCTAATTTGATGGATGCGTTGGCAAAAGCACCTGAGAATCAAAAAATTTTTGTTATCGGCGGTGCGAGTTTATATCAAATGACGTTGCCGCTGGCGGAGCGGTTTTATTTGACGGAAGTTTTAGCTGATGTTGAAGGTGATGCGTATTTTCCAAAATGGCAGCGTGAGCAATGGGAATGCATTGAAGCTGCTGATCATGCCATTGATGATAAACACGAATTTGCATTTCGTTTCTTGACTCTATACCCAAAACGGATAGGTTTTAGGTGTTATTGCGCCGAGTGATGCGTGAGATTGTCACGTTTTGATTGAGCAAAAGTGCAGGAATAGTTGTTCTATTTCGAGCTTTTGCGATTGAAAAACGTGACAAGATCGCGCGTCAATCGGATGCAAGAACGCCTAAAACCTATCCGTTTTGGGTATAGTTAGATTGAAAAAATAAATCTGTAATTCCACTCTCAACGATTAAAAATTTTATGAGCATCATTTTAGGCATTGATCCAGGTTCGCGCATCACCGGTTATGGAGTAATCGCGATCAAGCGCAACCAAATCATTTTTATTGATACCGGAACGATTAAAACTGCGTCAGGATCTTTAGTCTCGCGTTTGGAAATTCTTTTTAATTCGATGCAAACATTGATCCAACAATTTCAACCCACAATGGTTGCTGCTGAACAAATATTTCTTTCGCACAATGCGCGTTCCGCATTATTATTAGGTCAGGCGCGCGGCGCGGTATTAGCGGCTGTAGCACAAGCGAAATTGCCTTTGCATGAATACACGGCAAGACAAGTTAAAAAAGCAATCGTCGGTTATGGCGCTGCCGATAAAATTCAAATGCAGTCGATGGTGCAGCGTTTGTTAAAATTAAATGCCAAACCTTCTACTGATGCCGCCGATGCTCTAGCTATTGCTATTTGTCATGCCAATAGCATGAAATGGCAAAAATTAACTCAACCGGTAACAGCTTAAATTATGATTGGTTTTCTCTCAGGCAAAATTATTTCCAGCAAACCGCCATTAATATTATTGGATGTCAATGGCGTTGGTTACGAAATATTTTCGCCGATGTTTACATTTTATCGTTTACCGCCAGTGGGCCAGACGATTAATTTACATATTCATATGGTCGTGCGCGAAGATGCGATGCAGTTGTATGGTTTTTTTGAAGAAAAAGAACGCGCCTTATTTCGCGAATTAATTAAAGTGAGTAATATCGGCCCAAAATTAGCATTGGCTATTTTATCAGGAATTGAAGCAGATAATTTTGTGCAGTGCGTGCATCAACAAGACGCTAATAGTTTGGTGCGCATTCCAGGTGTGGGTAAAAAAACCGCTGAAAGATTAATTCTGGAAATGCAAGGAAGGCTCGAAGATTGGAAAACTTTATTTTATGTCAACGATGCACTGCCACAAACCGAAAGCCAGGCTTTTGTTTCAGAAGCGATTAGTGCATTAATTGCGCTGGGCTATAAATCACGTGAAGCGGAAATGGCGATTAAGCGTATTTATGCAGAAGGATTGTCTAGCCAGGATTTAATCCGTATGGCATTAAAAGCGATGGTCTGAAATTCTTAGTAAATCTTCATCTTATTTTTTTAAACACCAAGCTATTCATTGATTTGGATTGTCTAATTGAGGCTGCTAAACTAGGGTCTGTTTACAATTGCCTTTTCGTGACGAAAAAAGCAAGGGTTGAGTCAAAATCGCATCAAATTTGAGGCGGCATAGTTATTCTATGTAACGAAAATTTGATGCGATTTCGGCCAACCCTTGCTTTTTGCAGTAGAAAAGGCAATTGTAAACAGACCCTAAGCTCACTTTTTTTTAGCGCAGGCTAAAACATGTTACAAGCAGAACGCCTCATCAGCAGCGAAATTGCCAATCAGCCGGAAGAAATTGCCGACAATACGATTCGTCCGAAATTATTAAAAGATTATATTGGCCAGGAAAAAATTCGTGAGCAACTTAAGATATTCATCGACGCGGCGCGCAATCGCCGTGAAGCACTTGACCATGTGCTGATTTTTGGGCCGCCAGGCCTTGGCAAGACGACGCTTGCCAATATTATCGCGCATGAATTGCAGGTAAATCTCAAGCAAACTTCTGGCCCAGTCCTGGAAAAAGCCGGTGATTTAGCGGCGATTTTGACGAATCTAGAATCGCATGATGTGTTATTTATTGATGAAATCCATCGTTTGAGTCCGGCAGTAGAAGAAATTCTTTATCCGGCGATGGAAGATTTTCAGCTGGATATCGTCATCGGTGAGGGGCCGGCAGCACGTTCCATTAAGCTCGATTTACCGCCATTTACTCTAGTTGGCGCGACAACGCGCGCGGGTTTACTTACTTCTCCGCTGCGCGACCGATTTGGTATCGTCGCACGCCTTGAATTTTATAAAGTGGAAGAGTTAACGCAAATCGTCATTCGCAGCGCCAGTATTTTAAATGTCGCGATTGATCTGAAAGGCGCCGAAGAAATCGCCCGCCGTTCACGCGGCACGCCACGTGTGGCTAATCGCTTGTTGCGCCGCGTGCGCGATTTTGCTGAAGTAAAAGCTGATGGTAGTATCAACCACGAAATCGCTAATTTCGCTTTGAATATGCTGGAAGTCGACCATTATGGCTTTGATATTATGGATCGCAAATTATTATGCAGCATCATCGAAAAATTCTCCGGCGGCCCGGTGGGCGTTGATACTTTAGCCGCGGCAATCGGTGAATCGTTTGATACCATAGAAGATGTCATCGAGCCTTATTTGATTCAACAAGGATTTTTGCAACGCACGCCGCGCGGACGTGTCGCAACTGAATTGGCCTATCGTCATTTAGGCCTAAAAAACTATAAAATGCAGCAGGATTTGCTGGGGTCGGTTGAGTAATTAGGAGAGAATGGTTGTGAGTGTGGGGCGTAAATCTAAAGATGAATCTGCTTGTCACATTCATAGATTCATAACAACTCAGCAGCAATATCCGCATTGGTATAAACTTCCTGCACATCATCCAAATCTTCCAGCATATTCTGCAATTTAACGACTTTTTCTGCGGTTTCTTTATCGAGAGAAACGTAATTCGCCGGTACCATGGTAATTTCCGCATTGGCAGGTAACAATTTTTGTGTTTCTAACGTTTGTTTAACTTGAGCAAAATTTTCTGGACTGGTGTAAACCTCGATACTGCCGTCATCTTGCGTGACGACATCATCAGCGCCACCTTCAATTGCGGCTAACATCACTTGATCTTCATTGGCGCCTGGCGCAAATGCCAAAATGCCTTTTTGCGCGAATAAATAACTGACTGCGCCATCCGCCGCTAATTGTCCGCCGTTTTTGGTAAATGCGTGGCGCACTTCGGATACAGTGCGATTTTTATTATCGGTCAAACAATAAACTAAAACCGCAACACCACCGGCGGCATAACCTTCATAACGAATTTCCGCCATATTATCGGCAGAATCATCACCAGCACCGCGCTTAATCGCGCGATCAATCGTATCGCGCGTCATGTTTTGACCTAAGGCTTTATCAACCGCCAAGCGCAAACGCGGGTTTGCATTAATATCACCACCGGCCATTTTTGCAGCGGTAGTAATTTCACGAATTAATTTGGTGAATAATTTTCCACGTTTTGCGTCTTGAGCATTTTTACGGTGTTGAATATTCGCCCATTTACTATGACCTGCCATTTTTTTCTCCGAATTTTAATCAGACGTGATGCAAATAAATTCTGTGGAATAATTCAAAATGAAACATGCTCGCGCCTGCTCTAATTTTTTGCGCTACCGCATGCTATGGGCAACCCACAGGAGGTTGCCCCTACAATAATTTTATTCGTTAACAATAACAGCTTTTTCCTGCTTATCACGCCGCAGGCGTATGCCTAATTCACGCAATTGTCGATCTTCAACTTCTGCTGGCGCTTGCGTTAATGGGCAATGGCCGGTTTGCGTTTTAGGAAATGCAATCACATCACGAATTGACTGACTGCCAGTAAATAACATCGTAACGCGATCTAAACCAAAAGCGATACCACCGTGCGGCGGCGCGCCGTATTTAAATGCATTTAATAAATGGCCAAAATCCGCTTGCGCTTTTTCTGCATTAATGCCGATTAAATCAAAAACGGTTTGTTGCATTTCGCGATTATGAATACGAATTGAACCACCGCCAATTTCCGAACCGTTCAATACCATATCATAAGCACGCGCTAGCGCTTTGCCCGGATTTTGCTTTAATGCGTTTGGATCATTATTTTGTGGCGCGGTAAAAGGATGATGCACCGCAATCCAGGTTTTACTTTCTTCATCCCAATCAAACATCGGGAAATCAACCACCCAGGATAAATTCCAACCGGCTTCAACTAAATTTAAATCTTGACCAATTTTATTGCGCAGTGCGCCCATCGATTCATTCACGATTTTGGCGCTGTCGGCGCCAAAAAACAGCAAGTCGCCGTCTTGTGCCTGGACGCGAGTTAGAATTTCTTTTGTGATTTTTTCGCCTAAAAATTTAATAATTGGCGATTGTAATCCATCCATGCCTTGGGCGAGGGAATTAACTTTGATATAAGCCAATCCTTTTGCGCCAAATTGTGCGACATAATTCGTATAATCATCAATTTCTTTACGCGTCAGCTCAATCCCATTGGGTACACGCAATACAACGACACGGCCATTTTCGCTTTGCGCCGGCGCGGAAAATACTTTAAATTCTGAAGATTTTACCAAATCTTTTATTTCAATTAATTTTAATGGAATACGTAAATCCGGACGATCGCTGCCATAATCTTGCATCGCTTGCGCATATGTCATGCGTTTTAATGGCAATTTAATTTCGACATTTAAAATGTCTTTAAATAATTTTGCAATCATTTGCTCCATTAAATTCTGCACATCTTTTTCTTCGACAAACGCCATTTCCAAGTCTAATTGGGTAAATTCTGGCTGACGGTCGGCGCGTAAATCCTCGTCGCGAAAACAACGCACGATTTGATAATAACGCTCCATGCCTGCAACCATTAATAATTGTTTAAAAATTTGCGGCGATTGCGGCAGTGCATAAAAACTACCGTGATAAACCCGTGAAGGCACTAAAAAATCGCGCGCGCCTTCCGGTGTGGAACGCGTTAAAATCGGCGTTTCAATTTCCAAAAAATCTCTTTCATTTAAAAACTGGCGGATAGTTTGATTGATGCGATGACGCATGATAATGCGATCACGCATTTCGGGACGGCGTAGATCGAGGTAACGAAATTTTAATCGTGTTTCTTCGCCAATTTCCTGATATTCATCGATTTGAAATGGCGGCGTTTCCGCAGCATTGATAATTTCCAATTCATCAACTAAAACTTCCACCTTACCGCTAGCCAATTTTTCATTGATCGTGCCTGCCGGTCGCGCACGCACTTTGCCTGAAACACGCACCACATATTCCGAACGTAACCGGCCTGCTAATTCAAACGCTGCCGCATTTTCCGGATCAAACACTAATTGCACCAGACCACTGCGTTCGCGCAAATCGACAAAAATCAGTCCGCCATGATCACGGCGGCGGTGTACCCAGCCACACAACGTTACGGATTGATTTAATAAATTTTCATTAATTTGATGGCAGTAGTGCGAGCGCATAGCATTTTACTCAATGATAAAGGAAGGGGGTTTTTATCATGAATAAACACCCTGCGGCAAGCCGCAGGGAATAGCAAGTTAAGTGGTAGGGGTGATTTCTGCAGCGTTTCCCGCAGAATTTGGCACAACAACGCCCAAAGAAATCACCATTTTCAAAGCATCATCGACACTAATATTTAATTCCATCGCCTCTTCACGCGGAATTAAAACAATAAAACCGGAAGTGGGATTAGGCGTCGTCGGCACAAAAACCGTTAGCAAATCTTTTCCCGTCAATTGCTTGCCAGGTAAAAAATTGGCATTGGTTTGGAATGCAATACTCCATAAACCTTTGCGCGGATATTCGATTAAAAATACGCGCTTGAATGAATCATCGCTGCTGCTAAAAAAAGTTTGCACGACTTGCTTGACGGCGTGATAAATTGAACGAATCAGCGGAATACGGTCAATTATTTTTTCCCAAATATTTAGCAAACGATTGCCGACGATATTCGTAATTAAAAGACCCGTGATTAATAAAACCAGCAAGGTAAAAATCAAACCCAACCCAGGAATATGCATGTTTAGTAGATAATCGGGCTGATAATGCGCCGGCAAGAGTTGCAGCGTTTTGTCCATGAGATCAACTAAAAAACGCACCAATAAAAACGTTACCCAAATTGGCACCCACAGCAATAATCCCGCAATAAAATAACGGCGAAACCGGCTCATGCGGCACCGCCTTCAGTCTTGCTATCCGTTTTAGTAGCTGGTGGCGTGTCTTTCATTTCAGTTTTTGCCGAAGTTTCCTTAGTTTCTTTTTTCGGCGGATTTTTAAAATCAGTGACGTACCAGCCAGAACCCTTCAGTTGAAAACCGGCGGAAGAAACTTTCTTGGACAATGCCTCCTTGCCGCAATTGGGGCAATCCGTTAATGGCGCATCGGAAAATTTTTGCAAAGCTTCCAAATTGTGGCCACAAGCTTGGCAGACATATTCATAAATCGGCATGTTGTTGTTACCTTCTTAAAATAGGCTCTTTTAATGTATCAGAATTTTAAAACGCGAGCGTTGGTTAATGGAAGAGGATTTTGGCCCACCGTTAGTTCCATCCTTCAATAAGCTACAATTTCTTGATGCTGGCGAATTGTTAGCTTAAAGCTTTATTCAGCGGGAACCGCTGAATCATTAATCCATTTGTTGCCATATCACTTTTCCATTAAGATCCCCACACTGCTAATGAAATCTAAAAGGAGATCCAGCTTGAACATTTTAATCACCGGCTGCTCAACAGGTATTGGTTTGGTCACTGCTAAATTACTAGCTGAAAAAGGCCATAGTGTATTTGCTGCGGTGCGAAAAACTGCTGATGCAGAAGCATTGAAAAATTTTGGTGCGATACCGGTGATCATGGATTTAAATGATAGCGAGTCGATTAAAACTGCCGTCGCTGAAATCGCCGATAAAACTCAAAAAAAGCTCGATGCATTAATTAACAACGCCGGCTTTATTATTCCGGGCGCGGTGGAAGATTTATCGCGTGATAATTTGCGTTTGCAATTTGAAACCAATTTATTTGGTTTGCAAGAATTAACCAATGCGATCATTCCCTGGATGCGCGCGCAGGGTCATGGAAGGATTGTGAATTTAAGTTCAATTTTAGGTTTGATTTCGATGCCGTTTCGTGGTGCTTATTGTGCGTCGAAACATGCGCTGGAAGGATTGACCAAAGCAATGCGGATGGAATTAGCCCCAGCCAATATCCAAGTGATTTTAATTCAACCCGGCCCGATAAAAAGCGCTTTTCGCAGCAATGCGACTGAAGCTTACCGGCGTTATTTAAATATCGAAAATAGTCCGTTTAAAAATCAATATGAATCGATGTTGACGGGGTTAGAAAAACATAAAGATGAAAAAATGTTTACCCTGCCACCTGAAGCCGTGGCGAAGAAAATTTTGCATGCGGTTTCGGCTACGAAACCGAAAGTGAATTACTATGTTACCGTGCCGGCTTATTCGATGATGATTTTAAATCGGCTGTTGCCGGCACGGTGGTTGGATAAAATTTTAGTACGTGCTTCAAGTTACGAGTCAAAATAGCGATTTAAAAAACATCTTGTGAGTTTACACATAGGGGTTTTACATAAACCCTACAGGGCAAGCCCTGTGGTTTTAACCGCTAAATAAAAATTTTACAAACTAATTATGGGGACGTTACGGGAGCAGAAGATACGCCTAGAGCTTCTTTGTTTTCACCTGCACCAGAATCATTAACTGCTCTATTAAACCACAAATCATCAAAAATACGGAGTAAGTTTGACTTTCGGCTCCTCTCTCCTGCTTTTTCAAAAATATAATTATTTTCCTCAGTATATCTTGTCTTGACTAGAAAAAAATCTGTAGTCAATTTTTCAGGAGCTATAAAGACATAAAGTTTTTTATAAATAAAAAAGGGATCAAATTTATTGGGTGCCTTATCATCTCCGATATCACCTAATTGCTTTAACACTTCAATATTTACTGCTATAAAAGCAAAATCGATCTGAGGAGCATTACAGACGAAGAATTGAAAGATCTGGTCTGGCAAATTAATTGATGCTTCTATCGCACACTCAAGGATAGATTCAGCTATTTTATCAGATTCAAATTTATCCAAATCTAACTTGGTTACTGGCCCTTCAAAAGCTTCTGATAATATTTGACAAATTGATGGTTTTTTCATTTTATTTTTAAGCCAATCTATTAATGAGACAATATTTTTAAACGATACAGCTTAAGATAGTCTGAGATTATTATTTATTTGCAGCTCATAAATTTTCAGTGCGAAATTTTCAGTTTATCTTAATTTCTAGCGCTTTAACTTATAGATGGTCTGTGGATAAAGCTGATGTTCTAATTTGTGAATTTTTTCTTTGACGCTCGCCACAGTCTCATTGTGAGATAAGTTGATTTTTTTCTGGGCGATGATCGGCCCACCATCCAACTCCGTCGTCACCAAATGCACCGTTACCCCATGTTCCTTATCGCCATTCAGAATCACTTGCTCATGCGTATTCAATCCCGGATATTTGGGCAATAAAGAAGGATGAATATTTAAAATCCGCTCAGGAAAAGCCGATAAAAAAGTATTGCCGAGGATACGCATAAATCCTGCTAGAACTACCCACTCTACCTGGTCTTGTTTAAGTTGATTCACCATCGCATGTTCAAAAGCAGCTTTATCAGGAAAATCTTTTTTTTGAAAAACATAAGCCGGAATACCGGCTTTTTCGGCGCGTTTTAGGCCGTAAGCTTCGGGTTGATCGGAAATGACGCAGGCGATTTTGATGGGCCATTGGTTTTTTTTGATCGCATCAATGATAGCTTGCAAATTGCTGCCGTTGCCGGAAATGAGGATTGCGATGGTTAGCATGGTTTATCGCTTGGTTAAAAAATTTAAGCTTTTTGTAGGGGGGATTAGCGAAGCGTAATCCACCGTTTTTTATGAGCCTTTCAAGCGCTCCTTCATTCGCAAAAATGGTGGATTACGCTTCGCTAATCCCCCCTACATTTATCCTCAAGACAAGACAGCAAGTTTACTACCCAACCCTCACCGCCGGCTCTTTTTCCGCACTTTTTTCAATCTGCCCTAACAACCAAGCCTTATCATTTTGCTCAGCAATGATTTCCAAACAAGGCACCACCTGATCTTGCGGTAAAATCAGCATCATACCGACGCCACAATTAAATGTTTGCAGCATTTCATCGAATAAAATATTGCCTTCACGTTGCAACAATTGCATTTCTTCCGGCCAATACCAGCCGTCAGCATTAATGCGTGCTGCAGTGTATTCCGGCAAAACCCGCACTAAATTGCCCGGAATGCCACCGCCGGTGATATGCGCCATGGCATGGATTTTAATTTTGTTTAATAGCGCAGAAATTAATTTCACGTAAATTCTTGTCGGTTTCAACAATAAATCCGCTAGCGTTTTTCCATTCATCATTAAATTTAAATCGATTTCCTGCTCAGCAATGACTTGACGAATTAACGAATAACCATTGGAATGAAAACCATTCGACGCAATGCCAATCACCGCATCACCGACTTGCACACGATGCGCGCCTAAAATTTTATCTTTTTCAACAATCCCCACCGCAAATCCGGCCAAATCATAATCTTTATGCTGATACATGCCTGGCATTTCAGCGGTTTCGCCGCCGACCAAAGCCAATTCCGCCTGGCGACAACCTTCGGCAATGCTGCTTAAAATAATTTGCGAGGTTTTTAAATCGAGCTTTCCAGTGGCGTAATAATCGAGAAAAAATAGCGGTTTTGCGCCGGAAACAATTAAATCATTGGCGCACATGGCGACCAGATCAATGCCGATATTCGTATGCTGATTGCGTTCGATCGCCAATTTTAATTTCGTGCCGACGCCATCAGTAGTCGAAACCAGGACGGGCTCACGATAATCTTTTAATGGCAATTCATATAAAGCACCAAAGCCGCCGATGCCGCTTAAAACATTCGGATGCTGCGTGGTTTTGGCCAATGGTTTAATCGCTTCGACAAATTGCTCACCCGCTTCGATATCCACGCCGGCTGCTTTATAATTGCTATTTTTCTGCATGAGAAAACCTGAAATTTGAAGAGCTTGAATTCTAACGCCATTAGGCTCATTATGGTAGCGCTATGCAAAACTCTAAACATTTCTTTTTAATCGCTTTCAGCATGTTTTGGCTGCTATTTCAGCAGGCAGTTTTTGCTCAGGATAATTTATATCAAATCCAGCTGCCGGCAACGGCGACGCAAAACGCGGATGATTTATTGCCGGATGCATTGTCAGAGCTTTTAATTAAACTGAGTGATAATCCCGATATTACAAAAATTCCAGCAATACAAAATGCGCTTAAACAAGCGCCGACTTACGTAAAAAGTTATCAATTTTTGAGCGACCCGGCTCAAACTAACGCCAGAACATTATCGGTGACTTTTGATGCTACCAGCATTAAATCGCTATTAAATGCCAGCAAGCAGCCAATTAAAGCGAGCAGCAATACTGCCGCTACACCTTCAGTTTTAGTCTGGTTAATTTATCAAACACCCGATGGCGAAAAACAATTTGTTTCGCCGGATTCGCCTGAACCAAGAGTCGATTTAATTAATTTAGATAATGCTGCAAAAATAAATGGCATTAAATTAATTTGGCCAGCTCTAGATTTAACTGACATCAATAACGCACAAATCGATCGCGCCGCATCACTCGATGCAACTTTGTTTAATCAAGCTTCCGAACGTTATCACGTCAAAGCGATTTTGGCCGGCGTGTTAGCGAATGATGCGGCGAATGGTTGGCAAAGTCATTGGTTGCTGATTAATCAATCGCAAAGTGAAAATTTTAATTACGATCAAGCAAATTTAGCCGATATTTATCAGCAATTATTTTCCGCTTTAAAACCTGCATTAAATGCGAATGCGAAAACAGCAAACAGTTCCACATCAGGCGACACACAAACGATCAGTTTGATGGTAAACAATATTCAAAATTTAGATGACTACGCGAAAGTGACAAAATATTTACAACAATTCAGCGCTATCAGCAAAGTAGCACCACTAAGCGTCGATAATCAAACCATGACTTTAAGCGTCACCGTTGCTGGTGGTGTTAATGGATTATTAAATGCATTAAATTTACCTGCCACAGCACCGGACACTAGCGAAACCGTAACACTTTATTGGGAAAATGAAGCGCTCACTCTAACGCAATCCGTCACCCCTCCCGTAACGCCAGAAAATAGCGGCCCAGTAAAGCCCTTCACACCGCCAGAATCCGACAGCAGCGCACAAGATTAATGCGGCAATTAGCGTTTAATTTACAATTACCGGTTGATAAAACATTTGATAATTTTATCGTCAATGAAAAAAACCAGCCGTTAATTCATACCCTGCAAACTTCGTTAATCAATAAAAATGCCGAACGCATTTTTATTTATGGCGAAAAAAGTTCGGGAAAAACGCATTTGTTGCAAGCGGTTTGTAATTCTGATCAACCCAATGCGATTTATCTGCCCTGCCATTTATTACTCAATCATCAACCCAACGTTTTGCAGGAATTTTCAAATAACACGCTAATTTGCCTGGATGACATTGATAATTTTGCTGGCAAAATTATGTGGGAAACGGCTTTGTTTAATTTATGGAATTTGTTGCAAAACCAATCTAATCGATTAATTTTAACGGCGAACAGACCGATAAAAGAAACCCACTTCGTTTTACCTGATTTGGTTTCGCGATTGACACAAAGCACTATTTTTTATTTACACCCCCTAAATGATCAAGAAAAAACTCAAGCATTACGACTCTATATCAAAATGCAAGATGGCTATGAGTTGAGTGATGCGTTAATTAATTATTTGTTTACTCATTTCAGCCGCGATCTTGATGCATTACTTGTTTTACTTCAAAAACTCAATCAATTATCATTAGAAAACAAAAAGAATTTAACGATACCGCTGCTGAAGCAATTAATCAGCAAGTGAACTTTAAAAAAATAGGCAATCAATGACTGCCTTAATTGATAATAAATGAGGTGTTTCATGAATGAAAAAAACGTGGTTGTTTATCTTGCTAAACACGGTAACGCTGAAAAGGATGTAGATTGCCTGGTTATAAAATTTAAATGTAATCCATCACAGTATATTTTAGGAAAATTATATGAAAGTCATTACATACAACAACAAGATTGTTTAGATTTAGTGGTTGCAGTTGAAAATAAAAATCCCAAAAAGAGCAAAAAAAAATCGATGGCCCTGGTATCGACAGTTGTGGAGCTAATCAATGGTAATAATACGCTTATTGATATGTTAAAGAATAATGGATTTACCTTGACAAGGAATGCTTTTTCGTTGACTTTTGATCCCAAGATTAACGGCGTTAAAACAACAACAATAATTGATTTATTAGCGTATGAAAATGTGGGCAATAAATTGTCTTTTATGATGATTGGTGACAATATTAGTCAAGTAACATATTTACAAACATCTGCCATTCATATTACCCCTCAAACCACCTTCGGATATACGGGACCGAAAATGGCTAGTGAAAAGGCAATTATAGACGAAAGAGATTTATTTGAAGTGATGGTGGATAGCTGCACAAAATGTTTTAGCGGCCTATCGATCTTTTATAAGAAAAAAAATCAAACACGAGTTACTGCTCCCCAGAATGAAACTGATCCTTTATTAGGTAGTAAAAAATAGAGAAAAATTGATAGAACCTTCATAAACGTATAAATTTATTAAATTATTATCTATACCCAAAATGGATAGGTTTTAGGCGTTTTTGCATCCGATTGATGCGCGATCTTGTCAAGTTTTTCAATCGCAAAAGCTCGAAATAGAACAACTATTCCTGCACTTTTGCTCAATCAAAACGTGACAATCTCACGCATCACTCGGCGCAATAACACCTAAAACCTATCCGTTTTGGGTATAAAATTTAAATAAAACGCTTGGCGATTTCCGCCACTCGCTTGCCCAATGCGATGCACAATTTTTTTTCCTCTTCATTTATTTCAATCTTTTCCTGCATAAAATCGACATGCGATGCGCCATAAGGTGTGCCGCCAGCATGGGTCAAGTTGAGGGATTTTTCGGTATAAGGAATACCAACAATCAAGCAACCATGATGCAAAAGCGGTGTCATCATGCTGGTCAAAGTCGTTTCCTGCCCACCATGCATGCTGCTGGTTGAAGTGAAAAAACCCGCGGGTTTATTGACCAATTCGCCAGAAATCCATAATTCGCTGGTGTTATCCCAAAAATATTTCATCGCCGCTGCCATATTACCAAAACGAGTTGGACTACCAACGATAAGTCCGGCACATTCGCGCAAATCATCGAGGCTGGCATAAGGCGCGCCGGATGGCGGCACGGGCGGCTCTGCTACTTCCGTCTTCGGCGCCACCGGCGGCACTGTGCGTAAACGCGCGCCCATGCCTGCAACTTGCTCCACACCACGCGCAATAAATTCAGCCAGTTTTGCCACATGGCCATAACGGCTGTAATACAGCACCAAAATTTCCTGGGTATTGTTCATTTTTGCCTCTTTGAGTTTTTTATAAGAAATTTATACATTAAGTTTTGATTTCAGATATTAAACTGGTTTTTTTGAAACGGGTATAAGAATAAAAATGGATTTTTTAGTTCACCCCTCATCCGCCCTATCGGGCACCTTCTCCCGCAAGGGGAGAAGACTCTCTTTAGAGTGCAATAGCTTTTTATAACAAAGCCTATTTCATGGCATTTTTTTTTATTTTATTTGGCAGATGTACCCCTCAGGTGTCCTTCTCCCCTTGCGGGAGAAGGTGCCCGATAGGGCGGATGAGGGGTGATCAATAAAAGTTGAGGAATAAGCAAATGAAAACCCTGTGTCTTTATCTAATCGCCACCACTGAAAATCTTTCTCCATCATCCAAACGGTAAGCTGTCAATTTTCTACCCCAAGCGCAGCCGGTATCAGTAGCAATAATACTATCCAAACCCGTCACCCCATCCAATGCCGCCCAATGACCGAAAACAATTTTCTGCTCGCGCGTTTTGCGCTCCGGCCAATCAAACCAAGGCTTGAAACCCAAAGGCGCATCTTCGGGCACACCATCCTTGGTAAAATCAAGGACGCCGTTGGCATCACAAAACCGCATACGGGTGAACGCATTCAAGCTGTAACGCATATCGTCCCATTGCGTCAATCCAGGCTGCCAAGCTCTTGGCTCATTACCAAACAGCTGCTGCATTTCCTTTGCCGTTCTTAATTGACGCAAAAATTTAATTAATTTTTCCGCCTGTATTTTGGCTTGATGGATGTCCCATTGCGGTGTAATGCCGGCATGCACCAGCACATGGTCTTTTGCCTCAATTAAAAAAGATTGCTGCAATAGCCATTGAATAATGGCTTCTACATCTGGCGCTTTTAATACTTCTGCCAAAGTATGCGTACTCTTGGGCAGCACACCAAAATAAATCGCAATTAAATAAAGATCATGATTGCCAAGCACGGCTTTTACATTCGGCAAATTCATCAAAAGCCGCAGCACCCCTAAAGAATCAGGGCCGCGGTTTACCAGGTCACCGCAACAATAGAGAGCGTCTCTTGAAGGGGAGTAATCAATTTTTTTGAGTAGCTGCTCTAGCTCGCGTAAGCAGCCTTGGATGTCACCGATTGCGTAAGTGGCCATTTTAAATGCACCTTAAAAACATCATAGCGACTGAAATATGGCAGCAAATCATACATTTTCCCCATGTTTAAGAACTTAATATTAATTTAATCGAATGATTTTAATATAAAATAAATTTTTGAACGAGATTAACGTGTTAGAAGAAAAATTAGAAAGCCTTTTAGCTGATAAAGAAAAGGATAATATCTTTTTAAAATTAAATAATTTTTGGGAAGAAGCCCTTAAATTACAGCAGTTTTTAATCACATCTTCACAGCTTGATAACAATTCAACGTGGATTAAACAACATATTAATTCTCTAGATCAGGCAATCAGGATTGCCATTATTATCGTAGATGATATCGTTACACCCAAAGTTGACCTTATTCAGCCGGAAAAACTCAAAGCAGCCAACGTCAACAATATTTTTTGTTGGCTAAATAATAATGAAAACATTACTGTACAGATATCTGGCGCAGATAATACGCTTAATGCGACCGTGACAAAGGAAGACACCAATTTAACCGTCATCAAAAAAGCTTATGGGAGCAGAACATTAATCAAGGAAACAATTAGTTCTAAAACACCCACCCGTTCAAAATCCGTATTGGGCGAAAGCCGCGAACACCATCAAGCATCCGATAAAGCAATCGGATTGCTCTCTGAACCAGATAAAAAAACAAAACTGGCTGGAGTCCTTAGTAAAAAGCAAATTGTTTTTCTTGAGAATGTAATCAGTTTAAATAGCAAGCTATTAGTGCTTATTGGCTTAAAACAACGACTTGAAGAAGAAAAAGACAATAGCGAATTTATTAGCGGGTTTAAAAGCTTTCATGAATCGATTGATATTGCTGTGAAAGAAATCTTACTTCTATCTTTTAAGTTATTAGAGGGCGAAAGTTTAAAAAAATTTTTTCTTGAAAAATTAGAAGACTTGCTTAAGAAAATCCGCAGGAAGGATTATCAACAAGCTTACATAGAAGCGATTTCATTTAATCAATATTTGACGCCCTCTAAAACAACCGAAGAGTATACCGACTTAAGGACAGCAATAAATCAGATTAATTATTCTGACTTAAAAAAAACATATGCCAGAGAAGCCACTCTGCTGGCAGGATTAGTTAATATCGCGGTTGAACAGGCTTGGCTTGAAAAAAATCAACTTTTAGATTTATCCGGTTTAGTTTCTACTCGATCTGCACCGAAGCCAGCTATTTTTTTTATAGAAGAAAAAAAAATTTTTCTCAGCATTGAAGAAATTCAATCTCAATTGAAAGTCTTGAAATCCGATTTAAAACCAAAGCGTAATTTAATAGGCAAAGGAAATATTGATAACGTACTCATTAATTTAATCGACCAAGCAACTAATGAAGGCGACATAGAAAAAATCACCAAACTTGTGGCATTTATTTGTTTGTATTTAAAAACCGTGATCGCCGAAAGCGAAGATCCCAATTCAACTAAAACAATTGGATTATTAATAAATAGGGATGTTGTCAAAAATTTAGCTGTAATATTCAAAGTTGAGACTAAAAATTTTGATCTAAATAAAAACCCAGATCTTAAAAATGCAATTGACCAGCTTATAGTCATAGTCGATAAATTTTTCAATAAATTGAATGAAACAGCTATTAAATTGTATAACAAACAAGATATAAGTAATTTATTTTTTAATTATTTTCAAAATGGAAAAATCGCACCGCTTTTAGGTGAGTTTTGTGATGAAAAAGAAATTGGTTTAGATATTATTAAAAATGAAGGTGATCGCAACACTAAATTAGCCTCAGGAAATCCAGACGATTCAACCGCAAATCTTATCACAAAATTTTCAATACTTGGCTTAAAAAATTTAGGAAAAAAGTTTTTGAAAAAAGAAGAAGAAGAAGCTTTTGTCGAACTCCCAAAAGCTGATAAAGTCTGAATTAATTTCTTTGTTCTATAAAAAATCAATGCAATTTTAGCAAGCAAGCTGTATGTAATTAAATATCGTTAAATCTTGAGCACGCAGCTGACTATCAATTCCTATTTGCTCAAAATACTTTAAAGGAACCAAATCTTTCAAACTATTCCTCAAAGTCTTCCGTCGCTGATTAAACGCAGTCCTCACAATCAACTCAAACTTATCCCGATCAACTTCCGGCAAATCGTAGCGTGGCACGAGCGAAACCCAACTGGAATAAACCTGTGGCGGCGGATTAAATGCTTGCGGTGGAATATCAAAATGCTTGGTGATAAAAAAATCATATTGCAGCATGACGGTTAAACGGCCGTAGTCTTTATTTCCAGGTTGCGCGCAAAGACGGTCGGCGACTTCGCGTTGCAGCATGACATGAATATCTTTGATTTGGTTTTTTGCAGCGGATAATTGAAATAATATCGGCGAAGAAATGTTGTAAGGCAAATTACCGACGACGCGTAAGCTATTCAATTGATTTTTTGCAAGTAAAGGCCAATCGGTTTTTAGCACATCGCCGGAAATTAAATGAAAATTTTTTGACTGGGAAAATTTTTTCTGCAAAAAATTCACCAGATCGCGGTCGATTTCGATGGCAGTTAAATCATTTACCGCTTGCAGCAAATTTTCTGTCAATGCACCTTGGCCAGGGCCAATTTCTACCACGCGATCATTTTTTTGCAAATGTAATGACCGCTCAATATTTTGCAAAACGTCTTGTGAAACTAAAAAGTTTTGACCAAAACGTTTTCGCGGCTGGTGCATCATTGAGCTTCGCTCAATTGAACGATTAGTTCATAACTTTCACGTAGGATTGGGCGCGTAGCTCGCCGATCCATTTTGCTAATGCTTTTTGCAATTGCGCCTGGAATGCAATTTGTCGCGCTTGTTCGCGGCTTATCGTTTGGCCGGGTTGTTTGATTTCTTGTAAATATAAAATATGAAAACCATTGCCGGTTTTAATGGGTTTGCTGTAACTATTCGCTTTTAAAGATTTAATGCTATCGACAAACACATCGGGAAAACCGCTTAATTCGCGCCAGCCTAAATCTTGAGTTTGTAAATTCGGGAAACGTTTTTGCAAAGTTGCCATATCGGTTTTTTGTTGTAATTGCGCGTAGAGTTGATTAGCTAAATTGCCATATTCTTTCCAGGTGGCTTCGGATGCATCATCTTTAACGCTTAATGAAATATCAACGACATGGTAGCTGGTGTTGCCTTGCGCTGTAGTGCCGGCTTTTTTTATCACTTCATTAATTTCGGCGTCAGTGACATGGACTTGGCCGCCGAGTGCTTGCTGTTGCAGCGTTGAAATTAACATTTGTTTTCTGATTTGCGCTTGATATTGGGAATAAGACATGCCTTGTTTTTGCAATTCGGTTTTGAGTTGATCGACAGTTAAATTATTGCGTTGTGCAATTTCGGTAATCGCTTTGTTTAATTGCACATCAGTAATTTTTACATTATTTTTTTTAGCGACCTGAATTTGCAAACTTTCTGCAATCAAGCCATCTAACGCATTTTTTCTTAAAGTAGCGCTGTCCGGCACAGGTTGCCCAGCTTGCTGATATTGCGTCGTTATCATGCTGATTGCCTGATTTAATTGCTGCTGGGTGATAACTTCATTATTGACTACCGCCACTACCTTATCGAGCACTTTGGTTTCAGCAAAAATCGAAACACTCAAAACCATGGCAAAAAACGCGATCACTATTTTTTTTAACATAAAATTTACCCTTTAAATGGATCAAAATAAGCTGGAATATTCGTTTGCAATAATTGGTTAGCATCGCCGGTGCCAGTAGAACCCAAGCCTTTTAATAAAAATTGCACATAATAACTGTTGCGATAATCGCTGCCATTATTCAAATTTTGCGCCACTAAAGCGCGACTGGCAACAACACGAATTGCCCAACAACAACTATCATATTGCAAACCATAAAAATAACCGATGGGATTGCTATGACTAATATTGTAATTCCAGGAGGCTAGCAGATTCCAATGATGGGATAAAGGCCATTGGAAACCTAAATTGACGCGATTGAGATTATTTTCGCTGTCATTGGGTTCGGTTGGATTAATCACATCACCGCCACGCACAAAGCTATAACCTAAATGTGCGGATTTATTCATGCCAGGTAAGTAATAAATATCAAAACTGTCATTATTCGGACGCGCGTCATTCGGGTTCCACGCGCCATCAGCGACGGCATACCAGGCTGGCGTTAAATTGTAAGTTAACTGACCGGCAATGGGCGATAAAGCTTGTGTGTTATCCGGTGAATCAATGCAATTGGCATAAAGACAAACATTACGATTTTTAAAATAAGCAATTTCACCGATGCTGGCAGAAAATTTTTGCAAACCGGTATCACCATCCAAAATTCTCGTCGTAATACCGCCTGCTAATTGATTGGCATCGCCAATGCGATCAATGCCGGCAAAACGGTTGCGGCGAAAAATCGTGTCAAAAGCAAATGGCGGCAAAAATGTATCAAATAAAGGAATATCGTCCTGATTGGTGGCAGGCACATAAAGATAAAATAAACGTGGTTCTAAAGTTTGCTGATAGCGTTTGCCAAAAACCGAGCTGCTGCGAATGAAATTTAAGCCACTATCAATATCAAATACCGGCAACCCACTGGAAATATTATTGTCCGGATTTTGTCCTACGGTCGGCAATGAAAACAACGCTAAATTCGGATTTAAATGATCACGCGCAGCCATGGTGTTATTTGACAAGCTGTAGTTACGCAGATCAACGCCCAATTCCGGCTTGATATAAAACGATTGGCTTTCTTTCGGATAACTGATCATCGGAAATAAATGCGAACGCAATCCCACCGGATATTTCGCATCATCATAAAAATCCACTTGATGATCAAAGTTAACTTCTTGTCCGGTCAAACTAAAATTAATTTTATTTTCCGGATATTCCGCTGAATAATCGAATTCCGGCAGGCGGCGATATTGTTCGGTGATAATATTTTCATTAATCGGGTGTAATGTTTGATAACCCAAAAGACGCGTACTAAATTGCCAATGTGTCGATTGATAATTGGCAAACACCTGATTCAACAATTGATCTTGCGCAATCATGGCGTAATTTAAATTGTAATCCTGAAAATAATAATCGTCGCTTACCCAATTAATATTGGATCCAGCGGACCAATGTTCATCTAAAATCGTATTGTCATCCCAGGAAACAAATTGCCGCGTGGCGCTATCTTTATCCAAGCGATCTAATGCAGGTTGCGTTAATGGACTCACGCCAAATTCACTGGCTGCCGACTGTTGAAAATCCTGAAATACCTGATCATGCAATGCGATGTTATAAGCTAGCTCGCCGCTGCTCGTCGTCGTTAAATAACGAAATAATTGATCAAAGGTTAATCCGCGTTTGGTGTAATAATTTGTCGTAATTGTTGCGTCATAATTCGGCGCTAAATTTAAATAAAAAGGTAAAACAAAATTAAAACCTGATTGGCTGGTGATGCCAAAGGAAGGATATAGAAATCCAGTTTTGCGATCTTTGGTAATCGGAAAATTAAAATACGGCAAGTAAAAAACCGGCGCGCCTTTGGCATATAAACGCGCATTAAACGCCTGACCACGACCGGATTCTTTGTTTAATTTAATGGTGCTAGCTTTGACTTTCCAGGTGTTGGTGGTTGGCGGACATGTTGAATAAGTTGCTTGCTTTAATACCACAATTTTATTCGTCAAACGACGGCTTAAACCGACAGTGCCCCAAGCATCCGTATTGGCGCCGATAGCAGAGGTGTTAATAAAACGATAAATCCCCTGATCTAAAGTAATTTCACCATTTTCCAGATTGAGCTTGCCATATTGGCCGACGACTAATTTGCCAGCTTCCTGCAGATGCACATCGCCATATAAATCAATATGCGTTAATTTTCCGGTTTCTTTATCGCGATATAAATAAGCGCGATCAGCTGTGATCTTCCGTCCAGGCTGAGTGGCAACGACATTGCCAATTAACAGTGAAGGCTTGCCTGGCTCAGCCAGCAAAGTACTATCGGCACGGATATTAACTGCTGCCGCCTGAATATCCGGCGGATTCGGTGTATTGGCAATATCAGCCGATTCATAATAGTAGCCGCCACATTGCTTGCTCGGATCCACTTTCCAGAACAATTGTTCGGCATAATTGGGTTTATTTTCTTCAGCCAAAATCGCAGTCAGCCAAGTGGCCGAAATGCATAAAATGAGGCTTAATTTCAAAATTTTCATGGGGCGACATCTTGCCACGACTGGGGTTTCTGGGCAATTAAAATTGTCTAAATAGCGAATTCATTAGATAGGATTTAATCGCTGGTATACCTTTTAAATGAGGGTAGCCTTCTATGCTCCTAAAATTTTTGATTAATTGGAAAGATCAACTTTTGCGGAAAGTGTCATGGATCACCCCTCATCCGGCCCGTTGGGCCACCTTCTCCCGCAAGGGGAGAAGGGTC
>CAYTUN010000035.1:0-23570 GCA_964441315.1 uncultured Gammaproteobacteria bacterium | reverse complement strand
CCTTCTCCCCTTGTGGGAGAAGGTGCCCCAAAGGGGCGGATGAGGGGTAATAAAAAAAACAACAATATTCCAAAAAACGTTATTTAACAAAAAAGTACTTCGCAAAAAAATTATTTAAAAGACAAATGGTTTTCCACATCATTTATTTTTTCCACATGAATTCCTAGTATGGAAGGATTTCCCATTACAGTATATTGATTGAATTGTTTAGAAGCTAAATAAGCAGTCAAAGGCACACTGACAACGTGGTTGCAATTGACTGGTGTTGTGTTCCCTGAAGGTGGTTTGGGAGTGCAAACATATTTGCCGTGATGGGGGTAATAATAAAAATTATGCGGATAAGCATCGGTTGCATGGGTAAACATTAATTCATTGCAACCCTCATTTTTTAAACATACAACAGGTTCTACATTACAGGACTTGCCGCGCCAACTCGAAGCACAAGTGATTTTTTGGTAAATCAATTGATTTTTTGCAAAATGCTCGCGATAAAGCAAACCTAGATGAGAGACATTATTGCCGGTGCCGACGATTTCTCGAATATTTTTCCCGCCAACAAACCATAAATCATCATCACGAACAATTTCTGCAACCGCAGGTGTCGGTATCAAATCGAGTAATTTCTGATTGGGCGTGAAATTTTTTGGGGAAAATTCGCTGAAAAATGCTTGTTTAGGTATATAGCTAATGCGTACTTTTTCAGGCTTAAATTGATGAAATTTTTGTGGGTAATTATCTTGTAAGCGATTTACCATCGCCGGCCCATCAGCGGCGGATAAAACTCTAACATAATAAACGGTGGCGTTTTTCGCTGCTCGTTTCGCAAACCACTTATTACGGTCAATAATATCGCCAACCCATCTGGCATAAGATTTTAACGGGCCAGTTGAAGTCACATCGGTCAATAAACCAGTTTTATGATTCACCGGATTAAAATCAGCGGACACAAAATTATTACGATTATAAAAATGAATGCGGGATGCTGGAAGTCCTGCAGCGCCATAAGCTAACATTAAAAAATTTTTTTCATATTGATCGAGATTATTCGCATTGATTAATCCCAGAACCGTTTCCACATAAGTCATGCAGTCAAATTTATCGGTGTGATAAATCGGATCTTGTTGAATATGCACGCAATTGCGTTTTTTAAAATTTCCCGGGCACCAATTACTTTCACCTTGCGCGCCCGTAACAGCATAGGAACGATTGGAAAATTTTTCGTATGCTGTTTTGACAATGGTATTTAAATAATCGTTTTGGGATTGTTCTGGCTTTAATTGTTTAATAAGTTGCGTGATTTCTGTTGCAGATTGCTGCTGAATTGCTTGCACTTCGTCGACTGGTAAAACGGTGTATGTAGCAGCCCTAGAATTAGACATTACGGGAATATTAACAAATAGCAAAATGATTGCAATCCGAAGCAATTTTTTAGAATTGAGCATAAATAATTTCCTTATTGGGGCCTGTTTACAATCGCCTTTCCTACTGCAATAAGCAGAGGTTGGCCAAAATCGCATCAAATTTGATGCAATTTTGACTCAACCTCTGCTTTTTTCGTAACGAAAAGGCAATTGTAAACAGGCCCTAAAATATTTTTGAAGCATTATTTGTGAGATTTTCCTCTGACATCTCTTCAACATGCCTACTAATACTGTCAAGCGGTAGTGCATTAAGCTTTGTTTTAGTAGAAATATAACTTAAATAACTACGTCCGTGCACTTTTTTAAAACGTGAAATATCATTAGCATCGCAAATGCGCACGTTAAGTTTTTCAGGCAACATGGTGTTTTTGTCACCACAAGCTGATGGCAATTTTTGCTCAGGACAAGCAAGATCCAGGTCTGCTTGGGTTAAATCCAGCGATTCTAACTGAATTTGTTCCTGATACTTAATTAAATCAAAATTTGTATCTGCATTTGAAGCGGAAAAGTTATTTTCCGCTAATTCCGCTGGATCGATAAATTTTGCTCCGCGTAAATCCGCGCCGCAAAGCACCACGTTGCCCCATTTAGCATTTTTGAAGTTAGCGTGGCGCAAATCCGCGCCAGCAAAATCAGAACCCGTCACCGCTGAATTAGTAAAATTCGCTTTGTACAAAGATGTTTGTTTTTTAGCGGGGTCCAGCGAAAAATTCGTGTAAAGCAAATCCGCATTCGATAGATCACCATAGGCAAGGTCTGAGCCAGAAAAATTGGCAAAACGCATTTTCGCGCCACTCATATCAATTTCACGCAAGGGCGCGTTACTCAAATCCACATAATCTAAAATGTGTTCTTCATCAATTAAAATTCTCATGGCATGACGCCTGCCGCCACCATAAGGTTGTCCTTGATATTGCGCCAACGTCAGCCAGGCAATACGCGAACTATTTAAACTGCCGGTTTCGACATCAAATTTTTGATGCTGATATTCAAAATAAAACAAAGCAATAGCAAAAACAGCAGAAAAAAAGAAAATGATTTTGGAGCCAGACTCAAGCACATCTAATAATGAATGAGGCCTTTGCTGTTTACGTGAAAATCTTTTCATTTTTGTTTTCAACAAAGCAGGCTTTTTTATTTTCTTGTTGTTTTGCTTTTTCATAAATAGCTAAAAAATCTATTGACCAGCAATTGTCATGCTTTTTATTAATAAAGAACCTGTTTGAATACTGCCGCGCTCATCAATATCGTTACCAATAGCGATAATGTTTTGAAACATTTCTGCTAAATTGCCTGCCAAAGTAATTTCATGCACCGGATATTGGATTTCGCCATTTTCCACCCAAAAACCAAACGCGCCGCGCGAATAATCGCCGGTAACAATATTAACGCCCTGCCCCATTAATTCGGTTACGATCAATCCTTGATGCATTTTTTTAATTAATTCATCAAATTCATAACGCTCTTTCGATTCAATGAATACATTATAATTTCCGCCAGCATGCCCATTATTTTGCATTTTTAATTGGCGCGCCGTATAGCTATCTAATAAATAATGACAAAGCGTGCCATGCTCAATCCAGTTCATAGCTTTAGTTTTAACACCCTCGCTATCAAATGGCGCAGAACCCAAGGCGGCTTCAATTAAAGGATTTTCTTCAACATGAATGTGCTCAGGAAATATTTTTTCACCAATTTTTCCTTTTAAAAAACTGGAATCGCGATAAATCGCATAACCACTCATAGCACTTGCTAAATGTTTAATAATGCCACGTGCTAATTTCGGTATGTAAATGACTGGCGTTTTTCGGCTGGATAATTTTTTGGCGCCTAAACGTTGGACAGTATTTTCCGCCGCGCTTAATGCTAATTTTTTAATGTCCCACAATTTTGCTGGATCGCGCGCTTGGGTGTAATCATAATTTTGCTCCATCTGGCCATCTGCTTCTGCAATTAAAGCGCAACTCATGCCGTGAATTGAAGTTTTGTAACCACCCAAAAATCCTTGTGAATTAGCATATAAAAAATCGCCTTCTTGGCGGTTAACTGAAGCACCTTCGGAATTGCTAATGCGTTTATCGTGATTTAATGCTAAAGCTTCACAATTCTTTGCAAGCTCAATCGCTTCATTGACATGAATATTCCAAGGATAATAAAGAGAAAGTTCCGGATAATGAAATGCCAATTCGTTTTTTTCTGCGAGACCAGCGCAAGGATCGGGGCTGGTTTGCTTGGCAATAAATACGGCTTTTTCGACTGCCTGCTGAATGGCATCAGGTTTAGTTAAAGAAGTACTGACGCTGCCACTGGCTTGATTGATATAAACGGTGATTGCGATAGCGCGGTCTGCTTGATGCTCAATATTTTCAACTTGTCCTTGGCGCACATTGAGACTCAATCCTTGCTGCTCACTAACATTGACTTCCGCTTGTTCAGCTCCGAGCGATTTTGCTTCTGATAAAATCTTTTCCGCCAAAAGCTGCCAATCAGAAGCCATTATTGCGCCCTGGAAATTTGTGATTTTTTGTCCTGACGGTTTTTAACTTTTTTTAATAAATCCGCGGAAACTTTAGCAACTTTTTTGCCTTTTTTATTTTTAGTTTTCGCTTTAAATTTATCGCTGGCAACATTTTTCAGCGGCGATCTAACTAATGCCAATTCCAATACCTCATCAATCCATTTGACCGGATATATTTTCAATTCCTCGGTAATATTTTTCGGCAATTCTTTTAAATCTTTGCGATTTTCTTCAGGAATAATCACGGTTTTAATACCACCACGAAGTGCAGCTAATAATTTTTCTTTCAAACCGCCAATCGGTAATACTTCACCACGCAAAGTAATTTCACCGGTCATAGCAACGGTGGCTTTCACCGGAATATTGGTTAATGCAGACACTAGTGCAGTACACATGCCAATGCCGGCGCTCGGGCCGTCTTTCGGTGTTGCGCCTTCAGGCACATGCACATGAATATCTTTTTTCTGATAAAAGTCGGGATTAATACCAAAAGATTGGCTGCGGCTTCTGACCACAGTGACCGCTGCATGAATCGATTCCTGCATGACATCGCCGAGGCGGCCGGTGTAAGTCGATTTGCCTTTACCCGGAATAACAGAAACTTCAATCTTTAATAATTCACCACCGACTTCAGTCCAAGCAAGGCCTGTCACTTGACCAACCTGATCATTGGCATCAGCAATGCCATAATGAAATTGCTGCACACCCAAATATTTTTCGATTTCTACTTTAGTAACTTCGATAGTCTTTTGATTATTTTCCGTCATCAAATCTTTAACAACTTTACGGCAAATTTTCGCAATTTCACGCTCCAGACTGCGCACGCCAGCTTCGCGCGTGTAATAACGAATAATTTCGCGAATCGCTGAATCGGTAATTTTCAATTCTTCGTCTTTTAATCCGGCTTCTTTCATTTGTTTTGGAATTAAATATTTCATCGCAATATTTAATTTTTCATCTTCGGTGTAGCCAGGAATGCGAATAATTTCCATACGATCTAATAAAGCCGGTGGAATATTCATCGAGTTAGCAGTGGCGATAAACATCACATCGGATAAATCGTAATCGACTTCTAAATAATGATCGCTGAATGTATTGTTTTGCTCCGGATCTAACACTTCTAACAAAGCAGAAGCCGGATCGCCACGAAAATCCGTTGCCATTTTGTCAACTTCATCCAGCATGAATAACGGATTTTTAACTTTGACCTTGGTCATTTTTTGAATAATTTTTCCAGGCATCGATCCGATATAAGTACGGCGATGACCGCGAATTTCCGCTTCATCGTGCACACCACCTAAAGAAATTCGCGCAAATTCACGTCCGGTGGCTTTTGCAATCGATTGGCCTAAAGAAGTTTTACCTACACCTGGCGGGCCAACTAAACATAAGATCGGGCCTTTGGTTTTTTGCACGCGAGATAATACCGCGAGAAATTCGACAATACGCTCTTTGACTTTTTCCAAACCATAATGGTCTGCATCCAAAATCGCTTCGGCATTTTTAATATCGATATTAATTTTTGTGCTTTCTTTCCACGGCACTAATAACAACCAATCTAAATAATTACGCAATACCGTTGCTTCAGCCGACATCGGCGGCATCATTTTTAATTTATTTAATTCTGCCAATGCTTTTTCTTTCGCTTCAAGCGTCATGCCAGCTTCTTCAATTTTCTTGTTTAATTGCTCAATTTCATTAACCGGCGCACCAACGTCCATTTCACCGAGTTCTTTTTGAATCGCTTTGATTTTTTCATTTAAATAATATTCGCGCTGACTTTTTTCCATTTGGCGTTTAACACGGCCCTGGATTTTTTTCTCAACCTGCAATAAATCAATTTCGCCTTCTAAAAACGCCATGACTAATTCAAGGCGTTCCATCAATGAACCAACTTCCAATATTTTTTGTTTCTCTTCAATTTTAAGCGTCATATGTGCCGCAATCGTATCGGCAATGCGGCTGGCATCACCGATGCTAGACAAAGAAGTTAAAATTTCTGGCGGAATTTTCTTATTTAATTTGACGTAATTTTCAAATTGCGACAGCAAAGTACGAGTCATGACGCGCACTTCATGATTGCGCTCTTGTTCTTCCTGTGACATTTCACTGATGCGTTCGACCGTAACAACATGGAATGCGGGATTATCCAAAAATTCTACGATTTTGCCACGTTCGGTGCCTTCAACTAATACTTTCACCGTGTTATCAGGCAATTCTAATAGTTGCAAAATAGTTGCTGTCGTACCATGCTCAAAAAAATCGTTAATAGCTGGATCGTCCACTGCTGGATTCTTTTGCGCAGCAAGAAAAATCTGCTTTTCTTGCTTCATTGCCTGATGCAATGCTTGAATGGATTTTTCACGGCCAACAAATAAAGGAATAACCATATGAGGATAAACAACAACATCGCGCAGTGGCAATAAAGGTAATTCTAAAGTTTGCATGTTTGACATAATTCGCTCACATTCCAGGAAAAACAGGATTAATCGCCAAGGTCTATTAACGATTGATTTTTAAGGGCTGAGGCATCAGCATTTCGTTATGAGCCAGTGCCATCAGCATGTTGTTCATAAACGATGAGTGGTTCTTTCATATTTAAAATGACTTGCTCATCAACAAGGACTTTTTCAACGTGCTGCAAAGCCGGTAACTTGAACATGGTATCTAGCAGTACATGTTCTAAAATCGAGCGCAATCCACGCGCACCGGATTTTCTGATAATCGCTTTTTTAGCGACTTGAACTAGTGCTTCTTTGGTGAATTCCAATGTCACACCTTCTAGTTCAAATAATTTGCAGTATTGTTTAACTAGCGCATTTTTCGGCTCGGTTAAAATTTGCACCAGGCTGGCTTCATCTAATTCATCTAAAGTTGCCAGCAATGATAAACGGCCAACAAATTCAGGAATTAAACCGAATTTAATTAAATCTTCCGGCTCAACTTGACGCAAGGTTTCCGATAAAGCTTTGGCATCATTTTTACTTTTCACATCGGCGCTAAAACCGATGGCGGTTTTATCCATGCGTAAACGGATAATTCTTTCCAAATCAGCAAATGCGCCGCCACAAATAAATAAAATATTGGAGGTGTCGACTTGTAAAAATTCCTGCTGCGGATGTTTACGTCCACCTTGTGGCGGTACCGAAGCGACTGTGCCTTCAATTAATTTCAATAAAGCTTGTTGCACACCTTCACCGGATACATCGCGCGTAATCGATGGATTTTCTGATTTACGCGAAATTTTATCGATTTCATCAATATAAACGATGCCGCGTTGTGCTTTTTCTACATCGTAATTGCATTTTTGCAGCAATTTTTGAATGATATTTTCAACGTCTTCACCGACGTAACCCGCTTCAGTTAAGGTGGTTGCATCAGCAATCGCAAATGGCACATTTAAAATTTTTGCCAAAGTTTGCGCCAATAAAGTTTTACCACTACCGGTGGGGCCAATTAATAATATATTACTTTTGCCTAACTCAACTTCATTTTTATCAACATGTTTGTAAAGACGTTTATAGTGATTGTAAACCGCTACCGCTAAAGTTTTTTTCGCATATTCCTGGCCAATAACATATTCGTCTAAAAAATTTTTAATATTCTCTGGCGTAGGCAATTTATTTTTTGCGTCTTCTAAAACATTGGTTTGCTCTTCTTCACGAATAATGTCATTGCACAAACCAACACATTCGTCACAAATATAGACAGAGGGGCCGGCAATCAGCTTTTTCACTTGGTGCTGGTTTTTGCCACAGAAGGAACAAAACAGTACTTTTTCGTCTTTGGTATCGCTCATGAAATACTCGGGTTACTTATACAATGAAAATATGGGCTAGTAGGCAGATTTCAAGCTTCAAGAGCGTTGTTCAATAATCTTATCAATCAAGCCATATTTCAGCGCTTCTTCCGGCGGCATAAAATTATCCCGTTCAGTATCACGCTTCAGCTCTTCATAGGTACGGCCAGAATGCTTAGCAAGAATTTCATTCAACATTTTACCAATCCGCAAGGTCTCACGCGCATGGATTTCAATGTCGGTACCCTGCCCTTGATAGCCACCTAAAACCTGATGAATCATCACGGTGGAGTGCGGTAAACAATAGCGTTTGCCAGCAGCACCGGATGCAAGCAATAAAGCGCCTGCACTGGCAGCCATACCAATACATAAAGTGCTGACCTTCGGCTTGATAAATTGCATCGTGTCATAAATCGACAAAGCCGCCGTTACCATGCCGCCTGGCGAGTTGATATATAAAGAAATATCTTTATCGGGATTTTCTGCTTCCAGAAATAGCAACTGCGCTACGACCAAGTTGGCCATATGCGTTTCAATTTCACCGACTAAAAAGATGACGCGGTCTTTTAATAGGCGCGAATAAATATCGTAAGCGCGCTCGCCGCGAGCGGATTGCTCTACCACCATTGGCACTAATTGCGAGCGGGTCATAATGGATTGTGATGAGTTTTTCATAAGTTCTTTCCCTTTAATTTTGTGTATCACTGGCAGCTTCTGCCTGTTTCTGCTGTTTTTCCTTTTCCTTGGTTTCTAGAAATTCAATGGCTTCTTTATGAGTCAGCGTTTTTTCGCTTAATTCTGCATCAGCCAATAAAGCTTCGAACACTTGATCTTCTAAAATACGGCTTTCTAATTGACGCATCAATTCATTTTGACGCATATAGTATTGAATAAATTGCTGCTTGTCTGGAAAATTCTGCGCCATTTTTTCCAATAATTGCTGCACGCGCGCATGATCAACCGCTAATTTTTGCTGCTGAATAAACTCCTGCACTAATAATCCCAATGCCACTTGCTTACGTGCATTTTTTTCATAAGGCTCATGCGGCAAGCTGATATTTTCTTTGCTTTGCGTGTAATTTTTTAACTGTTGGACAAATTCATCACGCAAATGTTTAGCTTGTTGCGTGATTAAAACTTGTGGCACCAAAAAATTCTGTTTGCTCAACCATTTTTCAAATACAGTTTCTTTCAATTGATTTTTCAGCGCATCATTAACGTTTTGCACCAATTGATCTTTGATTTTATCACGCAGCGTCTGGATGTTTCCGTCTGCTATTCCAAATTTTTTGAGAAATTCTTCGTTAATTTCCGGCAATTGTGCTTCTTTTACTGCTTTGACTTTAATTTCAAAATCTACCGGCTGGCCAGCAACATCTTTTGCGACATAATTTTCAGGAAATGTCAGATGCAAGGTTTTTTCATCACCGGCTTTTACTCCAACCAGCCCATCTTCAAAACCTGGAATTAAAGAACCAGAACCTAATTTAACATCGAAATCTTTAGCATCACCCATTTCCAAAGGCTTCCCATCTTGCTTGCCTTCAAAATCCATAATGATGGCGTCGTCAATTCGCGCGGCACGCTCAACTTCCACCCATTCTGCATTACGCTCGCGGATTTGTTTGATTTGTTCATCAATATCGCTATCAGAAATTTCCACCAACAAGCGCTCAATTTTTTCACCCACTAAACGCTCAATTGTAATTTCAGGATAAACTTCAACAATCGCGCTGAATTCCAAGGGCTTTTCTAAATCCACTTCCGCCAAATCCATTTTCGGATGGCCAGCTGGTTTCAGGTTTTGTTCCTTAATAGCATCCACATAAGTCTTGTTAATCAACTCCTCAATCACTTCCTGATGCGCCGCCGCCTGAAAACGCGTTTGCACCACATTAAAAGGTACCTTACCCGGACGGAAACCTGGCAACGCAGCATTACGCGCAAACGTCTTAAGCTTAGCACTCACTTTTTCTTTGATTTCATCAGCAGGAATTTCAAACTGAAGCTTGCGTTCTAGGCCTTGGAGTTGCTCAACTCTTAACTGCATGGGGGTTACCTCTTAAATTTCTATTTGATATATGCTTTCGAACGGTGGCATACCAGCATTTTTCTTCCAACACGTTCGTTTATTGGTGCGAGAGGAGAGACTCGAACTCTCACAGGAGGTCCCACTGGAACCTAAATCCAGCGCGTCTACCAGTTCCGCCACTCTCGCTTACTCAAAGCGCTGGATTATACTGAAGGATTGGCGATTTACCAATCTTAAGTTGAATTCTCAGCATAGCAATGTTTAAATCAGCTCCCCGCGGGCTGTTAGCTCAGTTGGTAGAGCAGCTGACTCTTAATCAGACGGTCATAGGTTCGACCCCTATACAGCCCACCAATAAAATTAATAATTTATTAACTATCGGCTAAACTGCTCATTCAAGGGGCAGTAAATATCACAAAAGCTGAATTGACCGTAGATAGACGATCACTTAAGCTATTTTTAGTAATGATTTATTCCCATACAAACTGAAGCACCAATCTTATTTTCAAGTGTTTTCAACCTCTTTAAAGGCGTCTTATATGGTACAAGCAATCAGACAAGAAATGACGGTTCAGAAAGACAGTGTTATTGAAATTCATTCATCGATATTAAAATCGGGCGCTCATGACGAAGTGATTGTTTTGCTTGATGAAAACCCTGCTGTCAGAAAAAAAAGTTTAAGCGCCATGATTATGTTGTAAGGTTACCCAGAATTTTTGCCTATACTTAAGCAAATCTTTGAGCTGATGGATAGTAATATCGCTTATGGGTTTACCAGTGAACTTTCTTTGGCTGAAACATTAGCGAAGCCCGTAGCTGATGGCAATAGCGTTTTAGAAGAAACTTACGAGCAAACTATTCAAACTTCAGCAGTATTACAGGTTGTCCCGATCTCACGAGAAATTCTAATAGCATCAGCCAGGCTACGTAGTAAATCGATTCGATTGCCTGATGCTATAAACCTATTCGTTTTGAGTATAGATTGAATTTTTCCAACCAAGCCGACCCTCCGGCAACGATTCGGGTTACAAAGACTTTGTAATTATTAATTATATAAAAAAGGAATTTTTTTGCTATTAAACTTTAAGGCTATTTTAAAAATTGAAGCTTAGCTTATGGGGCACTAGTGGCGCACTTGATAGCAAATAATGGCTATGATTGGGAATCATGCACAATCAAGAAAAAATCTTTTCTCCATTTTCTTTAGTTTCGTCCTCTCCACTACTATAGGGGTCATATTCGGTGTCATACTCTTCTTCAGGGCTTGCATCTTTCTCCTGGGCACTTGTTTTTTCAGCGCTGCCTAACTTATTTCTATTTGCAGGTGGCTTTTCAGCGCTTTCCCCAGATTCAAAAAACTTGTCGCGAGTGCTTGTAGTTTGGCTCTGAATTACATCCCAGTTGTCTGTTATTTGTTTAACAATTTCTAAGTATTTATTTTTGACGACATCATCAGTTGATAATGTTATTGGAAAAACCAAGCCCAAATTAAAGCCATATTGCTTATTTAAATTTTCATTGGGGCCGTATTTTCTAGCAGCTACGTTGGTTTCACCTATAGCTTTAAGAAATTTACTAATTTGTATCTGAACACTAATTACTTGATTAAATAACTAAACGTAATCGTTTAATTAATAAATCACAATAATGTAAAATTAGCAACCACCCATAGCATTCGATAATTAATAAGTTTAGCCCATATTTCTTTAATAAGCATTAATTATAGAAACATCTTCAATAAAACTATTCGCTAAAAGTAGATTTACAACGGTTTATCATCGCTGTTACTGCTGCTTTAAGCAATGAGCAGAAGTATAATAGGGTAACCCTTAAATACCGCCTCACGGACGATGGAAAAAATTATTTTAAGAAATTTAAAAATCCTGGCATTTTTTGTTGCTATATTTGGTTTCGTCGTATTGCTTTTGTGGCGTGGAGTTCATGTTGCAGAAAACTATACGCGTGATGAGCATTTGTTGTTAAGCAAATATTATTCTTTGCGATACAAGAATCCTCAAGCGGCGAAAGCGGCACTAGATATTGCCTTGCGACAAGATCCCGATAGCTTGCGTGCTAAAGAAGCGCTGGCTGATTGGGAATCCAGGAATTTGAAAACTCCTGCTCAAAAATCCTCTTTTGAAAATAATCTGGCTGAAAATGCGGATATAGAAATTTCTGCTGATCAAAAAGAAGCTGAAACAACTAATCAAAGCACAGCCTCAATTTCACCTTTACCCAAAAGTTCGCCATTTCCTTTAACTCAAAGCTCCATAGCATCAGCAAACACCCTAACAAAGCCAGCAACCATAGCCAGCGACCAGTCGACAGCTTTATTAAACCAGTACTACGAGTTGAAAAAAACTGACCCAAACAAAGCTTACACATTGATTCAGCAAATCGTCGCCCAATATCCGGATAATGTGATGGCACTAAAAGAAGCTGGTTATGGCGCGATTGCACAAAATGATAATCGATCGGCACTGATTTATTTTTTACAAGTTTATTTTTTAACAAAAGATCCTGAAATCGCAATGCAAATTGGCTATTTATATGATGGTCTGGATCAAAAACGTAAGGCATATCACTATTTTCAAATAGCGACCAGCTCAATTGATCAAACTTTAAAGCAAAAAGCCGAACTCGCCATGAGCAATATTGGCAGCGAACATATGAAAATATTGCCTGATCCTTGGTTCGCTTCTATTTACGCTGCGCCATTTTATTTTAGCCGCTTTGATTTATTGGTTTATCCCGCTACCGCGCGTTTCGGCATTACATTAAATAAAGCACATCATTTTGAATTATATTTAAGCTACCGCTACACCAAAGATAATCGCTCCGGTGCTTTATTAGGCGAATTGCCACAAATTTATGAAGATGATGTCGAAATTTATGCATTAGGCACCAGTGTACAGCCATTCACTCAATTTCCCATGATTGCATTTTTTGAATATGGCCGAGCATATGATTTAATTTATCGCAACCGCGACCGCTGGCGCGATGATGCGAGAGGCGGTTTAGTCCTATTTAAAGACTGGGGTGCGCGCCCAACTTATTCTGGCAATATGAATTTCACCGCAAAACCGGTAGGCGAAGTCTACAGCGATTTAATTTATTTTTCTCGCTATGATAACAACGTAATTGGCAATTTACGCCTGCGGCAAGGATTGCGTGTATTGGAATATCGCGCGGCAAATATGGATATTTATATGACAGGGCATTTAATTTTGGATAAAAACCACGAGTTTTTTAATAATATTTTTGAATGGGGTCCCGGTATCGTCCTGCGGCCGAGCAATCGCTACAACATCGCGCTGCGTTTTGAAATGCTTCAAGGTTATTACATTAAAGTGAATAGCCCCGATCCTAACCCTTACCCGCCACAATATCATAATAATGTCACGCAACTTGAGCTTTTTTATAGGTTTTAAAAAATGCATCAAACGATTATCAATTTATATTTTTTCATGTGGGAGTTAACCGTAGTCACTGCGATTATTTTTTTTATTTCCGGCTTGGATGATTTGTTTTTTGATATTTATTATTGGACACGGGCGTTAATTAGAAAAATTAAAACGCGAAAATACACGCCACTGACTTATAAAAAGTTAAACGGCATCCTCGAAAAACGCATCGCCATTTTAACACCTTGCTGGCACGAGGCGAATATTATTGAAGTGATGCTACGTCACAATTGTTTTGCAATTGATTACGTCAACTATGATATGTTTATTGGCGTCTATCCGAATGATCCAGATACCATCCAATCAGTTCAATCAGTCGCCAAAGACCTTAATTATGTGCATCCGGTCATCAACAAAAAAGATGGGCCGACTAATAAGGCAGACAATCTAAATAATATAATTCAATTTATTCATCAGTTTGAAAAAGAAAAAAATGTAAAATTTGAAATTTTTGTGTTTCATGATTCGGAAGATATTATTCATCCACTATCACTTAAATTATATAACTATCTTATACCGCGCAAAGACATGATACAGATACCAGTTTTTCCGCTGGAAGTGCAACTAAAACATTTTACTCACTGGGTTTATGCTGATGAATTTAGCGAAAATCATACAAAAGATATTATTGTACGTGAAGCTATCCATGCTATGGTGCCTTCAGCAGGCGTTGGCACAGCATTTTCGCGGCACGCGATTGAAACTTTAAGACACATCAATCACGGAAAAACATTTTCTAGCGAAACTTTAACGGAAGACTACAGTACGGCGTTACAATTAAGCCAACACGGAATTAAACAAATTTTTGTAAACCAGTATGTGATGCGCACTGTCTGGCGCCGTAGCTCGTTAGGTTTTGGTAAATTGAAAGCAATAAAAAAGAAAGAGTATATCGCTACGCGTGCTTTATTTCCGCTAGAGTATTTAAAATCAGTCCGGCAAAAAGCGCGCTGGATCATGGGGATTTCAATGCAAGAGTGGTCGCATTCAGGCTGGCAAGGCAATTGGGCAACCAAATATACTTTACTGCATGATCGCAAATCATTGATTACGCATGGAATCAATTTAATCGGCTATGTGGTTTTTATTTTTTGGTTATTTTACTCGATAGCAATTTATAATCACCCTGAATATCCTAGTTTACAAGAACGCTTAAACCAATTTCCTTGGGTTTGGTATTTAATTTTGGCTTGTACCATTATTATGTTTGAGCGGTTATTTCAGCGCAGTTATGCCGTGATGCGGGTCTATGATTTAAAATCCGCTCTAGGCGTTTTTCCCCGCGCATTTTATGGCAATATTATTAATATGCACGCGCTAGCGCGCGCATTACGTATCTTTATTTTTGGTGCAAAAAAAAATAAACCAGCAGCATGGGATAAAACTGAGCACCATTTTCCTGGCAGTCATATTTTGATTCCTTACAAACGCCGCCTGGGGGATTTATTGCTAGAAAACCGGATTATTTCAAAAGAAAAGCTTAACGAAATTTTGTCATTGCAACACGCAAGCGGCAAGCCACTGGGTGAAATATTGAAAGAAAAGAAACTCATTAGCGCAGAACAGCTCACAATATTGTTAGCCAAACAATATAAATTAAAACTTTTGCCACGCAAACATCTCCATATTTTACGTTTGAAAGAAATTGGGGAATTTTCCAGACACGAGTATCGCTGGTTACTGAAACATAAATTTTATCCGATTAAAATCGACCAAAAAGAAAAAGTGATCACCCTGGCTTTTATAGACCCAAATAATGAAGCCTTGATTAAAACCTGCATTCATCGGCTTCAACCCTATCAAGTTGAATTTGTTATGCTTGGTCAGGCAAAAAAGATTGCTGAATAGTTTTGACAATTTTTTCAGCTGCGTGGCCATCGCCATAAGGTGAAATGCCTTTTGCCATTGATTGATAAAAAACAGGGTCTTTCAGCAACAAACTAGCGGTTTTAACAATTTCATTGCAATCCGTGCCCACTAATTTGCCCAGGCCCAACTTAATGATTTCTGGTCGTTCTGTCGTATTGCGTAACACTAGCACTGGTTTGGCCAGCGCCGGTGCCTCTTCTTGAATACCGCCTGAGTCAGTCAAAATAAAATAAGCTGCTTTTAACCAATTAACAAATTCGCTGTAATTCAGCGGAGAAAGCAGCTCAACTCTCTCTTGATTTGAGAGCAATGAATAAACAGTTTGGTTGACATTTGGATTAGGATGCACTGGATAAATAATCACAATATCTTTGAATTGTCTCACCAGCTTTAATAAAGACTCACAAATATTTTTTAATGGCTCACCAAAATTTTCTCGTCGGTGCGCCGTTACTATAATGATTTTTTTACCTGGATATTTATTTTGATAATCAATTGTTGTTTTTGCTGCCATTATTTTTAAAGTGTCAATCACCGTATTTCCCGTAATAAAAATCGAATCAGCAGCAATATTTTCTTTCACTAGATTTTTTTTCTCCTGCAAAGTCGGCGCAAAATGCCAGCTTGCCATACGCGAGGCAAGCACGCGATTTAGTTCTTCCGGAAAGGGTTGATATAGATCGTAGCTACGCAGGCCTGCTTCGATATGGCCAAATTTAATCCGGTGATAAAAGCAGATTAATCCACAAACAAAAGTTGTGGTCGTATCGCCCTGCGTTAAAACGACATCGTATTTTCTCTCACTAAACAATCGATCGAATTTTTCACAAAGTCTCGCAGTCAATGCGGATAAACTTTGGTTCGCTTGCATCACACTTAAATCAACGTCTGGCTGAATAGCGAATGTCGACAACATCTCATCGAGCAATTCACGATGTTGCGCACTAATGATTACTTGTGTTTCTGCCCAAGCTTGCTTTTTTAATTGCCAAATGATTGGCGCCATTTTAACTGCTTCAGGGCGAGTGCCTATAATGACAGCAACTTTAATCATAAGTTATTCCTTCACTTTTATTTTATGCTGAGTTAAAAACTCGAAGAATTCATTAAAAGCCAATGGCTTCGAATAGTAAAATCCTTGCTGCATAACTCCTGGAAATTTTTTTAAATAATTCGCTTGTTTTTTGTTTTCAATCCCTTCTGCTATCACCTGCAATTTATATGCTTTGGCTATTGCTATGATGGCGGCTATGAGCTTGTGTTCTTTGCTTGAATAATTGATTTTTTGAATAAAGCTTTTATCAATTTTCAGCGCATTGACTTTAAATTTTTGAATATACGCCAAGCTGGAATAACCTGTTCCAAAATCATCTATGCTAATCTGGCCTTGATTTTGGTGAATTAATTTAAATGTGCTTAATACAATCGATGAGGTTTTTAAAAAAACTGATTCTGTTATTTCAATCGTCAAATACGGTAAATATTTTTTGTGATTTTCAAGAATTTTTTTAAGATAATTGGTATTAAATTGATAAGATGAAACATTAAATGAAAATCTAAAACCGGGTGACAAAACGGCTTTATGTTTTTTAATGAACTTAATAATATTTTTTATTACAAGCTCGCAGATATCATTGATAATGTCCATTGGCTCGATAAATTCAATAAAAGCCGAAGGAAAAATAATGCCTTTTTGTGGGTGATGCCAACGCAATAATGCTTCGGCTGAAGAAAAAACCTTTTTTGCGGGGTCATAAATTGGCTGAAAATGAACAGAGAACTGCTTATTTTTAAATGCTTCCACCAACTCTTGTTTTAATTGATTTTGTTTGATTGCCGCTTTTTTCATATCAGGGGTGAAAAAAATGATTTTATTTTTTCCCAACCGCTTGGCGGTATACATAGCAGCATCAGCTTGCGGCAAAAGCTCCTCCATGATTTTAGTATCATCAGGATAACGCGCGACTCCGATTGAAGCGCGGAGCTGTAAACTTTGATTTCTTTTGATCAATAAAGTTTTGCCGATACTTTTTTGTATTTTATTGGCTAAATCTATCACCGATGACTTCGATTTAAGTAGTGCAACAACAACAAATTCATCACCGCCAAAGCGTGTGACAAAAATAGATTTATTAGAAAATTTTGCTAGTCTATTTGCAATTTTTTTTAATATGATGTCGCCGATATTGTGCCCCAGCGCATCATTAATATCTTTAAATTCGTCTAAATCAATCATCAACAGTGACATGTTTAATGCTTTGCTTAAAGCATGCTGCTTTTTTTCTTGTAAAAATAAATCCAGAAAACTGCGATTAGGCAAATTCGTGAGGCCATCATATTTTGCTTGCTTTTCAATCAAAGCTTCGTGTTTTTTGGCTTTGCTGATATCTTGAATCTGCGCGATAAAATATAAAGGCTTGCCATATTCATCTCTTACCAATGAGCCGGTCAATAATATCCAAATAATGCGACCATTTTTATGAATATATCGCTTTTCCATTTCGTAACTTTCTATTTCTCCGTGAAGCAATTGCTTCATCAAAGATAAATCTTTTGCTAAATCAGCTGGATAAGTAATTTGCTGAAAATTCTTTTTGAGCAATTCTTTTTCGCTATAGCCCGTAATACGACAGAGCGCGCGATTAGCTTTTAACCAGCAGCCTTTGATATCAAGCAGGGCCATACCAATAGCGGCATAATGAAATGCGTTGTAGAATTTTTTTTCGCTTAGTTCAAAATTTTTCTGCGATTCAACTAATTCAGTGACATCGGTCGCACTGCCAATCAAGCATTTTAATTTGCCATTTTTGTAAATGGGCGATCCAATATCACGGATCCAGCGTATTCTCGCTTTCTGATCAATAATACGATAGGAAGTGTCCCACTGACCCTTTTTATGCAAGGAAAGCATTTTAATAACGCGGTCACGGTCTTCAGGATGGATGGCATCAGCAAACGAATGGGGATTTTTATACAAACTTTGACAGCTCTTACCCCAGACACGCTCATAACTGGGGCTGATATACAACATTTCCTCAACGCCAGGCGTTGATACCCAGATCACTTCCTTGAGATTTTCCGTGATCAATTTAAATAGCTCTTTGCTCCGTTCCATGGGGCCTCTGGTGTTTCAATGGTAATTGCTGGAGATCGGCGGCTCTAATAATATGGGGGTAAGTTATAACAAAATAAGTGATTAATACAGCTGTTTTGGTGGTTCACTCTTTAAAAATTTAAACTCAATATCAATTGAATACTTGCTGATAGACTGGCGCCCCATTTTTTTCTGATAATATTTCTTCCAAAATTTTAATATCTTGAATGGTGCAACCTAGCCAATCAGTGGTTATATTAAACAAAAAATATTTTTTTGCCACTTCAAACGGTAAAAAAAGACACATAAAAAATTTCCTATCAGTATTGATTCCAAATTTTTTTATTGACTCCAGATCAGTAAATAATGAAATGATATTTGAAGCATCATTTTTATGCCAACTCTGAGATACACTGAATTTATCTTTTTCATGAGTAGTTGGGTTTACCTGAAGAATTTTTGAAAATAAAACTTCTCTTAACCAAATTAGCAAAACCGCTCTATCTCTATCTTCTAAAATTTGTTGATATATTTTGATTTCTTGTATTCTGTCTCCCACGGGGTAATCCATATCCACCATTTCTTCTGTTAAACTAAAGAGTTTCGCTTTATCAAATTGTGGAACAACATAATTAAAAATAAAGTTGAGATTTTTTTCTCCTAATTCTAAAGCTACGGCTAGATGAAACAGATCATGTATTCCTGTGAGTAAAGGACCAGCCAGATGCCCATCAAAACCAATCTGGTTTTTTATAACGCTGGGCGACCATAATGCGTAAGGTTGTTTTTTTCTTTTGCGGAGTTCTTTGAGTGTAAACTGTGAAATCGTGCCAAAAATAGGATCAATATCCCAACTAAAAGATTTATCAGGATGAAGCTGTTCAATAAAATATCGCACCATTCCCATGGAAGGGATTATTAAACTTGAACCATCTAAATATAGCCAGCGTTTTAATTTCAATAACCGCTTTGCTCCACCCATAGATGATAAATCGAATCTTAACTGACCCATCCAATTGGTAGGTAGTTTGATAGCAATAAACTGATTATTTAAGTAAGTTTGATTTTTAAGAAAATTTTTAAAATCATTCAATGAAAATTGCGTGCCGTAAAGTTTGCTTGTATTGATTAAGTATTTAGTAGCAAGTGGGCCTTCTATCGCTGAAATTAGATTGACATGTGTGTTTGACTTGTATTTTTTGACATCTTCAGGAAACACAACAACCTCATCTAACTCAGCTGTGTGCTGCGCCTTTGCAAGCCAATACCAATAAGCAGTCATTGCCTCGTCCAAGCTAATCTTCTGTTGCTGCAAAGCCAGCATCAAATAAATTTCAAAATGCTTTATTTTGTAGATAGATTCATTAAATTCGTCTTTGGACTGAACAGCACTAATAATTTTTTGAAAATCCGTATTATTTTGATCTACAGATTGAATTATCGTGATTATTGTTTTATTTTTTGAAACATATTTAAAAGGTTTATACATATTCTAATCGTTTTATATAGGTTTATGTTGCATTAAACTAACCTAACAAGTTTAAAACAACCTTAAAAAACAAGATCATGAAATTTAGCAGGAACTGCCAGCCATTAGCCTCCATCGACGCCATCAGTTTCGACTGCGACGGCACTTTAAGCGCTATCGAAGGCATCGACGAACTGGCGGAAATGAATCAGGTAGGCGCTGAAGTCAAGCAGCTGACCGAAGCCGCCATGGCGGAATCTGGCTTAAATCAAGCGCTCTACCAAAAGCGCCTGGATTTAGTAAGACCCACGCATGAGCAACTGGAAATACTAGGCAAGCAATATTTAGCGCATGTCACGCCTGACACCCAAGCCGTCATCCAGCTGCTATTAGGTTTCAACAAAACCATTTATGTCCTTTCCGCTGGCATTTACCAGGCAGTCGCCTCTTTTGTCAGAGCATTGCAGGTGCCAGAAGAAAATGTTTATGCGGTGAAAATCGCGTTTGATAATTATGGCAATTATTTAAATTTTGATGAGACTTCTCCATTAATTTTAAATGACGGCAAAAAAATCATTGGTAAAGATTTAATTAAAAAAACTCCACGAATAATTCATATTGGCGATGGTTTAAATGATTATTCAATGCATGAAATACTGGTGCGTTTTATTGGTTATGGAGGAATTTTTTATCGGGAAAAAGTGGCGGCGCTTTGTGATTTCTATATTCGGGAAAAATCGATGGCTTGTATTTTGCCTTTGTGCTTGACCGCATCGGAAGTAGCGCAATTGCAAGGCGAAAAACGTGAGTTGTATGAGAAAGGTTGGAGGCTGATGCAACCTTATTTAGCAGATCGTTAGTTAGAAAGCCGTAGGGGGGATTAGCGTAGCTAATCCCCCATTATGAACGTAGTAGCTCGATGCTTAATCGGTGGATTACGCTACGCTAATCCCCCCTACAAAAACATTCCTTACTACTTTTTAGTCAGAAAATTCGCTACCCTATGTTTACTTAATAAACTCATTTATTTTAATAAATAAAGGAAAACTATGCGAAAAGTTTACAACTTTGCCCCCGGCCCTGCTTTACTGCCTGAAGAAGTTTTATTGCAAGCGCAACAAGAATTGCTCAACTGGCATAACACCGGCATGTCAGTGATGGAAATCAGCCATCGCGGCAAGGAATTTGCGGAAGTGGTAGCGCAAACCGAGGCCGATGTGCGTGAATTATTAAATTTACCAAAAAATTATCAGGTGTTATTTACCACCGGTGGCGCTACCGCGCAATTCGCCATGGTGCCAATGAATTTTATCGGCAAGAAAAAAACGGCGGATTATGTGAATACCGGCATCTGGTCGGAAAAAGCGATTGAAGAAGCAAAAACTTTTGGCGAGATTAATATTGTTGCGAATACGCAAAAAAACCCGAGGATTTTCATTCCGTCACAAGAAAGCTGGAAATTGAACCCGAATGCCGCTTATTTGCATTACACGCCAAATGAAACCATCAATGGCATTGAATTTCATTGGACACCGGATAGCGGTGACGTGCCACTCATCGCCGATATGTCATCAAATATTTTTTCACGATCAATTGATGTCAGCAAATTCGGATTAATTTATGCGGGCGCGCAAAAAAACATGGGGCAAGCCGGAATTACTTTAGTGATTATTCGCGATGATTTATTGGAAAATGCAGAGTATGCATTAAATACACCTTCACTTTATCGTTATAAAACTTATGCAGAAAATCAGTCTTTACAAAATACGCCGCCCACTTTCAGCTGGTATTTAGCAGGACTAGTTTTGACTTGGATTAAAAAACAAGGCGGATTAACTGCAATGGCAGCGCACAATCAACGCAAAGCGGAAAAACTTTATCAAGCGATTGATCAAAGCACACTTTATTTTAATGAGGTCGATCCCTCCTGCCGTTCCTGGATGAATGTGCCATTTAGTTTGCGTAATCCTGAATTGAATCAAACATTTTTAGAAGAAGCGAAACAAGCGGGTTTGGTCAATTTAGCTGGCCACCGTTTAGTCGGCGGCATGCGTGCGAGTATTTATAATGCTATGCCAGAAGAAGGGGTGGATGCTTTGATTGATTTTATGCAAGTGTTTGCCGCCAGGCACTATAATTTAATTAATGCGAGGTCTGGCTAATGGGTAAGAATTTAAGTAAATCAATACAGAAAATCAAAATAAGCAAACGCAAACGTTATAAGCTAAGCGAATTGTTACAAAATGCAACGGCAAAAAATTTAAAAGCGCTTAATGGAGTAGCAGAGTGGGCACAAAAAAGTAAACCAACCGGACGCGAGTTAGTATGAATCATTACAAAATCATCGATTGATTTTTTTAAAGATAAAAGATTCTCAGAAATACAAAACCAAATATTACCAAGGAAACTTCATGAGTTACAAAATCCTAACATTAAACGCCATCGCCACCCAAGGCTTAAAACAATTTCCCGAAAATTTATATAAAATCTCCAACGAAACTAGCGAACCTGATGGTATTTTAGTACGTTCGCAATCCTTGCATGAAATGCCGATACCGAAAAATCTCAAAGCAATTGGACGCGCTGGCGCAGGTGTTAATAACATCCCCGTAGAAAAATTTACCCAAATCGGTATTCCAGTATTTAATACACCCGGCGCCAACGCCAATGCCGTTAAAGAATTAGTTTTATTAGGCATGCTACTCGCCAGTCGCAATATTTTTCCGGCTTGGGATTATGTGAAGCAATTAAAAGGTGATAATCATACAATTGATCAATTAGTCGAAAAAAATAAAAAACAATTTTTAGGCAGCGAAATTTTCGGGAAAACGCTGGGAATTATTGGTTTGGGCCATGTCGGCGTTAAAGTGGCGAATACAGCGCTTTCATTAGGCATGAATGTGATCGGTTATGATCCAAGTATCACGGTCAAACGCGCCTGGGAATTATCAGCGCAAGTGGTGCAAGCTGAAAGCCTCGAATCACTTTTAAAACAAGCGGATTTTATCAGTTTGCATGTGCCATTAATGGATGAAACGCGTCATTTAATTAATGCTCAACGTTTGCAATTAATGCAAAAAAATACCGTGTTATTAAATTTCGCCCGCGATGCGATTGTTGATGAAGCGGCACTATTGCAATCATTAAATGAAAATCAATTGGGCGCTTACGTTTGCGATTTTCCGAGTGAAAATATAATTCATCATCCTAAAATTATCAGCCTGCCACATTTAGGCGCTTCTACCAAAGAAGCCGAAGAAAATTGCGCGGTGATGGCTGTTAAACAACTACGCGCCTATTTAGAACAAGGCAATATTCACAATTCCGTCAATTTTCCCGAAATCGCCATGCCACCGACGCCAGGTTTTCGTTTAGCTATTGCCAATTCCAATATCCCCAACATGGTGGCGCAAATTTCTTCGCATTTAGGCAATGCGGGTTTAAATATTCTGGATTTATTAAATAAATCGCGTGGAGAAATTGCTTATACTTTAGTGGATACTGACAGCGATATTAGTGATGAAATCCTCAAAAAAATTGCAACGGTTCCTGGTATTTTGCAAATCCGAAAAATCGGTCAGATTAAAAGCCAGATACATTATGAATTTTAGGGTGCCAGAACCATGCCATTACACCTCAGTGAGACTTAAAGCCCCCCCCTGACTTCATAATCTACGCTTCATAAAATATGAAGCATAAAATTGAAGTGCTAAATACTGTTTTATACCTTTTACACTTGAGAATGGGATTTTTCCTGGCGAATAAAACGAAGCTTCAAACAAAAATGTCATTAAAACGGAAATTTATTTTTGTGTTTGCTACTGATTTTTAGTTTATGGAAAATTCTTTGGATCACCCCTCATCCGCCCCGTTGGGGCACCTTCTCCCGCAAGGGGAGAAGGCTC
>CAYTUN010000034.1:12645-23748 GCA_964441315.1 uncultured Gammaproteobacteria bacterium | reverse complement strand
AGACCCTTCTCCCCTTGCGGGAGAAGGTGCCCCAACGGGGCGGATGAGGGGTGATCCGATGGCGTTTCCATAAAGTTAGAAACCATCATTTATCTAAAAAAATTTCCCTCACTACTTCTTGATCACTAAAATGAAATTTTTTATCCCCGATAATTTGATAATTTTCGTGACCTTTGCCGGCAATTAAGATGCAATCATTTTTATTGGCTTGGGTGATAGCAGTTTTAATTGCAAGCGCGCGGTCGGAAATAATTTCGATTTTAGAAGGATTTTTTAATCCAGTTTGCATATCGGCAAAAATTTGCTTGGGATCTTCATGGCGCGGGTTATCTTGAGTGAAAATCACTTTATCGGCTAGTTTTTCAGCAATGGCTGCCATTTTTGGACGTTTACCGCGATCACGATCGCCGCCGCAGCCAAATACGCAAATTAATTGATTTTTAGTGATTGGTTTTAATAAATTCAACGCTTTTTCTAATGCATCTGGCGTATGTGAAAAATCAACAAATACTAGCGGCTTGTCGCCACCGCCTAATTTTTCCATGCGCCCGGGGGGCGCATCAATCGATTTCAATGCATGGGTTGCAATATTTAGTGAGTAGTCTTGTGATAGCAAAGCAGCTAATACTGCTAGTGTATTGCTTAAATTAAATTCACCGATTAAAGGAATTTTCAAATTTGTTCTGCCCCAGGATGAGATGATTCCTGCTTCGATCCCTTCGCTAGATTGCTGCCAATTTTCAGTAATAATAAATTTTGCATCACCTAGGCGATTTTTTTTAGTAGAAAAACTGATGATATCTTTATTAATTCCTGGATACCATTGGCCCGCCAATGCATCATCTGCGTTTAAAATCGCAGATTTTATAGGAAAATCAAATAATTTTCTTTTTGCGGCAGCATAATTTTGCATCGTTAAATGATAATCCAAATGATCTTGCGTTAAATTAGTAAAAATTGCGCAATGAAATGGAATACCAGCAACACGATTTTGATCAAGCGCATGCGAAGAAACTTCCATTGCGAGCGCTTGTGCTTTTTGCTCACGGAAATTCGCTAGATTTTTTTGGATTTCTACTGCATCAGGCGTCGTTAAATTTTGCTGCGTTAATTGATCAACGAAACCCTGACCAATTGTTCCCATATAAGCGCAATGCGTGCCTAATTTTTCTAAAGCTTGCGCTAAAATATAGGCAACTGAAGTTTTGCCATTGGTGCCAGTAACACCAAACACCTGAAATGTTTTCGCAGGATAATTTAAAAACTCCGCAGCAATTAATCCAGCAGCGTTTTTTAATCCAGGATAAGGAATAAAATTTATTTTTTGCAAACCTTCTGAAAATTGAAAATTTTCCAAATCCGAATTTTCATAAACAATACAACTCGCAGCTTTTTTAATCGCTTCTTTTATATGCTCAATCCTGTCCCCAGGATTTTTAGCGAACGCTAAAAATAAGCTATTTTCTGTCACTTCCGCGCTATTTGAAAAAATAGCTCGACAATTTTTTATAACAGACAGTAGTTCCATTACATTTGATCCGGCGGAATATTCATATAACGCAATGCAGCTGACATCACTTGAGAAAATGCAGGAGCAGCCACTTGCGCGCCATAGTGAAAATCGCCTTTTACGTCACGCAAAACGACGGCGACAATTAATTGCGGATTAGTAACGGGCGCAATGCCAACAAAAGATGAAACGTAGCGATTTTTAATATAACCACTGGGGCCGCCGGCAATATAAGCAGTTCCAGTTTTGCCAGCGATGCTGTAGCCTGGAATCGATGCGCTTTTTCCCGTGCCGCCGCTCACTACCGCTTGCAGCATTTTTAACATTTGATTGGCTAATTCCGCCGACATCACTTGCGGCGCTTCTGGCACGTTATCGCGTTTCATAAAAGTGATCGGAACTTTTTTTCCTTGATCAGCGATAATCATATACGCATGTGCTAATTGCAAAGCCGTAATCGATAAACCATAACCATAAGCAAACGTCGCTAAATCAATTGGTCGCAAAATTCGGCGTTTAATTAAAGAACCGGTTGCTTCACCAGGAAAACCGCTTTCGGTCACTTGACCAAAACCCATCGCATTAATCACATTCCATAAATTTTCCGGCGGCAAAGATAATGTCATTTTCGCAACACCAATATTGCTCGATTTTTGCAAAACGCCGGTGACATTTAATACGCCATAATTATGGTCATCGGTAATTTTTCGTCCACTGATGACCATCCAACCGGGTCGGGTATCAACGATGGTATCCGGCGTATATTTTCCGCTATATAACGCAGCCGCAACTGAAAATGCTTTCATGGTTGAACCGGGTTCAAATAAATCTGTCACGGCACGATTGCGATTACTGCCATTTAAATTAGCGGAACGGTAATTTGGATTATACGAAGGCACATTGACCATCGCTAAAATTTCACCGGTTTTTGCATTTAATACAACAATCGAACCGGATTCCGCATTAAATTTCGTTGCGGCTTGCTGCAACGCTTGATAAGCGACATATTGAATACGTGAATCTAAACTGATCGCTAAATCATGTCCCTGCTCTGGCGGTTTTACCACCGATAATTCTGCGACGATATTACCGCGCCGGTCTTTTAAAACTTCTTGTTTTCCAGGCACGCCTTGCAATAATTGGTTAAAACCTAATTCCAAACCTTCCTGACCTTGATCATCAATATTGGTAAAACCAATCACATGCGCAAATACATCCGCTTGTGGATAATAACGGCGATATTCGGTGTCGAAATATAAACCTGGAATTTCTAATTGCGCCAATGCTGCTTTATCACGCGGTGTTAAACCGCGTTTTAAATAAACAAATTCGCGCTTATCGTTTTCGCGAATTTTTTGTTCGAGTGATTCAAGTGGCGAATTAATTAAATTGGCTAATGTTTGTTTTTGGGTTTTATTCGCATAAAACTGCTGCGGATTTATCCAGGCGGCATAAACCGGTGTACTCACCGCCAATGGTACGCCATTGCGATCGACAATCATGCCGCGGTAAGCGGGGATATCGATGACACGTAAACTGCGCGCATCAGATTGTTTTAATAAAAAATTGCGATCAACAAAACTTAAATAAAATAATCTGCCCACTAAAACCAACATCAGCAGTAATAAAAAACCGATGGTGAGATAAAATCTCCAGGAAGAAAAATCAAGGCGTTTCATGAGGAGACATTCGAATTAATTTAATATTTTGTGGATTTGGCATGATCATATTTAATTTATTTTGCGCAATATCGGCTACCCTGCCCTGAGTTGACCAGGTGCTTTGTTCTAAAATTAACTGGCCATGCAAAGTTAATAATTCATCCTGGTTGGCTTCAAGTTTTTGCTCAGCAATCATCAAACGGCGATTGTAATCCGCTAAATAGATATTGGCGAAAGCAGAAATAAAAACCAGCACAAATAAAATAATGTGCCAAAAATTAATTTCAAAATTCCAAAATTTTTTCATCCGATTTTCTCAGCAACACGCAATTTTGCGCTTCTGGCACGCGGGTTGGCGCGCGCCTCTTCAGGAGATACTTTACTGATTTTCGCAATCAATTTCAGCTGTGGCGAGGCGGATTTCGCTTGTTCTCGCATAAATTCTTTAACAATCCGGTCTTCCAGCGAATGAAAGCTGATGACCACCAGCCTGCCACCGGGCGCTAGAATTTTCACACTTTGTGCTAAAGCGGATTGCAGCACTTCCAGCTCGCGATTGATAAAAATGCGGATTGCCATAAAACTGCGCGTCGCCGGATGCTTGGGCCAAAAATTTCGCGGCGGAAAGCAGGATAAAATAATATCGGCCAACTGTTTAGTGCGTTTGATCGGAGTTTTTTTTCGCTCTGTCACAATAGCTTTAGCAATTCGCCGTGAAAATCTTTCTTCGCCGTAATAATAAATGACATCGGCAATTTCGATTTCTTTGGCTTGATTAAGCCAATCAGCTGCAGTTTGCCCGCTTGTTGGGTCCATCCGCATATCCAAATCCGCATCTTGCTGAAAACTAAAGCCACGCTCAGCAGTGTCAAGTTGGGGAGAGGAAATTCCTAAATCAAATAATATTCCTTGCGTATTTTTATGAATATTTTGTTTGCTCGCGATGGATTCTATCTGAGCAAAATTAGCCTGAATTAGTTTAAATCGGTGATCAGTTTGTAGCTGTTGCGCTTCGAAACTTTTGATTGCATCTGGATCTTGATCGATAGCAAACAAGCGAGCTGCTTGATTAAGTTTGGCGAGGATTAATTGGCTATGACCACCTCGGCCAAAAGTAGCATCAATATAGTTTCCGCTAGGTTTTTGAATTAAATAATGAATCGATTCTTTGGGAAAAACAGATAAATGCAAGGCATTAAGTCCAATTGTAATGGAGGACTGAAGGAAAACTTTTAGTTTTGCGATAAGCAAAACTTAGGAGCCAGCCGATAAGCCGGGTTCTGTCGAGAGTGACTATCCATCTGGGCTGATTGTCACCAATCAGCTCAAGCGACCTACCCGAACCCGAGTGCGGGCGCACTTTAGGGTTTTAACCCTACGAGTTCCTATTTGGTCTTGCTCCAGGCGGGGTTTACCTTGCCGCAACTGTTGCCAGTTACGCGGTGCGCTCTTACCGCACCATTTCAACCTTACCTGACCTTACGATCAGGCGGTATTTTTTCTGTTGCACTTTCCGTAGGCTCGCGCCTCCCAGGTGTTACCTGGCGCCTTTGCCCGTGGAGCCCGGACTTTCCTCCTGAAAGCATTCACTTCCAGGCAGCCACTTAGCTGGCTCGGGCGCCAGTGTATCACTCTTTCGGCAAACGTGGCGTTGATTTCGGCTTTTTTTCGCCTGAGGGCCAGTCGCTAAAAGGGAAAGGTTTGTTGTCTTCGCTGAAAAATAAATATTGATAAATTTGATAGCCAAATTGCGCGCATTGCTCACCAAAACGCATTAAGCGTTCATTGGGGTGGCCGGTCACACTGGCATAAACCCAATGAAATAAAGCCACAAACCAGGAAAAAATTTGCAAGAAGTAATTGATAAAACCGAAGAGTAGTAGGAAAAATAGTTTGAACCAATGGTCTTTCGACAAATTGGCAGGGGTTTTATTTTCAGCTTGGGGGTGGTTTTTTTCTTGAGACATAAATTGAAATCCTCCTTAATTTGGTTTTTACATTATTTGCACTTAATGTCACGTATTAACTAGGGCCTACTTGCAATTGCTTTTTCGTGCGAAAAAAGCTCAGTTTGATGCCATTTTGACCAAACCCCGCTTTTTGCACCAGGAAAAACAATTGTAACCAGGCTCTACACCAATAGTAAGTAATAAGTATATAAATTTAGTGTAAAAATGGAATAGAAATTGAATCTTTGTATTTTATAGCCCATAATTTCATCATGGATTTTGAATATGATGACAACAAAAGTCGGACTAATAAGCTCAAACATGGGATTGATTTTAATGAAGCTCAAGCTTTATGGGATGATCCAGAAAGACTTGAAATCCCGACTAAAAATACTGATGAATCTAGACACTTGGTTATAGGTGTCATTAATCAGCAGTATTGGTCTGCCATTGTAACCTACCGAGATCAACATATTCGTTTGATTTCTGTCAGGCGCTCTCGAAAAGAAGAGGTAAAACTTTATGAAAGCATCAAACTTTGACAAAAAATTTGATTCTGGTGAAGATATCACTGAATTGCTTGATTTGACCCATGCAAAACGTCCAGGATTGTTGATGAAACGCATTAATGTGGACGTGCCTTCCTGGATGATGGATGCACTTGATAAAGAAGCACATAAAATAGGGACGTCTCGCCAAGCACTTATCAAATTTTGGATCTCAGATAGGCTTGTTCGGCAAAGAGCCATCTGATGATCAGCAAAACCTGCTTTATGAAGTTGCAACAGCATTTATACAGTGCTTAAAACCACGAGGCTTGTCCCATGGAAATTTACTTTTATACATAAATATTCAATTCGAAAAGAAGTAAAAACGATTGTTTAAATAACAAAAGAAACAACAAAGCGGAATCAATGCTGTCTCTTTTGCACCGAATGCTTATGCTGCTGTCGCAATTTTGATAAATGAAAAAAACCTAAAATATTTAAAAAGCCACACAGCAACAACACAATAAAAACCAAAGCACTCCAACTCGCCATACTCAGTCCCAAAAACTGCCAAGTCACCACAGCACAATTAGCATCGCCGCTGAACGCGCTAAATAGCCAATGAAGAAAACCACTGGGAGCTAAATCACTGATGCCAGGCAGACATAAGTTAGATTGACTCGGATGTGCTTGCAGCCATACCTGCCGCACTGCTAAAGAAAATCCGCTGATTGAAAAAGCGATTAATGGGAATGCATAGCCCAATAAATTAAATCGCGAGATTTTTTTATGGACCGTTCTTGCAAGCAAAGTAAAAATGCAAGCAAATAAGCAGATGCGCTGCAAAATACACAGTGGGCAAGGGGTTACTTCATAGTAAATTTCGATGAAATAGGCAGCAGTTAAAACCAAAATTGTGACAGCTAAGGTAATTAAATTGATATTACGCGTAGCTGTCACAGGCATAAGTCCAGTTAACGCGACATAGCAATACTAGGCATTTCTACTTCAGCTTGCGCCATCGGTTTTGTATTACTCATCAAACTATTCAGCTGTGTTAAGTTACCACTTAACCTCTCTTCTACATTTCCTACATTTATCCTATAAAGAGCCATTTGCAAAACAGCAATTGCCTTTTTAGCTTGCTCTAAAGTTTCTATTGGCGCTTTAGTAGCTAAGGCGTTTCGAACAAAAAGTCTGTTGTCAAACCCATTCAGATCAAAAGTATTGCCATTGGTTTTATCTTTAAGTCCACCTTTTTTCCAACGCAAATAGTAATCTGCTTCATCTTCATCCTCATACTTTTCACTCGAAGTAACCGACGGTGTAGGCACAATTTTGAAATCAACTGCTTTTAATTGGTTTTCGTCCACAGTCGCTATCTTATTAGGATCTTCGCCACCTAAGGTTTGCTGCAAGTTGGCAATGTTAAGTTCGCGCTCTGCTAAAGTATTCAGATCAGAGTTAATCTGCTCTACGAGCGATTTAAATTGTGGATTAGAAGAAAAACTAGCGGGAAGCTTGATGATATTTTGAGGCAAAAATTTAGCATTACCATTAAGTATATAAGCGAAATGTTCAAATTTTTGAGTTCGCTTGGATTCTTCTTTCAATTCTCTTAACATTTGATGAAAAATTTGTTTGACATACTCAGATTGATGATGCTCTGTAATATATTTCTCAAACTCTTTTTCCAGATTAGCAAGTCGTGCTGCATGAGCAAATAATGCTTGCATATATATACGATTTGACACGGGATTCAGGGGGGTCGATGCCGAATTAAATTGTTGCAGTTTTGTATCGGGGGTAAGCTTTACCGTCACCTCAGGGTACGTTTGAGGTTTATTTACTGTTGACATAACAAGTCTCCTAAATAAATTTTTTGTTTAACAGGTATTTTACACCAGGTTTTAGTTTTATAGTAAAACAAAAATGATAAAATAAACTTAAGGAAACATTAATGCATTTTTTTCTTCTTCTCCCTGCCGCATTTCTAGCCGGCTTTATCGATGCCATCGCTGGCGGCGGTGGCATGGTGCAAGTACCGGCATTACTGTTTCTATACCCCAACTATCCCCTCGCCAGCCTTTTAGGCACCAACAAACTCGCGATGATGTTCGGCACTTCAATGTCGGCTTTTCATTATATCAAAGCATTAAAAATCGACCTTAAGCGAGTGATTCCGACATTAATCGCGGCTTTTTTGGGGGCGGTTTCGGGGGCAAGTGCGGTTTCGCATCTTGATGAAACAGTGGCAAAAACTTTGGTGATGGTTCTCTTAATTCTCATTGGGATTTACTTAGTCTCGCGAAGGCAATTAGGTTTGAAAGACAGCCAAAAAGACCTTTCAACTTTGAAATTGCAGGGCGTGTCGGTTTTGATCGGTTTTTGCTGTGGCGCTTATGATGGTTTTCTCGGGCCGGGCACGGGGAGTTTGTTGATTTTTGCTTATATTACTTTGTTGGGATTTAGTTTTTTGCGTGGCTCTGCTTATGCCAAATTAATTAATTTAACGACGAATATTGCGGCATTTTTATATTTCGCGTTTCATGGGCAGGTTTTTTATAAAATGGGTTTGGCGATGATGGGTTTTAATGTGCTGGGAAATTATGTTGGCGCAAAATTGGCGATTAAACACGGTAGTGGTTTTGTGCGGATTATATTTTTAATTATTTTATTGGCGATAATTATTAAATTATTAAACGATATTTTTGCGGTGCATGTAAAATGAATCAATCAACCCAAGCTATCGTTCAAAAACTTATCAAACAGCTAGAGTTATCTCCGCATCCGGAAGGTGGTTATTTTAAAAGGACTTATCTTTCTCGGCTTGAAATTACATTTAATAAAAATATCAAACCTGCTTGCAGCGCAATTTATTATTTATTATCCGCAGAAGATTTTTCCGCCTGGCATAAACTCAAATCTGATGAAATCTGGTTCTATCATCAAGGTGGTAATTTATTGCTGCATTTCATTGATGCGGATAAAAAAATTAGCACGATTAAATTGGGGAATTGCTTAAACGATAATGATTGCGTTTTGCAATTCACTGTTCCAGCCAATCACTGGTTTTGTGCTGAAATGGAAGATAAAAATAATTATTGCTTGGTGGGTTGCGCGGTTGCGCCGGCGTTTGATTATGGGGAGTTTGAGTTGGCCGAGCGAGAAGTGTTGATGGGGATTTATCCAGAACATAAGAAAATGATTACAAAATTCACGCGTGGGGATTAGTTCTTTTGTGGTGCGATCTTGTGAATATAGATGCATTTTCGTCTGAAAACCTTAGCCAGCCAGAGCCCTGTGGCACCACAGACCCTGTGGCATAAACCCCGAAAAGCATGTACAATGCCCCCTCGGTTTATTTCCAGCGAATCCTTTCCTAAACCCTAGCGGTTTCAGGAATCCTAAAATTGAGCATACGTTGGCAATAATAATGAAGTAGCAAATGCTACCAACAAACAGCCAACGAACGCTCAGCGCTTCATTTATTAAGCCCTGTGTCGTCAGCGGTATTTAAAAATAAATGAGGTCATAATTATGAATTTCAAGCAATTCAATTTTCATCCAGACATTCAACGCGCGATTCCTTTTGATACACCTACACCAATCCAGGCGCAGTCGATTCCGGCAATTTTAGCAGGCAAAGATATTGTTGCTTCCGCTGAAACCGGCTCGGGAAAAACCGCGGCGTTTGTTTTGCCAAGCTTGCAGCAATTGGTTTCAAAAAAAGGCGGCCGCAAACCGCAGATTTTGGTATTAACACCAACGCGTGAATTAGCCGCACAAGTCACCAAAGAAACCGGTAATTTTGGTAAATTTTTAAAATTAAATGTCATCAGTTTGGTTGGCGGTGTTTCTTATCATCAACAATTAAAAAATTTATCGCAAAATGTGGATATGGTGGTGGCCACACCAGGCCGTTTAATTGATCACATGGAAAATGGAAAAATTGATTTATCGGATATTAAAAAATTGGTGTTGGATGAAGCAGACCGCATGCTAGATATGGGCTTTAGCGATGATGTGAGAAAAATTGCAGCAGCAACGCCAAAACATCGTCAAACCATATTATTCAGCGCCACTGTCGACGACAGCTTAAAGCCAATGATTAAAGAATTACTAAATCAACCGGAACGTATTAACTTATCCAATGAAAAAATCGCGCCGACGCGAATTGAGCAAATCTTATATATGGCTGACGATCATAAACATAAGAAAAAATTATTGGAGCATATGCTGGCGAATGAAAATATTTATAAAGCAATTATTTTTTGTGAGACCAAACGCGCAACAGATCAAATAGCCGATGAACTTTATGCTAATGGTTATGCCGCTTCATCGATTAATGGCGATTTAAAACAAAACGTGCGCAATCGCCGCCTTGAGCAATTCCGTCGCGGTAAAATTCAGTTTTTAATTGCAACCGATGTCGCAGCGCGCGGCATTGATGTTTCTGATTTAACGCATGTGATTAATTATGATATTCCGCGCTTTGCCGATAGTTATGTGCATCGCATTGGTAGAACCGGACGCGCAGGTAATGAAGGCACGGCGATTTCTTTTGCATTAATGAGCGATGGTTTGCAAATTAAAAAAATTGAACGCTATATCGGCATTAATTTAAAACGCGCGACAATTGAAGGTTTAGAACCGACTAAGCGTGAAAGCGCACATGCGCCACGCGGCAATAAACCTAAAACAAAGCGTTTTAAAAATAGCAAACCGGCTTTTTCGAGAAACCAAAGTTTTAAACCGCGTAAAGCTAAGAGAAAAATAGTAGATTAACGATTCAGCGGGAACCGCTGAATAATAATTTCAGCGGCTTCCGCTAAATTTTCGTAACAAGGAACATCTTTTAACAGTTCGTAAATTTTGTGATGCTGTTGGCCTTTGCCGCTTTTTACCAAAATCGGCTTAGCGCCAACAGCAATCGCTGCTTCGACATCGCGCAATGCATCGCCGATAACCATCGCTTGCGTTAAATCCATGCTGAAATGATTGGCGATTTTTATATACATGCCAGGTTTAGGTTTACGGCATTCGCATTTTTCTTCCGGTAAATGTGGGCAGTAGACAATAAAATCAATTTCTGCTTGCTGTTTTTTTAATTCGGTTTGCAAATAATCATGCATCGCTTGTAGCGTTGATTCGCTGTAATAGCCACGCCCAATTCCTGATTGATTCGTTGCAATTGCTAATCGATGGCCGGCTTGTTTTAATTTGACAATCGCTTCTAAGCTACCAGGAATTAATTTAAATTCGTTCAAACTTTTCACGTAGTCAACGCGGTCTTCATTAATGACGCCGTCGCGGTCGAGAATAATTAGCATGGAGTTTCTCAAATAGAAATGATCACAAGTGATCATAAAAGTATTTTTGCACTTGGGTGGTTTTATTTTTATTCAGCGCCAACGTTAGGTCAGGAGATTGCCGCGGCAGCGAAGGTGAACACCAATGTACAGGAGTGGGGAAATTGGCGCCGCAGGTGTGCG
>CAYTUN010000034.1:0-12635 GCA_964441315.1 uncultured Gammaproteobacteria bacterium | reverse complement strand
AATGACAAGGAATGGGCACAGTGCCGCCCCCGTTGTCATTGCGAGGGAGCTTCGCTGCCGCGGCAATCTCCTGATCACAAATTGGCGCAAGGTACGTATAAAACGCAATTACTTGCAGCAAAAAATTATTCCACTGTAACCGATTTCGCTAAATTCCGTGGTTGATCAACATCAGTGCCTTTTAATACCGCAATATGATATGCCAATAACTGCAAAGGAATCGTATAAACAATCGGCGCAATTTCTGCAGGAACATGTGGCATTGAAATAATATGAATATGATCGCCAGGTTTAATTTTTGATTCTTCATCAGCAAACACAAATAATTCACCGCCACGCGTTTTTACTTCTTCTAAATTCGATTTTAATTTTTCCAATAATTCATCATTTGGCATCACGGTGACAACCGGCATATTTTTATCCACCAATGCCAAAGGTCCATGTTTTAATTCGCCTGCTGGATAAGCTTCGGCATGAATATAAGAAAGTTCTTTTAATTTCAATGCGCCTTCCATTGCAATCGGATAATGAATGCCGCGGCCTAAATATAAAACATGCTGTTTATCAGCAAAAAATCGCGATAAATGTTTAATTTCATTGTCCATGGTATACATTCTTTCAATGTATTGCGGCAGGCGTTGCATATCGCGAATATATTTTTCTGTAATATCTTGTGACAATCTGCCTTGCATCCGGCCTAAGCAAACGGTTAATAACAATAATGCAATTAATTGCGTCGTAAATGCTTTGGTCGAAGCAACGCCAATTTCCATACCAGCGCGCGTTAATAAAATCATGTCAGATTCGCGCACTAATGAACTGCCGGGCACATTACAAATTCCTAATGTCGCCAAATAACCTAATTGTTCTGCTAATTTTAAAGCTGCTAAAGTATCTGCGGTTTCGCCTGATTGTGAAATCGCAATAAATAAAGTATCCGGCTGCACCACATGATGGCGATAACGAAATTCGCTGGCTATTTCCACCTGACAAGGCACTGAAGTCATCGATTCAATCCAATAACGCGCCACCAATCCCGCGTGATAACTCGTACCGCAAGCGACGATTTGAATTTGTTTTACCGCATTAAAAATTTCCGGCGCGCGCGTACCAAATGCTTCCGGCAACACGCCACGTTTGCTGATTCTTCCTTCCAAGGTTTCACGAATCGCTTCCGCCTGTTCGTAAATTTCTTTCAACATAAAATGACGATAATTTCCACGATCGACTTGCATCGCGCGTAATTCCGATTGATGAATTTCACGATAAACTTTTTGGCCTTTAAAATCGGTAATTTCCACTTTATTTAATGAAACCACCGCAACGTCACCTTCCTGTAAAATAATAAAACGCTGTGTCACAGGCAATAAAGCAATCATGTCAGAAGCAATATAATTTTCATTTTCACCTAAACCAATCACCAATGGGCTACCTTGGCGCACAGCAATTAATTGATCGGGATAATCGCGATGAATAATTGCTAAAGCAAATGCGCCTTCTAATTCACGCACCGCAGCGCGAACCGCATCGGGGAAATTTAACGTTTGATTATAATGATGAATTAAATGCACGACATTTTCGCTGTCGGTTTCGGAATTTAATTCGTAACCGAGCTTAATCAATTTTTCTTTGATGGCATGATAATTTTCTACAATGCCATTATGTACCAACGCAATTAAGGCATGGGAAATATGTGGATGTGCATTGGCATCTGAGGGAGTGCCATGTGTCGCCCAACGTGTATGCGCGATACCCAAATGGCCCGTCAAAGGATGCGTTTTTAACAATTCCAATAAAGCCGCTACCTTGCCAGTCGTCTTATGACACTGCAATTTGCCCTGATCAATCACCGCAATCCCAGCCGAATCATAGCCACGGTATTCCAGGCGCTTTAGGCCTTCCAATAAGGTATTTTGAACATCGCGCTCTGCAATAGCGCCGACAATGCCGCACATAAATCTGCCTCGGTGTTTGGGGTGAATTAGCTTCAGTTTGATAATAGAAGACTTGGGGGGTAAATTCTAGCAAGAACAGGGATAGTGTAATTTGTGGTTGCGGGTATCAAAAAATCAACGTTTCATTTGGCTTAATTCATTAATTGCCTTGGTTAATGATTGAGTGGGCAAATTTGGAGCGAATGGGCTGCCTGGCAACCGTGCCAAATCAGAAGCAGTACGGCCATTCCCTTCAACCAAACCTCCTAAAATTGGGAGCAATCTTGTTAGCACGCTGTAATGGCGCAACAGGTATGAATTATCGGAAGATAATGAAATATCTCTTTGCATAAAATCTAAAAAATTCTGCGTTGGCTGGTTAGCTAAAGATTTTTCACAAACTATATACATCCGATTAAAAAAATTATTCCCTAAAGAACCCTCGGCAAAAAAAGACTTAATCAGCTGATAGTTTTTTTGTAACAGTAAAAATATGTTTTTAGATTCGCCACTGCTTGAGGAATTTAAAACGAGCACTTCTACAGATTGCAATGAAAATTTTAAACCTAATGGTAGATCAAGCTTACCAAATTGCTCTGCAACGAATAAGCAAATGGCACTAAATTTAATCCACCCTATCCCTTGAGTTTTTTCAGCCAGGCTTTTTACAGTAAAAAAATCATGCAAAATTTTCTGAATCTTATCATCAATATCTTTGCTAGTTAAATAACTTGTAATTTCCCATAGCATTCGATTAAAAAGTTATAAATTTTGTCGTCTTTGTCAGGGATCGAGTTAAGCTGGCTGATGGCATTTTGAAACTCTAAAATAACCTGATCATCATCGGCCACATTATCATCACTACCGCTACCATATAGTAATGAATGGCAGTAATTTAAAACTTTTTCACGTTCAACCATATTTAAACTTCTTGTTTTAGATAAACAATTTAAAGTTTTTTTATTTTAGGGCGCTAAATTCTAGTTCATTAAACCTTTTTTTATTGAAGAACTTAAATATTTTTTATCACAACTAACGCAAAAAATGCTCAATAAACGTGAAAAACCCTAATATCGATCCCATAATACTTAAATTGATCAAATTACCACGCGTGAGAATACGATGGATGTCAGCCTGAATATTAGTTTGAAGTTTTAAAAATTCTTTGCGGTTTTCATAAAATTCTTTGCGGATTTCATTGGTTTCAGCGCGAATCTCTTTAGTTTCCTGGTTAATTTCTCGGCGCATTTGCTCAGTTCTTTCGTCAAAGCGCTTGAGTGCTTCTTGAAACTGTTGATTGGATTTTTTTAGTGCCTCTTGGAACTGCTGATTGGAATTCTTTATTGCAGCTTCGATCATTTTGTCTATCTCAGGTTTAGGGTAAATATTTTGCTTTAATGCATCTGCCAGCGCTTCAGCCTGCTTATCGGCTTGCTCTACACCAGCGTGTGTTAATAATTTAGCATATTTTAAGGTATCAAAAAGTAATTCTGTCGTCATCTTGGGCTCAAATCCTGTAGTTAGGAGGTTGATTCTAACGCCTTTTTCGAATTGTCAAACCTCGTGGTAATGTTTATGACGAATTGTTATGATGGCGCCTAATTTTTTTGTGAGTGGGTTGCGTTAATGAGCACTGAATCGCCAGATAAAACTAAAACAAAATTAAGCCGCCTTGAGCTGGCCAACGCCATTCGTGTCCTGGCAATGGACGCGGTGCAAAAGGCCAATTCGGGACATCCGGGCATGCCGATGGGCATGGCGGATATTGCCGAAGTTTTGTGGAATGATTTTTTAAAACATAACCCGAAAAATCCGCATTGGGTCAATCGCGACCGTTTTATTTTGTCAAATGGCCATGGCTCGATGTTGCAATATGCTTTGCTGCATTTAAGCGGCTATGAATTAACGATTGAAGATTTAAAGCATTTTCGTCAATTACACAGCAAAACGCCTGGCCATCCGGAATTTGGCATCACGCCTGGCGTGGAAACAACCACTGGCCCGTTGGGGCAAGGTTTTGCTAATGCGGTCGGCATGGCAATTGCCGAAACCATGATGGCGGCACGTTTTAATCAGCCGAATTTTCCTTTAATTAATCATTACACTTATGTATTTGTCGGCGATGGCTGTTTAATGGAAGGCATTTCGCATGAAGCGGCATCTTTGGCAGGCCATTTAAAATTGCATAAATTAATCGCGTTTTATGATGCCAATCAAATTTCGATTGATGGCGATATCAGCGGTTGGTATAGCGAAAATGTGGCGAAACGTTTTCAGGCTTATGGCTGGCAGGTGATTGATCATGTCGATGGACATAATGCCGAAGCGATTTATCGTGCAATTGAAGAAGCAAAAAATTTGGCGTTAGCGCCGGCGCTGATTATTTGCCGTACTAAAATTGGTTATGGCGCGCCGAATTTAGCCGGTAGTGAAAAATCTCATGGTTCGCCATTAGGTGAAGAAGAAATCAAATTAACTCGCGAAAATTTAAATTGGAAACATAAACCGTTTGAAATTCCCAAAGAAATTTATCATGCATTTGATGCGCGTAAACTTGGCAAACAATTAGAAGATGAATGGTTGAATTTGTTTGAAAATTATTGCGAAAAATATCCGGTATTAGCGACTGAATTTCGCCGTCGCACAAAAAATGAATTGCCGGAAAATTGGCAAGCCGTTTGTCAGAAAATGCTGGAAAAAGCAGCGAAACAAGATAAACCTTTGGCGACACGCCGCACTTCACAAATCTGCCTGGATTTAATCTGTGAAAGTTTACCGGAATTAGTCGGCGGCTCGGCGGATTTAACTGGCTCGAATAATACTTGGGCTGAATGTTCGGTGACGTATTCGCCAAAAACACACAAGGGCAATTACATTTATTACGGCGTGCGTGAATTTGGCATGTTCGCGATAATGAATGGTTTGGCTTTATATCATGGATTTATTCCATATGGCGGTACGTTTTTAACGTTTATCGATTATGGAAGAAATGCATTGCGTTTAGCTGCTTTGATGAAACAGCGCGTTATATATGTATTAACGCATGACTCGATTGGTTTAGGCGAAGATGGCCCAACGCATCAACCGATTGAGCATGCAGCAATTTTACGTTTAACACCAAATGTGAATGTATGGCGCCCTGCGGATTTATTAGAAACCGCTTATGCTTGGAAAAGCGCAATCGAAAATAAACATCGTCCAACTTGTTTACTATTATCACGCCAAAATTTACCGGCATTAACTTATGAAAACTCAACGCAATCGATTGATCGCGGCGCTTATATTTTAAGAAATTGCCAAGGCGTGCCAGAGATAATTATCATTGCGACCGGTTCTGAAGTTTCGATAGCATTAGAAGCTTATGAAAAAATCGCAAAAGATTATCGGGTAAGGTTGGTATCGATGCCTTCTACTAGCGTATTCGATGAGCAACATGAAGATTATCGTAATTTTGTTTTACCACCGCAGGTAGTAAAAAGAATTGCTGTTGAAGCCGCGGCAAAAGATTATTGGTATAAATATGTTGGACTCGAAGGAAAAATTATTGGTTTAAATACTTATGGTGAATCCGCGCCAGCAAAAGCTATTTATACAGCGCTTCAGATTACACCGGAAGCCATCATTAAAGCAGTCAAAGAATTAATTTAACCGAGGATAAATTATGACAATTCGTGCAGCAATTAACGGCTATGGCCGTATCGGCCGCAATATTTTGCGTGCTATTTATGAATCGAATTATTGCAATCAAATTCAAATTGTGGCGATTAATGATTTGGCTGATGTAGCAACGAATGTTTATTTAACACAACATGATACTGTTCATGGAAAATTTCCAGGTGAGGTGAAAGTTGATGGCAAAGATATGTTAATTAACGGCGATAAAATTCATGTCAGCGCCGAACGTGATCCAGCAAAATTGCCATGGAAAGATTTAAATGTGGATGTGGTTTTAGAATGTACCGGTTTATTTACTTCACGCGAAAAAGCGGGATTGCATTTAACCGCGGGCGCAAAAAAAGTCGTGATTTCCGCGCCTGCTGGAAAAGACGTCGATGCAACCATTGTCTATGGCATTAATCATCACATTTTAAAATCCAGCGATAAAATTATTTCTAATGGTTCCTGCACGACTAATTGCTTAGCGCCGATGGTAAAACCCTTGCATGAAAAAATCGGTATTGTCGAAGGCATTATGACCACGGTGCATTCTTACACCAATGATCAAGTATTAATCGATGTGCAACACAAAGATTTACGCCGCGCGCGTTCCGCAACACATTCCATGATTCCAACAAAAACCGGTGCTGCTTCTGCGATTGGTTTGGTTTTGCCGGAATTAGACGGTAAATTAGATGGTTTTGCCGTGCGTGTGCCGACGATTAATGTGTCTTTAGTCGATTTAACTTTCCAAGCGAAAAAAGCGACGAGCGTAAAAGAAGTAAACGAAATTATGAAACAAGCGGCACATGGCGAATTGAAAAAAATTATGGCTTATACTGAAGCCGAATTGGTTTCGGTGGATTATAACCATACATCATTATCTTGCACCTTTGATGCAACACTCACAAAAGTTATCGGCAATACGGTAAAAGTATTAGGTTGGTACGATAATGAATGGGGTTTTTCTAATCGGATGATTGATACGACGATTGTATTGATGCAAGCAAAATAATTTTATTATTTGCCTTCTCCCCTTGTGGGAGAAGGTGTCCCAAAGGGACGGATGAGGGGAAAACAAAACCCTCTTCCATAAATTTTTTTAATTAGTTTTTTTTATTAGTTTTAGGAAAATTTTTTTTATTTCCCCTCATCCGCCCTGACGGGCACCTTCTCCCACAAGGGGAGAAGGCAAACATAATTAAACGAGCCAATCATGTTGCAATTAAAAGCGGTAGATGTAAACGAAAAGCGCGTATTAGTCCGTGAAGATTTTAATGTGCCGTTAGAAAATGGCGAAATTACTGACGACACGCGAATTATTAAAGCTTTGCCGACCATTGAATATTTATTAAGAAATAACGCCGCTGTCATTATCGCCTCCCATTTAGGCCGACCCAAAGCCGGTGAATTTGATCCGGCATTTTCATTGAAGCCAGTTGCAGATCGTTTGAGTGAACTATTAGCACAACCCGTAAAATTAATCAGCGACTGGCAGGAAAATGGCATTGAAATTCAACCTGGCGATGTCGTGCTATTAGAAAATGTCCGCTTCAATGTTGGCGAAAAAAATTGTGATGAAAAATTATCGCGCGCTTACGCAAATTTATGCGATATTTTTGTGATGGATGCATTTGCGACTGCGCATCGCGCTGAAGCATCCACCAGCGGCGTAACACAATTTGTTAAAACTGCCTGCGCCGGATTTTTATTAAGCGAAGAATTAAAAGCTTTAAAACAAGCCTTAGATAATCCGGTCAAACCTTTAATGGCGATTGTTGGCGGCTCTAAAGTTTCCACTAAATTACAAGTATTAAATCACTTACTCGGAAAAGTTGATCAATTAATTACCGGTGGCGGTATTGCCAACACATTATTATTAGCAAAAGGCTACAACATCGGAAAATCTTTAGTTGAAAAAGACATGTTGGCTGAAGCAGAAAGCTTAATTAAAAATGCAAAAGCAAAAAATGTCGAAATTTTATTACCCGTCGATGTCATCGTCACCAAAGAATTTTCTCCCGCCAGCCCCGCCACATTAAAAAAACTCAACGAAATAAAATCCGACGATATGATTTTAGATATCGGCGGCGAAACCGCCGAAATTTACCGCAAAAAATTATTAGATGCCGGCACCATCGTCTGGAACGGCCCGGTCGGCGTATTTGAATTCGACGCTTTCAGCCAAGGCACCCAAGCTATGGGCCAAGCCATCGCCGAAAGTACCGCCTATAGCTTGGCCGGCGGAGGCGACACGTTAGCTGCCATCAGCAAATACGATTTAACCAATAAAATTTCCTACATCTCCACTGCCGGTGGCGCATTTTTAGAGTGGCTAGAAGGCAAAACTTTGCCGGCGATTGCGGCGTTGGAGAGGCACCATTGATATTCATAAGTTTTTGCGAAAAAAGTTAATTAATTTTCATTTTTTTGTGCAAAATACGTTAGAATCTAACCGAATAGTGCCTATTATTTTGGAAATAGAATGACAACCAAAGTCAAATACAAAAATCCGGTTTTAAATCAGGTGATTTGTGAAATACATTTTTCTATTGGCCAAAGCCAGTGGGATGCTGCCTTTCCAGGGAAATTTTTAAATTTGATTAGCGATAAATTCCCTAATATCGAGCCAGGCGGTGAGATGCCGGTTGAATTTAAAGTCAGTGCTCAAGGTTCAATCACACCAACAGTGAAACCATACATACAAAAATTTAAATATTTTAATCAAGATAAAAGCGTCTGTTATATTTTATCAGACCAGTGTATTTTTGGATTAGCTTTTTTAAAAAATGAAGATTACACATGGGAGAAATTTAAGCAATCTTTAGAAGAGGGATGGGACAAAATTAAGCAATGTATCAACGTTACTAGCGTAAAGCGAATTGGTTTGAGATATATAAATAGAATCCCTCATAATTCAACAGATTTTTCTATATCTCAATGGTTAAATATTCAGAGCGATTATATTCCAAAAAATATATTACATTCTAAAAGCTCGTTTCTGTTTCAAAGTGAAGCCGAAATGGAGCCAGGTGTATTAAAGGTTACTCTGGCCAACCCAGAGCCCAATTACATTTTGTTTGATTTGGATCGTATTACTCTAGAGGAATTAAATATTGATAATCAACTATTTTCTAAAATAGAAAAACTGCATTCTGATATAAGACAAGTGTTTGATACATCTATAACCAATACATTGAAAGCCTCTATGGAGGAAGGCTAATGTTTACCACGCCTCAAACTTCGTCATTCTTTCCAGCCCAACCATTTTTGTGCACATCTATACATGAAGATTTTCAAGATAACAGCAATATAATTGACTACAACAACGTCCCTAAACGATTCAACTCTTTAATCGTTGATATTCAGGAATTAACAGACTTGGGCTATGGCTGGCTTAATGGTGAAGGAGAGCAAATAAATGAAGTTTCAATAAGAAATTCTATTAGTTTTATCAGTTTGCTTGGTTCTTATTTAAATGAAAGCAATATATTGCCTTTTATAGATCCACATCCAGACGGTGAAGTTTCCTTAACCTGGAATAAACAAAAAATTGGGATATTAAATATTAGCTTTTCTGCAAACAACCATATTACGTTTGCAGGTTTTTTCCCCAAAGAAAATAAACAAATAAAAGGAAGGCTGCCATTTACTCATAAAGAAATTAGTGACGATTTACTAAAATTGATTCGTAAATTTAAGAAATAGTAATGTCTAATATATCTCTTTCAGAAAAAATAACTGAAAATGAAAATTTGGCTAGAGTAATTTGCTGTGGTAGCAAGCACAAAACGCAGAAAAATTGTTATGTTTATGACGCGGAAGAAAACAAATACAAAATTAATACCTCTGTTTTTATAGACACCAGGAATCCCGCCGAACTATCAGTCAATAGAATATCTACGCTTACCGTAAATGAGGCACACCAATTAGGCCTTGAACATCAAAAAGAGAACAATCGCCCCACTTACAATGGCTACGCTAAATTAACGGCTGCAACTTGTTACAGCAATAACTGCAAGATTGTTAAAGATGATTATGAAGGCAAAAAACCTTACCATGCAAATATTATTTACCCTCACTCGCCTAACGAAAAAGAAGAAATACAATCTATAGCTATTCGATTGGCATTTAATGCTGAATTTATTAAATATGAACAATAAATAAATGCCATTTGATATGTGAAAGTCAAAAAATTTCTTCATCAATAAAGCCGTTTTTTAATATGCCGCTCCAAATACGACAAAGCAGTACGACCTCCACCCAAATCCACTTCATCGCGCGGATTTAAAAAGAATGCTTGTGAATAGCGGGAAATATTTTTTTCTGCGTTTCCTGGCATTAACACGCGATGTGTGGTTGCGGGATAAAAATCTTGCGTGCAAATTTTTAATAATTCGCCGCTGATAATCACTAATTTGCCAAGGGGTGCTTGGTGCCAAACGCCATCCAGGTCTTTTAATTCCAGGCCTTGGCCAATAATGGGATTAACGATGCTGATTAAAGTTAAATCTTCATGTTCGGTGGCGCGCTGATTATTTTGGGGCATTTTATTATTGCCAGCTTCCTTCAACAATTTTTCTAGCGGCGGATAATGTAACAAACGCAATACAATGCGCTGGCTGTTGGCGACCATTTGTGGCAAAGGCATGGCCAGTTGTTTTTTAATGGATGGCGGCAAATGATTATCTAATGCTTTTAGCAACGCAATTCCTAATTCAGTTAATTGTGAATAAAGCAATAAAGTCCTTTGTTTTAAATTTTCCGGACATTTACCCCAAGGATAAAAATAAAAAAATTCTTTTAAATCAATAAAATTCCTGGTTTTGCTTTTTCGGTACCAAATGGAAAATAACCATCCAAGCTGTTTTTATCATATTGAAAACGATTTTTCTCTATTGATGAGAAGAAATCTTTCCAGCCTTCGTGTACTTGATAAATAAGTTTTGTCACGATTGGATGTTGAGTCAATATCGCAAATCCTCTGTGGTGCAAAATTTGCGCTAATGCTTCGGGAGCAGATTTTTCCATCCAATTAATTAATGGCAATGTCATATTTATACTCCTCTGCCCAATTATTTTTTAAGGTTTTGCGGTTGCGCTGAAACTCGTAAGCAGCAGCGGAAAAAAGCGGCTTTATTGGCAAATTCCCTGGCTGGCCGCTTGCCTGACACATAAAGCAAATTAGGGTCTTTTTCCGGCAATTTTGCGCTGGGATAAATACCACCATACGTGTGCATATCGCTATGAAAATAATCGAATTGAACTTTTTGCAGTATTTTTTGCAGCGGATTAGTGCCAAATTTAAAATGGCTTTTCATATTTTCTTCAATAAAATATTCCATCAAAACTTTTTTTATTTAAAAATAAAACTTTTACCTGCCAAGGTTTCGGATCATGCTTAGCCAATTCCGTAAAAACCCGCCACTGATCAAATAAATGCCGCGGCACCGACTGACGCAAACCAAATGCCATTTGTAATTTACGATGATGCTGACTATCCGTAATTTTCGGCACCATAATCAAAGAACGCGCACCCGCCACCGCCGAATAAGGCGCCGGCGGGCCAAAAGCTTCCCACACCCCCAAATTAAATCCCTTATTAAAAAATGCCAACGAAAAAACCCGATCATTCAATTGATGATAAATTTCAATGCCACCTTCAATCACAACACCAAGCGGAAAAGCGCTATATCCCAGCTTTTTTTGTAATTCTTTCGGCACCAAATCATCCTGCAATGCAACCGTGCTGCCATTATCCAATGGCACTTGAAAACCGCCTTGATTGACGTCTAATAAATGCGCTCCGAACGGGTAACTTAATTCAATAAAAGTGAATTCTTTGCCTGGGTTCCAATTATCGACAATTTCGGTGAATTCTTTATCTGCGGCTAGAATACGTTCTCTTACTTGCGGCCAGGTGTATTCGTGGAATGTAAATACTTTCATCAGCTAGCTTCCTGTCACACTTGGCTTATTAATTTGCTGGCGAATAATAAATGTGATTAATTGCTAATAGCCACACGGTATGGCTACCATTTTTATTCGCCAATCCCCTTCTTATTGCAAGTCCTTTGTCATTGCGAGCGTAGCGCGGCAATCTCCTGATTCTCAGTAGGCGCTACATTTTCCTGTGCCAAATTAAAGTCAGGAGATTGCCGCGCTGCGCTCGCAATGACAAATAATAGATATTTTCGTCCTCATACCGCTCAATATTTTTCTTTATGCTCATCAAATTACAAAAATCAATCATCAAAAACTTAAAATAAATAACTCAAAGTGTGCTCCGACATCAGTTAATTTTTTATCAACTTGATTTTTATTCTTTTATTGATAAAAGTAAAATCGTCATAAATATCCGAACACACTTCAAGTTACTAATTTTTCCTTTTTAAAATAATCAATTTTCTTTTTGAGCCATCACAACCCGACAATAAAGCGCCAACACTTTCACGAATAACTCTGGCCTAAGCCGCTCCGCACAACCATTCTTAATCCGCCAAACCGTCGCAACCGACATCTCTAATTCCCTTGCCGCAGAGCTTAAGTTATACTCTGGACGCTCTAAAATTCGATGCATAAAATGTTGCGCATTGTTTAATGAAGCATGCTGTTGCAAATTTATAAATAAACTATTTAGCTGTTTCGTTGCTTGTTTATTAATATTCGAAAACATACCAGCCCCTCATCAAATTCTTATTTTTTAAATTCCTTTCAAATATTAAAAATGCATTAAGAATAGTTTTGCACAAGTCAGAGCTAACTGAAATTTAAAGGTAATCAAGAGGTTTTAGGGTGAAGGAAATGAAGAAAGATTCTAATCAATTATTCTTCTTCATTTTTTTGCTTAGTGATTTGCAAGGTAAAAATTCAAAAAGAAAATGTATCTATAGATTGCTATCTATTGATATTCGTATTTTTATTAAAGCTTAATTGAGTGGTGTATTTGATCATTTAATCGTATTTTTTCTATTAACGCTCTAGCTCACGGATGGTGTAACGTTTCTTCTGTAAATTTGTGTTTGGCCGGTCTCTATGAGAGGG
>CAYTUN010000033.1:0-23837 GCA_964441315.1 uncultured Gammaproteobacteria bacterium | reverse complement strand
GGTCTCGGTGCTACCGATGCGATGGGCAACCACAGGCGGTTGCCCCTACAAAAAATCGGATTTATTCAACAACGCCATAAAATAAATTTTATTATTACAAACTTTATTGTTATGAAGTAAATATTGCTACAAGAAGCTATTGAACTTAGAGGAGATCCTTCTCCCCTTGCGGGAGAAGGTGCCCCAACGGGGCGGATGAGGGGTGATTTAAAATGCTATTGATTAGCAACAAACCATCAAACTCAGCAATATTCTTCCCGATAATTTTTAATCGACAACAAATATTTTTTAAACTCCACTTTTTCTTCAACAAATTTAACCAACACATCCAAAGTCAAAATTGACACAACTTTAATCGCATAATTTTTTGTAATTTGCTCAACCGCAGTTAGCGATTGTTTAGGATCAATTTTTTCCTGACGATCTAAAGCAATAACGGCGCCAATTAATTTTGCGTTTTCGGCATTTAACAAATTCGCGCTTTGACTAATCGCCGTACCTGCGGTAATGACATCATCAATTAATAATACACGCTGATTTTTGAGCGAGCTGCCAACAATCATGCCCCCTTCACCATGATCTTTTATTTCTTTGCGATTGAAAGCAAAAAGTTTATTAATCTGATGCAGCCGATAAAGCCCATCAGCCGCGCCAGCGGCTAGGGTGATGCCTTTATAAGCAGGGCCAAAAAGTGCGTCGTAATCGTTGGTAGAAAAATTTTCAGCAATACAATCGGCATAAATTTCGCCCAAAAGCGACAAACTTTTTCCATCAGAAAATGCACCCGCATTAAAAAAATACGGGCTTTTTCTGCCGGATTTCAAAGTGAATTCACCAAAACGCAAAGCGTTTTTTTCTAACGCCAATTGAATAAATTTTTCTTGATAGGCTTTCATAGAATGTTGTTTTCCTTAAATGCCAGCATTAATTTTTTAAAGGCTTGCGCCCGATGGCTGATTTGATTTTTTAATTCTGGTGCCAATTCTGCCGCGTTACAGTTATATTCCGGAATATAAAATAGCGGATCATAACCAAAACCATTTTCACCTTTTTCCGTTTCTGCAATCATGCCATGCCAACTGGCATCCACAATAATCGGCGAAGGATCATGCGCGTTGCGCATGAATACCAGGACGCAATAAAAATATGCCTGTCTTTTTTCGTGAGGAATATTTTCCAGCGCAGTCAATAATTTCTTCCGATTCGCCGCATCATTATTTTGCTCAGCATAACGCGCCGAAAATATTCCAGGTTTTCCATCCAGTGCGGCAACACACAAACCAGAATCATCGGCAATTACCGCTTGATTTAATAAATGCGCTGCATGACGTGCTTTGCCGATAGCATTTTCGACAAAGGTTTCGGCAGTTTCGATGTATTCAGGAATGGTATTAAATTCAGAAAGAGATTTTATTTGAAGCGCCGTATCCGCGAAAAGCTCGCGAAATTCTCGGAGTTTGCCTGCGTTACGGCTTGATAGAATTACAATCATAAAAACTTTGCGCGTTATCGATGCAAATATTAAAAACACTAGCGCCGCTACTACTGGTGCAATTTTGCCTGACACCCATGCGATAATTCAGCGCCGTGCAAGCGCTTTGGTCTAAATCCGCGTAGCTCAGCTGAACATAATTGCTATTAGTAGTAGAAAGTGCCGCCGTCACTTTAGTGCCCCAGGCGCTTTGCGCATAATCTGCTGAAAGATAGCCATTATCAATTAAATCGCTAAATCTCAGCGTAATTGGAAACTGATTGCCTTGATCACGCCAGTAAGCGTGTAATGCATTTGCCGTCGCCTGTAAAGCTTTTTGTGCTTCTAAGACATCGCGTTTTTGTTTGATTTTAATATAGGCGGCGGTGACGGCGATGATTAATAGCGAGGCGACGCTTAGGACCAGAAGTAATTCAAGTAGTGAAAAGGCGGATTTTTTCATGGGGTGTTTTCGATGGGGTTGTAGGCTAGTTCCATCCATAAATAAGAAACTGGTGGGTTGGCGTTATTATCCACATCACAACCTCCAAGATAATAATTAGCATTATTTACAAATTTCATTCTAATGCTACTGCACTCTGCAGTGGAAACAGGTTCCATTTCAATATGAATGATATTTCGATCTTTGCTGATGCCATAAGCAATAATTTTGCCACCCCAAGGGTTAATATTATTTTTCTCAAAATCCTCACTCAAATGTCCATCGTCAACAAATCTTTTTATTAAATCTGGATCGCTAGGCACTACTTCGTAATTTGCGCCCGCCTGATATACCGTCAAAATCTGATTGACTGCCAAATTAACTTTACGATTATTTTCTACCAACTTGTAAACCTGGGTGACGCTTAGCGTCAATATGGCAATCACCAGTATCACCAAACTCAATTCAAGCAAGCTGAAAGCTTTTGTTTGTTTCATGAAGAAAACTCCACTACTAGTGTATTGTTTTGGTTACAAATTGCGTTTGCTGCCTTATTAGCCAACTTATTAACTAAAGAATTGCATATTTTGGCTGGCACAGAAGGGACACTAATTTCTAACATTTCTGGTTTGTTACTGACAGGATTAACAAAAATTAATGCTTCAGCATCATTTACTTTCCAGGGTGTATAGAATTCCTGCCTTGACAATAACCCTGCATCAATCAGCCGTTGATTGGTAATCGGCGTCGTGCTACAGCCACTATTGCCTGTGGCCCCACAAAAATTCTTACGATTACCAGCAGCCAACCAACGAAAACTTGCATCGACGATATTGTTGATTTTCTCCAATGCCTGCGCTTCGCGTGCATGGTTGCGAGCAGAAACAAACAATTTAGCGCCGCCTAGCAATAGGCCGGCGGTTACTGTTAGGACTAGCAGTAGTTCGATTAGGCTGAAGGCTCTAAAAGTTGGATTTGAAAACATACGCTTTATGTTCTACCAGGAAGACTAGGGGTGCCAATATAAGCACTGCCTTTATAAGCATCACCCGCTTTGTTAACTAGTTGCGCGGGGTTTTTAGGCATAACTCCGTATAGAGTTTCTTTTTCCCCTTCTTGATTAAGGGTTTGTCTTTGCCCAGCGTATAATCCAGTTGACAAACTTGTATTTCTAACTTTTTGTTCGCTACTTGATACGTCATGAGATCTAACTTTTTTGCTACTCTCGTCAGATCCTGCTTTTCGACAGGTATCCAGGGTTCGTGCTACTGCTTGTGTAGGAGAAGACCTAGGTATAGCGGAATTTTGAGATACATTGAGAGGTGGTTCTACTAATTTTTTTAACATTTGAATAACAACATTTTTATCCTCATTAGTAAGTTTAAGCGCTGCGCGCTCATTTTCGTTAAAATTAAGTAATTTACGCAGCATAGAAACAATTTCTTTTCCAAATACCGCGTTATTTTTTTCAATTTCAGCAAAAGACGCTTCGATCTTCTCTTTCAAATATTTATCTGTCCAGGTTTCCAGGACTATTCTAACCGCTCCTCCTTGCTTATCTAACTGCAAATCAGGGTCAATAGGATGTCTACCAAGAGCAATCTCACACAAAACTAGACCAAGTACCCAAGCATCATCTGCTGCCGAATTATATGAATCCATGTAAGCTGCATCTTTTGGTTGGTAGTTGAATTTCTGATTTTCTTGAACTGTCTCATCATATGCCTGATAAGCCCGAAGGTGGGTTTTTCTCCTGTCTGGAGAAAAATATCTAGGATCACCGTAGGGACCATTAGAAATGATATCCTGGAAATTAACTCGAGGGTTTTCTTCATTAATATGAAGTCGATGAGTAAAATCTATCAGCTTACTTGAACCATCCTTGCCCACTAAAAAATTCCCGGGTTTTAAGTCTTTATGTGCCACTTTCCCTATTTCTCTAACACACAAAAAGGATAAGGCCGTTGATAACATTAAATAATTGAGTGCATAATATAAACTGTTTAGGCGAAGCTCTTCGTTACTTCTTAAAGTACCTTTAATTTGATTTCCCTCCAGTTTTCTTTTAACAGCATCTATTTGTTTGTGGATTTGTTTAATGGCATTCTCTAATGTTCCATTTGGCATGAATTCAGTGACATGGTAAGCAACCCATTTGCCATCTGATCTTTTCTCAATATGTACAAAGATCAATGGTGCTACCGCTGCTTTCAGTTCTTCATTATTATGTTTTAAAAAACTTTGATGTAGATCACGCTCACTTTCTACTTCCGATAGCCATGCTCTAAGCTGTTCAGGATCTTGATTGTTTGGCCCCAATATTTCTTTTATAGCTAAATATTGAATTTCGCCATTTAATTGCCTATAGCCTAAATAAACATTACCACCATCGCCACCGCCAGTTTGTTCCCTGGGCAGCGCTCCAGAAATAATATACTCCCCATTATTCGCCTTTTTAAAAGTGTTTTTGAGAGAAAGATGCGTTGTATCTCCAAATTTATTTAATTCATTTTTTTGAATTTGCGTTTCAATGTCATCTTTAGGTTTAGGATGGCTTAATATGTAGCATTCAGCACCTTGAGGACCAATTTTTCTACGTTCCTGTTGTAGTTTTTTATAAGTAATTTCGTACTCTGATTTTTGATTGGGGATAGGTGCAGAAATATTCATATCTTTTTTACTTTTTTCTCTTCTCTCACTACCTTTTTCAGGTTTCATAAATTTTGCAGAAGCTTGAAAGTAAGTCGTTTGGTTGCCAAAATCTATTCTATTTGTTGCCGGATTTTGTTTTTGTTCTTCTTCTTCCTTAAGATATGGTGATTCTTCTTCAAGATTTAAAGCAGGAGCCGATTCTACTCGTGATTCACTATTACTAGTAATTAATGGGGTACTTTCTCCTGGCGTTCTTGTTTGTCCTCCTCCCTCAAGATCTTTTTCAGTTTGAAGCCGCGCTCGCCGCCGAGCATTATATATATATATCCCTGTCCCTAGAGCTGCGAGTCCAGCAATTGCAGCTCCTACTAGACCCAATATTATACCCAATAGCGATGAACGTTTACCGCGCGCCTTAGGCGCATTAGTAGGCTTCGGCGTCGAAGTAGGAGAAAGCGTCGGGCCATTAGATGTCGGCCTAACCGTAGGCGCATCAGTAGGATTTTCAGTAGGCCGCACCGTTGGCGTAGGAACTATCCGCTGAGCAAAAATATCCGGAAAGGCTGCAAATAAAACCGAAATGCCCGATTGACTTTCACCGACCCAGCTAATCTCGGCGCCTGTGCCTGATCCGAATGGTTCAATTTCATAGGGTGCTCTGCCTGCAATAGGAAGCCCATTCCAGAGCTTGTCACGAATTGGGATAGCACCAGTCTTATTAAGGTTGATGCCTTGAATAAAAAGCATCCCATCAGTTTCACACCAGGCTGCGATAGTTTGGCCGTTGCCTAGGGTAATGAAGCTCGGACTGCTAGGGCCGTTTGGCTCTCGGGGTTGCCCATTCGCATCAATACTACCTAAACGTTCGTAACTAGTGGACTGAGGATTGTTATTATCATAAATCGCAAGCCATATACCTCGGGTATTGCTACTGGTTCGACTTTCATAAATGTAAGCGGTGTTATTACGATTGCCAATCTCAAAATCCTGGCGAGCTAATACGCTGTGTGGGATATGATCATCTTCAGCAGAAAGTTGAATTTCTTCACTAAATTTAACTTCACCGCCTGCAAAACTCGCTTCGCACCTAAACAGGGTAATGCCTTGATTTCGCACATTTCTATCGTAGGTCAACTCAACGCTTTTACCATGACTACCAATAGGACCAAATGCAGCTTCTCGATCATAAGCGGCTGTAATTGTAGTTGCAAACTGCTGTGGGTTACGAGAAATTCCGTCATCGCCAATCTTTAAAATTTGGGCAGTAAAGCTACTAGTGCCCGCGCTCTTAGGCTGTGCACAAATTATTCCTAATTCTGTGCTGTTTAATGGGATGGTTTGTAAAAGACGGGGAGCATCGGCATTGGCATCGTTTGGCGGGTTAAATTGAGTAAACACAGGTCCAACTGCGGTGCCATTACTATCAAAAGCCTGCATATTTAAAGCAGTAGGCGTTTTCCAGGCAATAGTCTGCCTGCCGTCTCCTAGTACAGACAGTAGGGGTGCGCCTATCAACCCTTCGGGAACTTTTATGACCGGTACAGGGGTAGTATGGTTACCATTCAGGTCCACTTCGTTACGGTAAATCGTATTGCCTCGTTGCCAAACCTTAATCTGATTTCCTTTAAAAGTTTTGCTCTGTACTCCGCTGATAGTAACGTTATTACTAGGATCATCACCAAAGTAAACTGCATTGCCAATAGGAACACCGTTTTCAAAAATACGGTATCCTAGTTGCTGCTCTCCATTTAACAGACCGGTAACGGCTGTTCTGTTAGTAGCGGGGGGGTATTGGTCAAGCCCAACAAGACTATGCGGGCCTTGGGTGCCATTGAAGACATTATAAGTGGTGCCGAGAGCGGCACCATTTGCCTGCATTCCAGTTAAAGCGAATTCAGATCCTCGCGTTTGAGTTTCGGCTGCATCAGCTCCAGAAGAATTAGTAAGAAACATTCCTGCTAATGTCAAACCAGTAAATACTTTTGAAGGGGCAGAGATAGGCGATTGAGTTTCTTTTGATTCTTCTGCGTTATTTTTTTTCTCCTTTTTTCGATTTTTTTTCGTTTTAGGAGTTTCTGTCTCAAGTGGTAAATTTACACTCACTGGCGCTTCAATTTTTAAGAATTTATTTAATTCTTCAATAGCTTTCTTTAAATTAACGCCTTCTTTATCGCTTTTTGTTGATTGGATAGTTGTTACTAGATTTATAATGCTGTTTTTAAGCTTATCTTTTATTAAATTATTAGCTGTATTTAATATACTTATACAAGCTTTAATTTCTTCATCAATTGCTTTGATCTCATCTTGATGCTCAATCATGCTAGCATTATGACGTTTGACAAAAATGAAAAATAATTCGTCATAAATACTTTCTTTGAGATTTTTACCTACTAATTGTTTTCTTATTTCTTTAAGTTTTGAATTTAAAAAACTGCTAGTAATTCCGTTGTCGTTCAGCTTTTCTTTTAAATGAGTTAATTGCTGGTAAATAAATAGATTATAACGATAAGGCAAATGCCGGAATTCAGGATTGAGCTCGCTGAATTTTTTAAAATACCCACGTAAAGTTAGATCTACTACAACACTTTCTTGTGGTCGTGTTGAAAGTTCTTCAATTGTAGTAATCTGTTGCGTGAAACTATCGCGGAATTTTTTTACCAGAGAATATTTTGCACCATCATAAAAACCGGTTGATGCATTATGAAACAGCAAATCTTCACTCATCTCATTCACCTATTCTAATAATAAAAACAATAAACCCACATCAAAGCCACGCGAGCATACCCAGCCCAACTTAAGCTTTTATTAAGAATGGTTATTATTTAGTCTAAGAACATCGAGCTGACAGATTCTTTATTATTGACTCGATAGATAGTCTCGGCCAGCATGTCGCTGATGCTGAGGACGCGGATTTTGGAGCAATCCAGGGCTGTTGGGCTTAGGCGAATGGTATCAGTTACCACCACTTCATCCAACACCGAATTCCGAATATTTTCGATGGCATTGCCAGAAAATACCGCATGGGTGGCGTAGGCGGAAACGGTGGCAGCGCCTTTCTCTTTCAAGGCCTGGGCGGCCTGGCAGAGAGTGCCGCCGGTGTCGATGATGTCGTCGACAATGATGCAATTGCGGTCTTTGACTTCACCGATGATATTCATCACTTGGGATTTATTTGGCGAAGGCCTTCTTTTATCGATGATCGACAGGTCGGAATCCATCAAGCGTTTTGCCACGGCACGCGCGCGCATGACGCCGCCGACATCGGGTGAGACGATCATTGGGTTGGGGAAACGTTTGCGGCGCATGTCATCGAGCATGACGGGCGTGGCGAATACGTTGTCTACCGGAATGGTGAAAAAGCCCTGAATTTGTTCGGCATGTAAATCAATCGTAATCACACGGGTGATGCCAACGGAAACCAGCATATCCGCCACAACTTTGGCGGTAATTGGCACGCGGGCTGAGCGGATGCGGCGGTCTTGGCGGCCGTAACCAAAGTAAGGCAGCACTGCAGTGATGGCGGAAGCGGATGAACGGCGCAGTGCATCGGCCATGATCACGAGTTCCATCAAATTTTCATTGGCGGGTGCTGAGGTCGGCTGAATAATGTAGCTTTCATGGCCACGGACGTTTTCAAAGATTTCCACGAGAATTTCGCCGTCGCTAAAACGGTCGACTTTGGCGTTGCCGAGAGGGAGATTCAGATGTTTGGCGACACTTTCAGCAAGCGGAATATTGGCATTGCCAGTGAAAATTTTCATGTTCATGTTGACAAAAACCTACAGCGGTTTCCGCTGCAAAAGTGGGTGTAGAGAACCAGGCGGGAAAAGCCTTGGTGTTTTTTTAAAGCTTTGTTTTCGTGTGATAATAATCTTAGATAAATCAACTCAAGCTTAACAGCCATTTTATAGCGGGAACCGCTATATTTGGCTGGGGCGCTAGGATTCGAACCTAGGGATGCCGGGATCAAAACCCGGTGCCTTACCGCTTGGCTACGCCCCAAAAGAGGGCATACTATAACAAAAAATTTTCTGAATAGGGAAGTAGTACAAATAAGAATTGACGTTGTTGAATAATTTAAAAATAAACGTAGGGGCAGGCCCCTGTGCTGCCCTAGTCTCTCTGCTCTCTGCTGTCGATGCGATGGGTAACCACAGGGAGTTTTGCCCGTACGAAAAATTGATTTATTCAACAAGGCCGAATTAGCAGCTGCAAATTATTATTTGATCAGCGCTATTTTTTTACCCCTCATCCGCCCCTTCGGGGCACCTTCTCCCACAAGGGGAGAAGGCCAATGTTGGTGACATCTGCTAGTAAATTTCCATGGGGCAAGCCCCATGGTATTTACCGTTACGAGCAAAGCTCGCCCGAATTACATTCGGGAGGTGCTGCATCCACGGGGCAAGCCGCGTGGTTTTAAGCACTGTATAAAATAACAGCGTTGCCATTAAGGGGTGTCGAATCAATCAGTTTTTCGCACACCCTGTGGTTGCCCATCGCGTCGCTAGCCGAGACTAGGGTGGGCAAATGGGCCATTTTTAAATTATTCAAAAACGCCTACAAAAGGGTCTTCATCATTCAATAGACTTTTTGCATACCCAAGTATTTTGCTGGCTGGCAAGGCGTGTTATGCAGCGAGGAGCGAAGTTTAGTCCCTGTAAATCAGCACCGAGCAAGCAACACAACACTGCCAGCCGGCAAAAGACGCCGGTTATGCAAGAACTCTAGTAGCTTTCCCAGGCGCGGCTTGTTTCATGGCAACACTTATTTCAATGGAACGCTTATTTCAGGGCAACACTTAATCCAATGACAACAATTAATTCAATGGCAACGCTTATTTCAGGGCAACGCTGTATATTTTATTAGCAGATACCACCAAGATTGGCCTTCTCCCCTTGTGGGAGAAGGTGCCCCGAAGGGGCGGATGAGGGGTAAAAAAACAGCATTTTCATTGTTTAAACCCTTGTCCAAGCGCCCCACAAGGCACTCAATCCAGGTTTAACCACCCCAAAAATAGCAAATATCCTACAAGCTATAGTGATTTTGGCTTACAGCAATACGGTAACAGCTTAGCTATGATTTGTCCGAGCTTATGAGATCGTATGCCGATGGAACGGCAAGAATGGACTCCTCTCCTAGTTTGTTATGGATAACTTAGGGAATACAGCGGACCGTTTGATCTCATAAGCTTTTTTTATGCCTAGCGTTTTCCGCTATAAAAGCACTGCAAAAGTTGGGTTTACTTGCTTGACTTAGCGCCTCTCTCACTGCTTAGTTTCCTACAAATAAATTCTTCCACAGCAACAACAGCTGTTTGCAAATACTTTCAGCAAAATTCCTGGACTATACTTAAAAATGTTAAAACCATTTTTGTTTGGGAGACAGTCATGAAACATGAAAAACATCAGCACGGAAAAGAGTGGAAAGATAAAAAGCAAAACCAACATCAACAAGAGCAGCAAAATGAGCTCTTGAAAAATAAAGTATGGAAGCATGAAACGCATCATGAGCATAAGGATAAAAAATAATTTAATAATTTGATTTTAATATTTAACAATACCCTGCTTTGTGCGGGGTATTTAATTTTGATGAGGCAGTGACTTGATTTATTGCAATTTTTTAATCTAGCGCCAAATTCTTGTCAGGAGATTGCCGCGTCCGCTTCGCTCCCTCGCAATGACAAAAGGGATGACAAGGAAGTGGCACTCTACACCTAATTATTTGTCATTGCGAGGGAGCGAAGCGGACGCGGCAATCTCCTGATTTAAAATTCGCACTACTGCTAAAAAAATCTCGTAACAAATTTTCGAATTTGCGAGCTCTTTTACTAAATTAAAATTCGCCACAATAAAACACAACTTAAAAACATTTCTCCAATTCCTTATGTAACGGCGACCGCTGCATAGCCCGCGCAATAAATACCTGAAATTTTTCCGGCTTTTTTTCGAGGATTTTTTCTGCCTCTTCCCTATTTTCAAAATACGCAAATAACGCCGCGCCAGTTCCGGTTAATTTTGCTTCGGCAAATTGATTCATCCAATCATAAGCTGCTTTAATTTCAGGATATTCAGTTAATACCAGATCTAAAAACGCATTTTCTGTTTTTTGAGTGTTCCAATTTTCTGCCGTCAATGGCACAAAATCGCGTTTTAATTTGGGGTGAGAAAATAATTTTGCCGTACTCACATTTACCGTCGGCACAATAATTAAATAGTAGCCATCTGATAATTCAAGCGCCTGCAATTTTTCGCCAACACCTTCAGCCCAAGCGCTATTGCCCCAAACAAAAACCGGCACATCAGCGCCAAATTTTAAACCGATTGCCGCTAATTCTTCTGTTGAAAGATTTAATTCCCATAAATAATTCAAAGCATGCAAAGTCGTCGCCGCATTGGAACTGCCGCCACCTAGTCCTGCGCCTAAGGGAATTTTTTTATGGCAAACAATGTCAATGCCCTTTTCAATTTCAAATTGATTTTTTAAATCATTCGCCACGCGATAAATTAAATTTTCTTCCAAAGGAATTGGAATTTGGCAAGAAACTTTAATTAATCCATCTTCACGCAAACTAAATGAAATACTGTCGCCAAAATCCAGCAACTGAAAAACAGTTTGCAAATTGTGATAACCATCGGCGCGCTTGCCGGTAATATGCAAAAATAAATTAAGTTTGGCGGGTGATGGTAAAATGATTGATTGAATTGATGCGTTCATTGCGCTGCTATTTTGCTAATCAATTTTTAGAGCAAGAGATAAACGCATTAGCGTTTATTCCCAAGTATTCACCGAAACCCGTACTTGCAATTGTCCCCGTGTCGCCACAATTAAATTGGGCATTTCGCGGCCATTAAAATCTTTGTAACGTAAATATTGAATTTGCCAACCCGATTGCAAAATCGCATCCACTTTTCCACCAGCATCGCGTTGAATTTGCGCTTTGCTTCCGGGAACTGCCTCTGCTCGTAACCAATAACGCAAGCCACTCACCGGCAATTCCAACTGTAAACGTTCTTCTATCAATGCTTCCGGCGAAGCCGCAACCGTGACTTTGCGGCCTTCGATTAAACGGGTTTGATTAGCATCGCCAATTACCGATACATTCCCCGCATACAACGGCCCATAAATCCGCAAATTAAATTGTGGGCCGTTTTGTTGCCATTCATAGTTACCGTTTTTTAGCTGATTATTATTTTTAATGCTATAGCTGCCGCGGGCGTACCAGGTTGCTGTTTCTTTTACCATTTCCGGTTTTGCTGCAGGAAGTTCGGCACAACTGGTGAGCAACAAAAGCACAGTTGTAATAGCTGTTATGCGCGATAATTTCATAATGTTTAATTAATCCGTGTTAGTCATTCATAGTAACTTTTGGAGGATTATACAAAATTATTGTTTATAACACTTTCTTATCTTTTAAAAGTGCCGGGCTGCTCTGAAAGAGATTTTTCAGGCAGCAGCTCTTCTAATAGCAAGTTAATATCTGAGCGCTCAATCATGAAAGGACAATCCCCTCCAATGTTAAAAAAATTGTTTAAAGTAAATTGGTAGCTCTTTTTTTGGCCATGATCCGAACCCTCAGGATCGGAAATTGTTATAGTGCTGGCCATTTTACCAGGTAAGTTGAAATCGTAGTGCTGAGATTTTTCGATATCTTTATTACAAGAAATTTCAATACATTTTTCCAATAATGCTTTTAATTGTTGCGCACCAAGTTCGCTTATTTTGTAATGTTTTTTCCCGTCAAATTCACCAAAAAATTGGATTAATTTTACTACCTCACAAAACTTACTTAAATACTCAAGCCTTTTAAGTTCAGCAGCTTGATCGTTATGCAACTTTATATGCTTAAATTCAATTTGATCAAATGACAAACCTTTTATATTATTTCGACCTACTATACCTAAAAACAGTAAAATTTCAGTCAAGCTGAATGGCAATATTCCTTGATTAGGAGATTTTGCAGTTGGAGTTGAATTATAAAATAAAGATTGATAAACGTCTGTTATTTTTTGTCTTTTAGAACTGTCTTCACTAGTAGTCGATTGAGAGGGCGATTGAGGGTCTGTCGTTGTATAAAGCTTCACCATCTCTTCAGATAATTCAGTTTTTAATGCCTGCAAATCATCATCTACACTTGTATCTTGTTTATTATATTCTGGATTTCCATCGCCATTTTGTTGAAGCCCTTGGTCTTTTTGCCCCTCTATTTCAGTGCCACCACTTTGCGAAACTACTGTATTCATTATTTGAGGTTGTAGTGGTACCGGCTTATTTCTTTCTAAATTCTGAGTTACGAAGGAGACATTTAGAAATGAGGAATTTAAATATTCTTTAAAAACATCCAAAATGATTTTCTGGCACGATTCAAAATCTGAAAATTTAAAATTGCGATAGGGACTCGCAAATTTTTTCAATATTGCATTTTTTTCGCTATCTTCTTTAACCGAAGAATTTTTAATTAAATTTACTAAGTTAATGCCTTCTTTTTCTAGCACCAATGAGCCATTTTTTTTATGGATATAATTCGCCTTTTCTAAATTACTCAAACTGTAAGTAACAAACGTTGAAACCCGAGATTTTTCTTGAGAAATTATAATTTTTTTTGGTTCTAAAACAAGTCTATTATATTCTGTTTCTACAAGTTGAATTAACTGTTGAAATTTCTGATCACTTCCACAGAAATCCACCATCAATAGCGCAAATAGTGATTGAAACGCTTCTACTTGGTTTCCTTTCAATTCTAGTTCTTGCATAAGCACCTCAATATATTATTATTGTTTTTATAAAAAAATCAGTTTTCTGTTATTGAATTTTTAACTAATTATTTGGATCAGCAGTAGTGTAAAATGCTGCTAGATTGATGACGAATTTTTGCTGTATTTTTCTGTTTTCGTTATAATACGACCAGCCTAAACTGCTCAAACAAACCCAATCTTTAACATTCAAAGTTAAACCATGAACCTCCTAGTCTGCGGCATCAACCATCAAACCGCCCCACTCGCCCTGCGCGAGCGCACCCACTTTGCGCCGGCGGAAGTGCCGGAACTGCTCACGAAGCTGGTCAACCAGCAGGCGGCGAATGAAGCGGTGGGGCTGTTTACCTGCAACCGTACCGACTTTTATCTGCATGGGGCTGACCCAGAAAGGTTAAATCAGCTACTGCAATCGCATCCGAAACTGAATGACAGCCGTTTGCGCTGGTATCAATATCATAATGAATCCGCCCTAGTCCATATGCTGCGCGTGCCGATTGGCCTGGATTCGATGTTGACTGGCGAGCCGCAGATTTTTGGCCAGTTTAAATCAGCATTTGAATTAGCGCGTCAAACCGGCACTGTTAAACAAAATTTTGAGCGCTTATTTCAGCAGATTTTTTCTTATAGCAAATTAATTCGGCATCAAACGGAAATCGGTAAAAATGCGATTAGTTTGTCTTATATCGCAATTAAATTAATTAAAAATATTTTTGCTGATATTAAACGTTGCCGCGCTTTATTAGTTGGCGCGGGTGAAATGATTGAATTAATTGCGACACATTTGCAATCGGCTGGTGTTAAACACATCACGATTGCTAATCGCGATATTCACAAAGCAGAAATGTTAGCGCAAAAAATTTCCGCCCAAGCAATTGGTTTAAGCGAAATTCCGGCGTTTTTAGCGGAAACGGAAATATTAATAACCGCCACTGCCAGCGAATTACCAATTATCGGCAAAGGCGCGATTGAGCGCGCATTAAAAATTCGCAAGCATCGGCCGATTTTTATGTTGGATGCCGCCGTGCCACGTGATATTGAGCCTGAAGCGAAAGATTTAGAAGATGTTTATTTATATTCCATGGATGATTTAAAAGAAATCATCGAAAAAAACCAGCTTTCGCGGCAAGAACAAGCGAAACAAGCGGAAGAAATGGTAGCGGTTTGCGCAGAATATTTAATGCGTAAAATGGCGAGTTTAGAAGCCTCGGAAGTGATTGCGAAATTACGTAATAAAATTCAAACGCTAAGTTATCAGGAATTAAATAAAGCACAGGCTTTATTAAAACAAGGACGTTCGATAGAAGATATTTTGGCAGTTTTTGCGAATAATCTGACGAATAAAATTCTTCATGCACCTTCGGTGAATTTAAGACAGGCAGCGGAAAATAAGCGCAAGGATGTTTTGTTAGCGGCTGAAGATTTATTTGATTTGTGATTTCAGCGGTTCCCGCTGAAAAAAGCGGGTTAGTAACACGCAGGGGGGATTAGCGTAGCGTAATCCACCAATCCATGATGGTAATGCTATTTTTCAAACAGCAATTTATGAATTACCTCATTAAAAATACAGCAATTCCTTGGGATAGTATTGTAGTTTGGTAGGGTGTTTTTCTTTCCCCTCATCCGCCCTATCGGGCACCTTCTCCCACAAGGGGAGAAGGGTCTCTTCAAAGTTTAATCGCTTTCCATTAGTAGAGCATATTTCATGGCAGCAGCCATTAGTAGGGCTTATTTCATGGCAGCAACATGTTTTATTGGCGATGTCCCTAGCGTTGTCCTTCTCCCCTTGTGGGAGAAGGTGCCCGATAGGGCGGATGAGGGGTAATAAAATATCCTTCTTCATCCTCATCACAGCGTCATTCATCTTGAATAGCAACCCATATCCTTATATGTTTACCAACTCATATATACCCATCACACCTCAAGATGTGAGAATTTAACGTGCGGATTGCAAGCAGTTGAAACGTTCTGATTGAGGAAAAGTGAAGGAATAGTTGTTCTATTTCGAACTTTTCCGATTGAAGAACGTTTCAACTGCGCCGCAAGTGGCGCGTTAAAAATCGCATCTTGAGGTGTGATGGGTATATACAAACGCCAACCTAAAAAAACGCTGAGCCGATCATGTCAACCCATACCATGCTGCCAAAATTATTAACGCTAAAAAACCGTCATGAAGAAATCGAGCGTCAACTCGCTACGCCAGAAATTATTCAAAATATGAATTTGTACCGTGAATATTCGCAAGAATATGCCGAACTCGAGCCGGTGGTAAAATTAATTCGCCGCTTTGAATTAGTGTTGCGTGATATCGAAGAAAATGAAGCGATTATTCAATCAAACGAGCCGGAATTAAAAGAACTCGCTGCAGAAGAATTAATCGCATTAAAAGAAGAACAAGAAAAAATTGAAAATGAAATCAAACAATATTTAGTACCCAAAGATCCGAACGATAAACGTAACGTATTTTTAGAAATCCGCGCTGCTGCCGGCGGTGATGAATCCGCGATTTTTGCCGGTGATTTATTAGGCATGTATTTACGATTTGCCGAAAACCAAAAATTCAAAACCGAAATTATCAGCGAATCAGCCGGTGAACATGGCGGTTTTAAAGAAGTCGTCGCTAGAATTGAAGGCATTGGCGCCTACGGCTTACTCAAATTTGAATCCGGCGCGCATCGCGTGCAACGTGTACCCGACACCGAAACCCAGGGCCGCATCCACACCTCCACCTGCACCGTCGCGATTATGCCCGAGGCCGATGAAATTGCCGCGATTGAAATTAATCCCAGCGATTTACGCATCGATACCTTCCGCGCTTCCGGCGCCGGTGGCCAGCACGTTAACAAAACCGAATCCGCAATCCGCATCACCCACATCCCTTCCGGCATCGTCGTCGAATGCCAGGACGAACGCTCGCAACATAAAAACCGTGCCCGCGCCATGTCACTTTTAGCAGCAAAATTATTGTCCAACGAACAGGAAAAACAAACGCGCGAACGCACCACATTAAGACGCAATTTAGTCGGTACCGGCGACCGCTCGGAACGCATCCGCACTTACAATTACCCACAAGGCCGCGTCACCGATCACCGCATCAATTTAACTTTATATAAATTACCGCAAATTATTAGTGGCGCTGCGTTGCAGGAAGTGATTGATGCGTTAAGGCATGAGCATCAGTTGGATTTATTGGCGGCTTCAGCGTCAGCAGATGAGCTATCGCATTGACTGTCTTCATCACACAATCTAGTATCACATAAGGTTATGTGACACAAAGGTATGTTATGAAGACCCTACAGGCTTTCCCCGAAGGAGTGGCGCTTGGCGATGCATTTATTAATCGCGAAACCGAGCGTAAATATTTAATCAATCGAATAAAGAACACAAAACACAGTGTACTGATGGCACCCCGCCGTTACGGCAAAACCAGCCTGGTAATAAAAGTCGCTGAAGAAATGAAAATTCCTTACGCTAATATAGATTTGCTAGCGGCCTATAGTGAGGAATATGTTAGAGATCAAATTATTGATAAAGTCAGCCGTCTAGTATTTGAAATTCTGCCCTCTGTTAATAAAGCCAAAGAAAAACTCATCACGATATTTAAAAAAATGAAACCCGAAATTTCTGTGGGAATTTTTGGACAAAAACTTTCTTTAACTTTGTCTACTCAACCATTAAAAGATATTACTGAAATCCTGTTAAAATTGGATGAAACAGCGAAATATTTTAAAAAACAAGCAGTGATTTTTATTGACGAATTCCAGCAAATCAGTCAACTTAAAAATTATCATTCGATCGAAGCAGCGATCCGTCATGCGGTCGAACGTAGTGAAAACATTGCGTATGTATTTTCTGGCAGTAACCGGCAACTTTTGGAACAAATGTTTGGCAATCAAGGGCGCCCACTATATCGCTTATGTCAGGTAATTAGCATCGATCGCATGAAAAAGCCGGTTTATATAGAACATTTACAACGGCTAGCCAAAAAAAGATGGCAAAAAATTTTATCTTCTGAGGTGCTCGAAAGAATTTTCACCCATACGGAACTGCATCCTTTTTACATGAATGTACTTTGTCAACTGCTATGGGAAAACCCAACACTGCCCTCAGTCGAGATCGTTAATCAACGTTGGCATGATTATGTAAAAACCCAAAGACAAATCATTAGCCATGACATTATGGAATTAAGCGTTAATCAACGTAAGGTGATTTCTGCATTAGCGCACACTTCAGAAAAATCGATACAATCAGCGCAATTTAGCAATGTATTAAAAATTTCTACCTCCAGCATTCAACAATCGATTGAAGTTTTATTACGCAAGGATTTGATTTTTAAAAATCCAGAAGGTTTTTATCAAGTTTTAGATCCAGCTATGCGATATTATTTGGATGTGGTGTTATGGGGAAATGATTAGCCAATGAATTTAAATAAAAAAACTATTGCCGATTGGCAAAATTATGGCTTTGGGCTTTTGCCAGAAAATAGAATCGATATTGATAATTTGCTTGCGTTTGCCTTAAATGTTTCTCGCAGTTATTTATATTCTAATCCTCAAACTGTTATCTCTGAACATCTAGCTATCCCATTAGACGAATATTTCAATCGCCGCAAAAATGGTGAACCATTAGCTTATATCACCGGAATAAAATCATTCTGGAAATATGATTTCCAGGTTTCTCCCGCTGTATTAATCCCAAGACCCGAAACTGAATTGCTAGTAGAAACTTGCCTCGAATTAATTTCAAATGAAACCGAAGAAATTTTAGAACTCGGCACCGGCAGCGGCGCCATTGCAATCAGCCTTGCAAAAGAGCGCCCCCACTGGAAGGTTTTCGCTTGCGAAAATAGCGCTGCCGCGCTGGAAATTGCAAAAATTAATCAGCATCGATTAAATGCAGCTAATGTAAATTTCATTAAAAGTAATTGGTTTGAAAATATTCCTACCATGAAATTTTCCGCTATTATCAGCAATCCGCCTTATGTCACAGCTGAAGAATATCAAGAAGCGTTTTCGATCCATTTCGAGCCGAAAAATGCGCTGATTGCCGCTGAAAATGGTTTAAGCGATTTAAAGTGGATTATTGAAAATAGTAAAAATTATTTGAAATCCGGAGGTTGGTTGATATTAGAGCACGGCTATCAACAAAAAATCGCAGTTTGTGATTTACTTAAAAAGAACCATTATCGAAAAATCCACACTAAAAAAGATCTAGCTGGACATGATCGCGTCACTTACGCACAATGTATATCATGAATAAAAATCCCACACGCTTCATCCAACTCACCGACCTGCACATCCGCCAAAATATGGATGCAATCCTGCACGAAATCAATCCCTATCAAAATTTGAAATTAATCACGACTGCCCTACAAAAAGAAAACTTCGATTTCATTTTATTAAGCGGCGATATTGCCGATGATGGCAGCAAAGAAGCTTATCAGCATATTAAAAATTTATTAGCGACACTTGATAAACCAATTTATGCGCTACCTGGCAATCATGATGATCCGAAAATTTTAAGCCAGGAATTGAATTATCAAAAAGAAATTGAAATTAATTCTGATTGGAAAATATTGGCTTTAAATTCCGTCGTTGCTGGTGAACACGCCGGAAATTTAGCAGCAGAAGAATTATCATTCCTAAAAGAAACTATAAAAAAACATGCTGATAAAAATTTAATGATTGCGCTGCATCATCATCCGGTTTCAATTAATAGTCCCTGGATGGATAAATATATGCTTAAAAATGCTTCTGCATTTTTAGAAGTGGTTTTAGCGGCAAAAAATGTGCGTCTGGTGATTTTTGGCCATGTGCATCAAGTGTGGGAGCAAACGATTTCTCAAGCTCGGTTTTTATCAGCGCCTTCGACTTTTATTCAATTTTATCCGGGGGCGATTAGTGCGAAATATGAAAATTTGGCGCCAGGTTATCGTTGGTTTGAGTTTGATGGGGCGACTTACTATACAGGTGTGCAGCGGATTGTTTTGTAAAATAAAAAATGATTTATTTTTATTAACTTTGGTGTAGCGTTGGCAATAATAAATTATTAGAACACCTATCGGATCTGTATGTTCATTGGAACACCCCTCATCCGCCCTATCGGGCACCTTCTCCCGCAAGGGGAGAAGGACAACACCTTGAACATCTGCCAAACAAGCCTTGAACATTTGCCAAATAAACGAAGAAATGTAGGGTAGCCTGAGCTTGGCGTAATCCACCAAATAGCTTGGTCGTGCTGGCGTGTTTTAATTTGTTATCTTTGTAACAACGAATCTTCAATATTCTCTCCCCCCGCTTTTCCCACCCATCAACTCATATCCCCAACGCATGCATGTGAATTCCAGCGGACGGTTACTTTCAGAGCGGAAAATACAGAATCGTATTTTCCGCTCTGAAAGTAACCGTCCGCTGGAATCCCGTGGCACCCCATCCTTTCTGTGCCACTTCCTCTCAAATGTTGGTAGAATTGCCTTCCCTAATAAAAGCCTGAACAAAAATAGCCATGAGCGCTTCGATTGACCTGATCAAAATCAGCAAAGAATACCAGGGCCGGCCGGTATTGCGTGAGATTACGTTGCATGTACCCAAGGGAAAAGTGATTGCTTTGCTTGGCAGTTCGGGTTCAGGAAAAAGCACTTTATTGCGCTGCATCAATTTGCTGAGTCAACCGGACAGCGGTCAATTAAAATTGGCTAATCACATTTTTGACTTTGATAAAAGCGCAAAAAAAATTGATGAGAAAAAAACTACTTATTTACGCACCCATGTCGGCATGGTGTTTCAGCAATTTAATTTATGGTTGCATAAAACAATTTTAGAAAATTTAATTGAAGCGCCGATTCATGTTTTGAAACAAAAAAAACACAATGTCATCACACGCGCTAATCATTTATTAGAAAAAGTTGGTCTGGCTGAACACGCCAATTTATATCCGCAACAATTATCCGGTGGTCAACAGCAACGCGCGGCGATTGCGCGCGCTTTGATGATGAAGCCGCAAGTGATGTTATTTGATGAACCTACCTCAGCGCTCGATCCGGAAAAAGTCGGTGAAGTTTTAGCAGTCATGCAACAACTGGCTAAAGATGGCATGACGATGTTGGTCGCGACTCATGAAATGGGCTTTGCTAAAAATGTCGCTGATGAAGTGGTATTTTTACATGCGGGTGAAATTCATGAATCAGGGCCGGCAGCAGAAATGTTTGCTAATCCAAAGACAACACGGTTTCAACAATTTTTAGCAGCCGTGCAACATTTATAATCGAAGGAGAAAATGATGAAATTTAAATTTTTAGCTGGATTATTTTCGATATTATTTTCCTTATCTATTTTTGCCGCGCAAAAAAATTTAATTTTTGCGACTGAAGCAACTTATCCGCCATTTGAATCCATAGCAGCCGATGGAAAAATGCAAGGTTTCGATATCGATGTTTTAAACGCGATTTGTCAACATCTGCAAGCACAATGTGAATTCGTCAACCAACCTTGGGATAGTTTAATTCCGAGTTTAAAAATGGGTAAATTTGATGGGATTTTTGGCGCATTAAATATTACGCCGGAAAGACTGAAACAAATTGATTTCTCAGCGCCTTATTACTATCCACAAGCGGCTTTTGTCACCACAAAAGATGGTGCTGATATGCTAGATGCAAAAATGGTTAAACAAAAAACCATCGGCGTACAAGGCGGCACTACTTATGCCGCGTATTTAGCAAAAAATTATGCTGCCAATAATCAAATTAAATCTTATAACAGTATCCAGGAAGCATTGTTAGACCTTAAATCTGGCAGAATTAATGCGGTTTTTGGCGAGAGCCCGGTGATGCAATATTGGCTGGAAAATAACAATGCAGATAATCACTACGTACTGCAATCCATCAGCAGCCAGGACAAAGATTATTTCGGCGGCGGCGTTGCCATTGGTATTGCAAAAAATAATAGCGAATTAGTCACTGCTATTAATCAAGCGATTGAAGCGATGCAAAAAGATGGTAGCCTGGAAAAAATTCAGGATAAATATTTCAAAAAACCCTAATCAACTGTAGGGGCAATCCCCTGTGGTTGCCCTAGATTCTGGTAGCAACGAAACCAGGGCAGGCACAGGGGCCTGCCCCTACAATTAAATTTTTAATAAAAATTTATGCAAAATTTTTTACTCAACGGCTATTTCCTACAACTACTAAGCGGTGCCTGGGTCACAGTCAAGTTAGCATTGGCCAGTGTTATATGCGGATTATTGTTGGGAATTTTATTTGCATTGGCGGAAAGTGCTCGCTATCGCTGGCTGCAAAAACCGATTTCAGCTTGCATTGCTTTGCTGCGTGGTTTACCGGAATTATTAATTTTATTTTTTATTTATTTTGGTATCAGTGGATTGCTGTCATTTTTTTTCAAGCATTATGTCAATGTCAGTAATTTCATGATTGGTGTCATTACCTTGAGTTTAATTTTTGGCGCTTATGCTTCACAGATTTTTCGCGGTGCTTTTGCTTCCGTTCCCTGGGGACAAGTCGAAGCTGCTAAAGCTTTAGGATTGACGCCGGCAAGAATTTGGTTCGCGGTAAAATGGCCACTGGCCTGGCGGTTTGCAATGCCGGGATTAAGTAATTTATGGTTGGTGATTTTAAAAGATACTGCTTTGGTTTCTCTGATTGGTTTAGCAGAAACGATGAACCAGGCACAATTAGCAGCGACTTCGACAGCAAAACCGTTTTTATTTTATTCGGGCGCGGCGTTGATTTATTTAGTGCTGACCACTTTTTCGCAGTTTGTTCTTAATTATTTAAATCATCAAGCTGAAAAACATTTATTGATTGAGCACTAGATGACAGACATTTTAAACAATTTTATTTTAATGCTATCCGGCGTTTTGACTACGGTGGAGTTAATGCTGGTCTCGGTTTTTTTTGGTTTTATTTTGGCAGTAATTTTGACTTTCAGTAAATTGCTCCGCGGAAAATGGATTAATAAAATCATCGATGCTTATATTTTTGTGATTCGCGGCACGCCGCTTTTGGTGCAATTGTTTCTTATTTATTATGGGCTAGGCCAATTTGAATTTGTTCGTCAATCAATTTTCTGGCCCGTATTACAGCAGCCATTTTTTTGCGCCTGCTTGGCTTTGATATTAAATACTGCTGCTTACAGCACGGTATTATTAGTCGGCGCGATTAAATCCGTGCCTTATGGCGAAACCCTGGCTTGTTATGCATTAGGCATGACGAAATTTCAAAGCTTGCGCCGCATTATTTTCCCACAAGCTTTACGCTCAGTTTTGCCGGCTTATTCCAACGAAGTGATTATGATTTTGCAAAGCACTGCATTAGCTAGTACCGTCACATTATTGGATTTAATGGGAATTACGCGGCAAATTATCGGACAAAATTATCAAAACATTTTATACTTGAGTTTGGCTGGTTTATGTTATTTGATTTTAAATTTAATTATTATGAGCAGTTTTCGTTTACTAGAACGTTCAAATAAAATTCGTCATAACAATTTTTTGAGAATATAAAGTGAATGAAACACAACTGATTTGGATGAATGGTGAATTAATTCCCTGGGAGCAGGCGAAAACGCATGTGCTAACGCATGGCCTACATTACGGCACTGGTTTTTTTGAGGGCATTCGCAGTTATCAGACGAAGAAAAATTTTTCTGCGGTTTTTCGTTTGAAAGAACACATAACGCGTTTTTTTAATTCAGCGAAAATTCTCGGATTTGATCTGCCTTATAATGCAGAAACCATTCATAGCGCTATCATTAATCTATTAACAGAAAATCAGATACATGCTGGTTACATTCGTCCATTGGCTTATTTAAACAGCGACACGCTCGGATTATTTCCACAAAATAGCCGGCTGGATGTGATTATCGCTGCCTGGGAATGGGGAACGTATTTAGGCAATGATGCTTTAACCAAAGGCATCCGCACAAAAATTTCCACATTTCACCGCTATCCACCGCATACTGCGATGGCGCATGGCAAAATTAGCGGTCAATATACGTTAAGTGTCATGGCAAAAATGGAAGCAAAACGCGATGGTTATGATGAAGCGATTTTGTTGGATGTTGATGGCTTAGTCGCTGAAGGGTCGGCAGAAAATATATTTATTGTGGTAAACAATCAATTAATTACGCCACCAAAAATCGCTATTTTACCAGGCATTACGCGTGACACTGTAATGACTTTAGCCAAAGATTTAAATTTATCCGTCGTCGAGCAACGTTTTTCACGCGATCAACTATATATAGCGGATGAAATATTTTTAACTGGCACCGCAGCAGAAATAACGCCGGTAATTGAAGTTGATGGCAGAAAAATTGCAGCTGGTAAACGCGGGCCGATTACACAAAAATTGCAAGAGCGATTTTTTGCGTTGGTACAAGCCGAATTGTCAGAATATCACCACTGGCTAGATTTTTACTCACTCGAAAATTTGCAAGAACTCACCAGCGATTAAATTGGCGCGCCCGAGAGGACTTGAACCTCTGACCTTTGGCTTCGGAGGCCAATACTC
>CAYTUN010000032.1:0-23843 GCA_964441315.1 uncultured Gammaproteobacteria bacterium | reverse complement strand
AAAAATTCTTCAGCCCTTACTTAACCAGACTTCATGGTAACAGCGGGAATTGCTGGTTGCACGCCAATTTCAAATCCTTGTTGCCTACCACGTTGTTCAATACGTTGCGCTAGGGTCATACTACTTATTTATTTTTGTAGGCTTCTAACAACTTTTTTAAATCTTCATCTGATAATTCCGTCAATTTTGCGACTTCTGTCAGCTTCATGCCCTGCTCTAATAATTTCTTGGCTAAGTGAGCAGTTGCTTGTTGTCTACCACGTTGTTCAATACGCTGAGCTATCGTCATAATTTCTTCTCGTAAGGGTGAAGGTAATTGTTCTTGTGCATACTGCACAAAGAGCTGATCTTCGTCAGCCTCTAAATAGTTTACCACATAGGTTACCACAGCATGGGCATAGTCGGCATCTTCGGGTACGCTTAAGCGGGCCAACAGTTGAATGAACTCTTTAAAATAAGCGGCTTGATTACGTAGGCGTTGGTATTTCAGCGCAAATTCAAAAACACCCGCCAAAATCCGGCTTTTGATGGTTTCATCGGGTAGCCGGGCCAGATCAATCAATTGGTAAGGCTGAAAGACCACACTCTTGGCCAAGTCTGACTGCTCGCCGAATAAGGCGTAAATATCACGGGGTGCATGATATTCCGCTGCTCCGGAATAAATGACTAAGGGATAGACGACCGGCAAGGGGTTTTTGGGGTGTTGTTTCAGGTGATATTCCATCAACCGCACTGTGTACTTCAACAAACGAAACGCAATCTGCGGATCGGGCTGTGACTGGTGCTCGCAAAGGATGTAGAAGTACGCCGGAGCTTGGGCAAGTGTCGCCGCATAGACGACATCGGCTTCGCTACTGACGTAGTCATCATCAATAAAACTATTTTTTTGCAGTTTTAAGGTATTGAGATCGGTTTGGGCCAAAAGCGTTTCCGGTAAATGTGCTTCAAAAAAATCCTTAGCAACACGCACATTGGCCAAGGCTTGTTTTACCAATTTATCCGAGGCTTGATGAATGGGTTGGCTCATGGAAAGGCTTCCAAAATAGTGGCGTTATGATAAGCGAATTCGCTAGCAGGAAGCGAATAAAAACTTGCCCTGCCCTATTTTCTTTACCCCTTTCAAGGCGCATCAATTGTTGCTGACAAGTTAAATGGGTATTGGCTTACAGAGTAATTTCTCTACGCTTGCTTTAATCTACCCATTGAGCTTATGAGGTGGGTCAAACGGATTTGGCTAGAAGGGAAGCAAATTCTGGCTCAAGGACGGGGTGGCATAGGGATAATGTGCGGTCTCATAAGTTGTTTATGCCTTTCAATTGTTATTTCTTTTTCATGATCTGTCTGCCCTTTCCTGCTTGTTTCTCTGAAAATTTGTGTTCTTAAACTTTAATTAGATAACAATTAGGTAACTAATTGGGTAATAATTTAGGAAACATAAGATTAAATCAAAAAAGGTTCGTACTGCCGTTGCTGCCTCCGTTTGATGATTAACGAAATACGATCCCTGCCCTCTTCTATATTTTTAATGATCTCAAACTTAGTTCTTCCCAATCGGTTTTTTAAACTGCCCCAAGACTGAATAAGTACGTAATCTCCTAATAAGTCTCTAACTACTTCAACACGATAAAAACGCTGTTGGTTTTTTGTCCATAAAAATAATTGATTCATAAGCGCCTCATATTAGATAACAATTCGAACATATTAAGAAACAAATTAAAAAAACATATTAGATAACGTTTTTGGTTAATATTTAACACAAAAGATAACTAATTAGAAAACAATTTTATAAAAAATAAAAAAGTAATTCAAATTATAAAGATAACATATTAGATAACATTATTAAATAATTCATAATGTACGTAAAAGATACATTTAGGAAAATAAAACATTATTTCAAAAATACTAAGATTTTTCAAATAATTAATTAGATAACAATTAAGGCAACGGCTGGTTTTGTCAATAAAAAGCCACAATGACTTGACCTAACAAATGGATATTCAGCAACAGTTAAAGTAACAATTTAGATAACACATAAAATAACAATAAAATGGCATACGAACTTATAATAGATAACAAATAAGGATACTAATTAAACACCTATAAAGAAAACATATTAGATAACAATTAACATGGGTTCGTCATACAATTAAGAAATCAGCAAAAAAAGTGAATTGAGGCATTTGAATTTAATACATATCACTTGCCATAGTTGTGAATAAATGTATAATTTTCAATAAATCGTCAACCTTAATATTTATAGGGAGTTTACCTGATGGCTATGCAAAAGGATATCGTGACAAACGAGCCAAAAATGTCAATTGCAAAAGCTGCCGAGTTTCTTGGAATTTCAATGCAAGCCGTTCATAAACAACTTAAGGCCAAAAACCTTACTTGTCCCAAAATCGGCAACAAATCTTATATCAATTATCGGATTGCTAAGTCTTTATTTGGCATAAAGTTTAAAAAGAACATCATTGTAGGCCAGATAGTGAAGGGTGGCACCGGCAAAACGACCACTATCGACAACATTGCCAGCTGTGCCAATACCTATGGCGCCACAGTATTGAAAATTGATACCGACCCACAAGGAAATTTAACGGATGCAAATGGCATAGACGCTGAAAACATCCCAGTCCTTATTGACGTTTTCAAAGGTGCTGCCAGCATCAAGGAAAGTATCGTTAATATTTGTGAAGGTGTTGATCTTATTCCTAGCAGAATAGAAAACGTTGTACTGGATAACATTATTTTTAATGACAGATTACCCCTGCATACTTTGTACCAAGATCTTCTCGCACCGATTATTAATAATTACGATTTTGTATTTATCGACTGTCCGCCGACGATGGGGCAAACAGTAGCAGCAGCCAGTTTATTTGCAGATACAATTTTAGCGCCATTAAATCCCGATAAATTCAGTGCAAAAGGATTAAAAATCCTTAAGCATGAAGTAGAAACACTTAGCAAAAAATATAGAAAAGAAATTAATTACAAAGTTTATTTAAATAAATTTTCAGGCAAAACGATTTTGTCGGATAAAGCCATTGTGTCGTTAATTTCTGATCCAGATTTGGAAGGTAAAGTGCTTTCTACAACTGTGCAATACGCACAAGAAATACCCAATATTACCGATGAAGATAAAAATGTGTTTAGCCATATGAAAAAATCTTCAGTTAGAGATGATTTTGATCAATTAACCCGTGAATTACTTGACATCACACCAAAGCAGCTAAAACCAGAAGATAGTACTAATCGTGAAAAAATAGCTGCTGAAGTGTAATAGGGCAGGGAGTGTAATAAATGCCGCAATTATCAAGCTTACTTGAAAAAAGGAAGGAAAAGTTCGTCAAAAAAAGCTACCGTCCGTGGGATATGGGCGCCAGTGAAGACGAACAAAGGGATACTTCTGAACAAACCCATCTTGAATATTCAATTAAACAGGCTGATGATATTCAAGCCAGACCAAGTGAAGTTGCTAGCCAAGTTTCGACAACACATCCAAACCATGCAATAAATACATCTACAGTGTTAGATAACAAATTCAGCAGCAACTTAGATAACAAAGAGGAAACATACGGGAAACAATTAGATAACCATCCGATAACACTCAGGAAACAATCAGATAACATTGCGATAACACCTTCAACAACAATTAGAGAACAATTAGATAACGAATTCGCTGCGGATTCATTGAAAAATCGGCTACTTCATCTGGTCGGTATTCAAAGAGAAATCCTGGAATTTGTAGTTGAATTTTGCCACCTGAGAGAGCTTACCGAGACCGGTCCTATAGAAACTTTCTTGCTTGCTCAACACGTACAAGCCAGCTATGGCTCTATCAAAGTATCCATTAACCGCCTGATTAGTAAGGGGTTTTTAATTCGACTTAAAGGCAAAACGGCGAAAGGAGGGTATATCAACTTAGCAGTACCTTCGGAAGTAAAGCGTATTCTCTTAGGCTTTAAGCAGGAGCAACAGTTAAAGCAAAACACACCAGTATTTTTGCAAAAATTGAAACGCGAATCAGACAACAAATTAGATAACAAAAATCCCCTATATAGTAGTAGTTATAATATTACTACTACTAATGAAAATGAGTTGTTATCTAATGGTTGGGAAACCATTGATTACGAGCCATTAAAATCGATCGGTTTTTCTAAAAGCCATCTCAAGCAATTAATCAATAAAAACACTCCCGAGGCTGTTCAAGAATCCATTAATCACTTTGCGTATGGATTGGAGCATAACAAGAAAAAATTTGAAAAATATGCTGATGTTTTGAATGTACTAATGGGTGTGCTCAGAAAAGGAGAAGCCTGGATTGAATCTCACTACGAATCACCGCAAGCACAAAGCTTACGGCAATTAGTTGAAACAAAAAAGAAACAAAAAGAACAAGAAGAGAAGCTGCTTAATGAATTATTTGAGCTTGAATTTCCTGATTGGCAAAAGCAATTATCAGAAAAAGAAATTCGAGACATAGTGCCGCCTGATATTTTTCAGTCTGGTATCCGTGCTGCAATTACTTCACATTTAAAAAGCTATTACCTAAATACTGTTTTGCATCCACGCTTGAATAAACAGAAGCTCATTTAATAAAAATTGCATTAGGTATTCTTGATTAATCTACTATTAGTAAACTTAAAAGGATTAAAATTTGTGTGATGATCGAATATATCCATCCCTTCGGCTTTTTTTAGCCATTTAACTAACATTGAAGCAGGCATTACGGCAAGTGCGGAAAAAGCGACTTTAATAGTGAATGAGGCAACTACAATGACTAGCATTTGTTTAATTGTCATACTGCCTGTAAAAATGATTAAAGTTCCTAATAGGGCGAGTGTAAATTCTCCCACCATCGTAGCTGTTAGCCCTCTCAACCAAAAATAGCGGCCTTTAATAAAGATTTTAAATTTGCTGATCACATAAATATTTGCAAATTCGCTCAATGGAAAAACGATTAAACCAGCCAGCATGACCCGATAAAGTGGGCCTAGAACGTCCCTAAATTCCTTTTGCATTTTCCAATCAGCGGGGCTAGGCAGATGCACCATCAGTACAATAATCAATACAAACAGGACATCACATGCCAACGCATACCAAATCAAATTTCTTGATCGCTCATACCCATAAACCTCTGTGATTACTCCGCCAAAAAAATACATAAATGGAATAATGGCTGAACCTTCGGTAAAAACAAAAAAAGATATTTTTGCAACATACATGCAGACAGTGACTGAAGCCAACAACATGGAAGCATAAAGCATGCATAAAAAGTTGTAATACTTTGGCTCTTTAATTTCGCGCGGGTCAGTAATAATTTTTTGATTAATGTCTGAGATTGTCATAGTTTTTATTTAGTAATGATTAAAATAATTTTGTAATTTTTCTGTTTGTTGAGTTAGGCATAATCCCAATGCTAGCAATATTCTAGCTTTTTGCGGGCTTAAATTATCTCCTGCAATAAAATTATATTTTGCATCAAAATCAGGTTCTCGTGTGGTAATTAACCCACTGTTTCGCGCACACCTGACAACAGCCACACCTTTTTTCCTTGCCTTTCCTAGTGCGGCAGTGGTTTTCTGCTGCTGGTAACCTTTGCCCATACCCACACTAATTATTCCTTGAGTTTTCTGTTTTACCAAGAAATCGATTAGTTTTTCGTTGTGTCCGACATGCCCATACACAATCTGTACATTAGGCAGTTTTTTTAATGAGAGCGATGCAAATTCACTGCTTGAAGTGTGTTTGCGTATAGACTGAGCATAAAAGTAGGGGGTAGATCCTTGAATATAGCCCAATACTCCTATTTTCAATGGATGTTCAGCAAAGCCGCTAAGTGTTTTGCAGGCCTCACGGGCGCTATAAATTTCGTCATTGAATGTAAGTAACACCCCTTGATTATGACTAGCTGGATGCGTAGCTAATAGTACAGCGTTGAATAAATTTCTTAAGCCATCACTGCCTAAGGCATTTGCTGTGCGTAATGCGCCAGTTAAAATAATAGGTTTTTCAGTATTGATGGTTAAATGCAGAAAATAAGCAGTTTCTTCAATTGAGTGAGTTCCTTGCGTGATGACAATCCCATCAAAATGATTAATCATCGAATTAATTTTTTTTGCAAGTCTTATCCAAAGGGCTTCGGTTAAATTGTGGCTGGAAATTTGGGCTATTTGCTCGTATTGAATTTGCGCAATGTTTTTTAATTCAGGTAAATCATTAATTAATGCGTCAATGGGGATTTTGGCAGAGCTATAAAATTCATCTACTCGTGAATTTCCCAATGAGCATAATGTGCCGCCAAGCGCTAACACAGCAATTCTGGGAAGCTTTTTATTCATGATTATTTTACGAGTCTCAAATGCGGGCGTGTTGAGTTTTTACTCTTAAAATGGTCTTTTTCGTTTGCCATGACGCTGTTTATCCTTAATCCTGCTAGCAATCCAATATAAAAAGCTTGTGCTGCATCAAATTCTTGAATAAGTTCCTCTGACAACGCGATATCACGTGGGTCATATAAGGAGCGTTTATCAGTTGTAGAATCGATGATGCAAACTTCGCCAGAACGGTTTTGATAATAAATACTGTATTTTCCATACCGAGGGATCTGAAGTTTTTCTAGCTTTTTGATGTTGTAGCTCGTCGGATAATCAACTTGATTGCTTTTAAGGTGTTTGGCGTATTTTATTCCAATATAACAGGCTTGAACCGGATCTAAACCATGTAATATATCTAGATCAAAAACGATGTCAGTTAATTTTGCATGGAAGATGGCATTAGTACTGATGCATTGCAGAGAATAAATTTCTTCGTCTTCGTTAGACCCAACAATTTTATAAAAAATATAGCGTGATTTTTTATCGCTTGGCTCACGTTTTTGTTTTTTAAAATTAAAAAATATCTTAGCCAGCATACTCATTTCAGCGTTTCCTCAAAACTTACTTAATTCTCCCAAATAAGCACTAGTCATAATTTTTGCGGTTATAGAGCAGGGTCATTAAATTCACTCCTACAATTTTATGGTTTTTTTCTAAATACTGAAGGCCATTTGAACCAGGAACAATCGGCTGCAAATGCCATTCTGGCGGGTCGATTACTAATTCACGCATAGTAAGTTCATTATTGCTTTTTATCTTTATGAGCACGATGTCGCCGTCCCTTGGGGCTGTTTCAGGATCAATGATAAAAATTGAGCCCTGTGGAAAACGGGGATACATTGATGGCCGACTTTCTAAAGCAAATGCTTTTTTGCTAATAACGTCTTGGTCACTTAAAGAAACTGGCTGCCACTTTTTCCAATGGTTTAAATTTAACTCTTCAATGTTATTGATTTTTTCAGCCGTACCCCAGTCAAGGATTGGTACGAAATAAGGCTTGGATTTACTTACTGATTCAATCGCAGCGTAATCACCTTCTATTAACGTATCAACTGACACATCAAAATGATTGGCGATAAGTTTGAGTGTTGATATTCGCGGATCTGTAGTTTCTCCAACTAGCAGGCGTCTAACCGTCATTACTGGCAGCCCCAAAGCATTAGCAACTTCCGAAATATCGACTTTATGTTGTTCAAACAAGGCTTTCAAATTGTCGGCAATTTTTTGATGCTTGTTTGAGTGTTGGTCTAACGCTCTTGATTCCATTTACCAGTTGGTCCCAGGGGTTGAAATGAAATTTTAATTTTTCATGATTTTATCACCATTGTGGCTGAAGTATCGAAAATCTCAAGTGAAAACCTCATGAACTGCAAGAAATTAACTAAAAAGTTATTTTATTTAACATCAAAGTTGACATAAATAACAATAATGTTATTATTTGCTTCATGTCACTACCTTTGCTTTTGCTTAATCAAGGTGTATTTAAGATAAAAGCTTAAATTGGTGCGCGTTATTGCCGATTACAATAAAACACGATAACTAGAACTAATTTCAAATGGATTTAAATCATGGGTTTGTACAATCAAGAGGGATCTATAAATTTAAGTGCAAAAAATGCATTTTTGCGTCCTTCTAATCACCTAGCTGATAATGTCTGCGATTTAAATAAAACAAACCTCAATAAACACATAGTATTAACTTCCGCCAGTGAAATTGATGTTATTTGCCAACCATTAGAAAAAATAGATATTAACTACTTCAGCTTTGTTCGATCATTTAAGGATGGTTCTCATATAAGACTTTCAAACAATCCTTACTGGACAAAACATTATTATGATAAAAAATTTTATAATGTCATTTTAAAACAAGTACCAGAAAATAACTGTAATATACTGTGGTCTTCGATTGACAGATATCCATTATTTAGCGATGCTTCTGAACATTTTGATATTGATAATGGTACGGTAATAGTCATTTCTTACGATGATTTTGTGGAAAGATACTTTTTTGGCTCTGGTAAGCACAATGTTCATGTAAATCATCTTTACCAATTTAGTCAAGATATTTTCTATAAATTCATAATTTATTTTAAAGAAAAAGCTGCTGATATTATTGTGTCTGCCAATAAACAGCGAATCTTAGTTCCTAAAGCAAATTTTAATGAAGAAGATAGAGCATTTTATTCTTCAGACCTTATTAACGAATTCCTAGAAGCAATAAAAATCAGCAAATTTTATATTACAGTAAGAGGGGAAGATCTACCGATTACTGCTAAAGAAGCAAAAGTGCTCTCTTGCTTGAAAGCAGGGTTATCCTCAAAAGAAATCGCTAATGTAACAAAATTGTCGAATCGATCAATTGATGCATATAAAAATAGCCTCAAGGACAAGTTGAGCTTGTATGGCACTAAGAACTTGATAGAGATAGCTAGGAAAAATGAATTATGTGATTTTAAATTACTTTAGATAAAAAAACTTTCAATAATTTTTACTTTAACCATCTAAATCAATCCGCAAATTTTGAGACAAGATATTTTTTACAGTTTTGCTTTTAATGGTTCGTAAGCATTTTGTTGTGTAATTTCTTCGATTAATTGATTAGAAAGTAAGTTTTTTGAAAACCATGCGCAAGCTGAATTACTGCATATTTCAAATTCATCGACATAAGGAGCAAAATGGTCGCCTTCAATCATCACAAGTTTTTTTGGCTCTCGCGCTTTATTAAATGCTTTTAGCGCCACATCTGTAGTATTTACAGTATCTTTTTTGGCAACGATAAACATTAATGGAGTAGGGTTAATCTGTTTTATATATGCAATCGGTTCATAGTCGCCAGAGTTTTCAACAGATCTCAACGTCACCTGATTAGGCCATTTAGGGACACTTTTAAAAAATTGATAGGCGTCAGGTTGTCGCATAATGCCTAATTTATCTGGATTTTCAGTTACGACTGGTATCAAGGTTGGTGGTTGATTCAACATTCTGCGTTTTCTTTCTTCGTTATAATTTGCCAATATGTGTTCCCATTGTTCTGGCCGGTTAAGTCGTAAAGATTTATGATGACCACTAATAAAAGGTACTTGAGAAACTACGCAGCCAACTCTTTTATCCCGAGCTGCTGTCACAATAACGTTACCACCGCTAAAACTAGTGCCCCATAAACCTATTTTATTAGGGTTAACGCCCGGAATAGTTTGTGCAAATGTAATAGCATTTCGTATATCAGAGACTTGCGCACTGGGATTTACTTCTAGCCTGGGTTCTCCGTCACTTTCACCAAAATTCCTATTGTCATACACCATAACATTAAATCCAGCGTTGGCGAATTTATCGGCAAATTTATCTAGATAATGCTCTTTAAGAGCGCTAAAACCATGGGTCAGAATGATGCAAGGTCGTTGTGATTCACTCTTTTGCTTATAAAACCAGCCTCGAAGTGTTATTCCATCCGAATTAAACGAAATATTTTTTCTTTCGTACACAAATTGCTCCTATCACAAATAAATTAAAAGTCAATGTTAATTATTAGCATTTTATGGCTGGCAGTAGAAGTACAGAATTAATTGTAGCTTAAGCAACTATTCGATTCGATAAATTTTAAGAATAAAGCAGTAAATTTAATAAACATCATTTTACAGGGAAGATATATGTTGATTTTAACTCGACGATTAAATGAATCCATCATGATTGCCGATAAAATTGAAATTACTGTTTTAAGCATTAAAGGCAAACAAGTTCGGTTTGGTATTAATGCGCCAAAAAGAGTTTCAGTTCATCGGGAGGAAATTTTTAAACGTATTCAACATGAAAAAATAAAGGAGCGTATACATGGCTAAATTAATATATTTTGATTGCCACCGCCTTTGTTTTGTGCATCATCCGTTGCAGGTATTTTTTTTAACTTCACGTGAAATCTTTTGTTTGTTGCTCAAATTATTACCGAATGTGGTAGAAGCTAATTTGCCCGTTATTAAACTTTCTCCATCCACAATTACGTTTTATTTACGCAACATGCAAATCAAAGGTAACTACACCAGTCAAAAAAAGATGCTAATGCACTTTAAAAAACTGCTACGTAGTGGCGATCTTAAATTGCCGCAATTGATTGACTTAATTAATAACAGTCAGCCGCGAGATAAACAGCCATCGATTGCACCATTAACAGGAGTATCTTCATGAGCGGATTTCAACTCACCGAAATTTTAAAAGATTTAATCACCTTATTATCGAGCGATATCGCCCGTATTATTTTTGTACTAGCCATTGTGGGTATTGGCTATGGCTGGCTCTATCTCGGCAAAATCCCACAGGGCAGGGCAATTGGCGCGATCATTGGTATTGGTATTGTCTTCAGCGCGCCCTATATCGCCACCCAATTGGGCTTAGGCTACTAGGAACCCGATATGACCCGTAGCCAAATCCAAGCTAACCCGATCTTCACCGGCCTGACCCGCCCGCCGATGTGGTTAGGGATCACGCTGGATTATTTAAGCCTGTCGGCTTTGACCAGTCTTTGCGCTTTTATCCTAGCTAACAATGCCCTTTATTTACTGATTTATTTACCGCTACATGGCTTCGGCTGGCTTGCCTGCCAGTTTGACCCCAATGTCTTTCGTTTGCTGATGAAGCGCAGCCAATGCCCGCGCATTGCCAATCATAAACTCTGGAAATGCCAAAGCTATGCGCCGTTTTGATGCGTTGAAAGCCGTCCGTGCCGAAATCGGGGTATCTCAACATATCCCGATCACGCACTTAAATGAACCCAGCATTTTTGAATCCGCCAACGGTATGCTCGGCATGGTCTTGCAATTAGAAGGGGTGATCTTTGATACCGAACAAGATAGCACCTTAAACCAATATCATTTGGCTTGGCATCGGGCGATCACCGCCTTGGATGAACGTTTTTGCATCTATGCGACATTGCATCGCCAGCCGGAAAACACCCGCTTGACTGGCAAGTTTAACAATCGATTTGCGCAGGAAATTGATCAACGCTACCACGCTCAATTTCAAAACCGCGCCTTTTTTGTGAATAAGCTTTATTTAACGGTGATTTACAAAGGGTTGACCACTGGCAAAGCAGGAAAAGGGCTAAGCCTGTTTCAAAAGCTCAGCCATAAAGCGATCAAAAGCGCCCGCGAAATTACCCGCCGTAGCCAGATCAAAGCCTTAAAAACTGCGGTTCACCAACTGCAAACCACCCTAAGCCCCTTCAAGCCGCAGCTACTCGGCCAAAATGATGCGGCTCACGCGACCAGCGAATTACTGCAATTTTTAAGCGTTTTAATCAATGGCGGCGAAAAATCCCTACTGCCATTGACGGCCTATGCCAATCCCATCGCCAATAGCATTTCCAAAGCGGAAAAAATCGTTAGCTTATATCCTCATGGCAATCTGGCACAGTATCTAGCGCAAAAACAGATTTTATTCGGTCAATACATTCAATTTCAGGGTAATGCGAATGACATCACTTTTGGCGCTATCGTCACCATTAAACGCTATGGCCAAGCATCCACTTCCCTAATGCTGGATCCCTTATTGCAACTCGATTGTCAGTTAATCAGCACCAATACCTTTGCCATCGAATCGAAAGAATTAGCCTTAAACCGCATTCGCAAACATGCAATTAAAATGCTCAACGTGGATGATCCTGCCACCTCGCAATTAACCGCTTTAGAAGAAGCGCGCGATCAAATTGCCTCCGACCAGATTACGATGGGCTACCATCACAATACGGTTTTATTGTTGGCAAAAAGCATTGCCGAATTAGAAACAGCGATCACTAAAACCATTAAATGCTATAGCGATGCGGGCATGATTGCGGTACGTGAAACCTTGGGATTAGAACCCGCGTTCTGGGCACAAATTCCCAGCAATTTACGCTATATCGCTCGCAGCAGTTTAATCACGTCCCATAATTTTGCGGATTTTTTCCCCTTGCATAATTACCGCAGCGGCTATCGTGATGGCAATCATTTAGGCGCTGCCGTCACTTTATTAGAAACGCCGAGCAAAACCCCGTATTTTTTTAATTATCATGTGAAAGGTAGCCGCGATAATCCCTCCAAAGGACACGCTTTTATTATTGGGGGCAATAATTCCGGTAAAACCGTCTTAATGACTTTTTTAGATGCGCAAATGAACCGCTATGGCGGCAATACGTTTTATTTCGACCGTGACCGTGGTGCTGAAATTTATATTCGGGCGACCGGTGGTTATTACAGTATTTTGTCACCCGATTACCCTGAAAATACGCGCTTTAATCCCTTTCAATTAAATGACACACCCAATAATCGCCAATTTTGCCGTGAGTTATTAGCGCAACTTTGCAAAGATGAAAACGAAAGCGAATTACCCGCTGATATTCAGGAAACACTCAAAAACTGCGTCGATTATGCTTACGAGCAACTCGCCAAAGCCCATCGCCGCCTATCGCATGTAGTTAAAATCCTGCCGCTAAATTTCCCTCGCTGGCCGAACTTGCGCCGCTGGTTGCAGGCCGATCATAAAAATAATGCCGGTGAATATGCCTACATTTTTGATAATGAAACCGATGCCTTAACGCTCCAAGCCCAAATGGGTTTTGACATGACCCACTTTCTAGACCGCGAACCACCCGCCATTCGTACCGCGATAATGATGTATTTATTCCATAAAATCGACGAATCACTCAATGGTCAGCGCGTCTCCATTTTATTGGATGAAGGCTGGCAATATTTTATGGATCCCTACTGGCAGGGCAAATTAAAGCGCTGGCTGCCGACTTTAAGAAAAAGAAACGGCCATATTGTGATGGCAACACAATCACCGAGTTCGGTGATTGATTCTCCGATCCGCGCACAATTACTCGATAATATCGCCACGCAAATTTTTTTCGCTAATCCGCAAGCAAAACGTGAAGAATATATTAGCGGTTTTCATTTAACGGAATCTGAATATCAAACGATTGCACATCACTCACCCCAGTCAAGATTGTTTTTAGTCAAGCAAGAACATGATTCGACACTTTGTAAATTAAATTTAGCTGCATTAACCGAATGTTTGCCGGTGTTATCCGGCAATACTGCGAGCGTCAATTTACTCGATCAAATTCGCGCAGAAGTCGGGGATGATCCTCAACATTGGTTACCAGTTTTTTATGAACGCATAAAAGAGTTACGCACATGAAAAAAACAAAATCATTTTTATTGGTAAGTTTTTTCATCAGCGTTTATGCATTAAATACCCACGCTATGCCAGTGGAAGATCCGGTGGAATGGGGAAAAACCTGGAGTGTTTATCTGAAAATCAGTGATGAATACGAGAAATTAAAAGCCCAATACGATTTGTTAAAGCAAACGTATGATAATGCGGTTAATCAATTAAATACCGCGAAACGCATCGCTAGTGATGCTGAAGGGCATTATGGCTACGGCAATTTAATTAATGATGCTGCCTCGCTCACCGAGCGCGAATGGTCACCCGACAATTGGCAAGATGCGCTAAAAGGTTTATCCGGTGGTAATCCCGCGCGTTATCAACAACTCGTGCAACAATACCAGCAAGACCATCCGACCTTATCGCCGGACGAATTTAAAAAGGGTGCCAGTGTCGCCGCCGCACAACAATACCAACAACAAATTCAAACCAACCAAGCGGCGAGTGTCACCGCCAGTTACGCGTTTAACGATATTAAACAGCATTTAGAAAATATCCATCAATTATCGCAAAACATTGAAAAAGCCCAAGATACCAAAGCCGCGATAGATTTAAATGCGCGTCTTTTAACCGAAATTGCCTACATTCAAGTGCAACAATTAAAAATGCAAAGTTTAGTCAACCAGCAATTAATGCAAGAAGGGACAGACAAAATTCAAGCGGAAACACAAGCGGCAAAATTTAATCAATTACCGAAAAAATAATTTTTATTTGAAGCTGAATTTTTTAATTTGACCCAAAGGAGAGAGATGTGAAAAAAATATATATAACAGTTTATCTAATTGTCATCGGTTTTTTATTAAATGCTTGTAGTAGCACCGATTTAAATTCGCCTTGTCCGAATTACGGCGCGTATTGCGATAAAGCACCGGTGAATTCTTGGAATTATCAAAACTAAAGGAGAGGGAAATATGAAAAAATTGATCGTGCTCACTGTAATTAGTCTGGTTGCTCTAACTGCTTGCAACTCCCATGAAAACCCATTGCAAAAAATGGCGAACCAAGAAGCCGCGAATTTTTTAGCCGATGCTGACCACGCGGCTGAAAAAGCGTTGCATTACTCAGGTCATGGCTATGCCTATCGGGATTGCCAAGAAGGCAAAATTGACGTCAAAACTTGCGACGCCCTTTATCAAGCGATGGCCGATTATGGCCGAAAAAAGATGAACTTAACGCAATTAACTGCCGCTGATATTGCGGATCCCGCTTTATGGAAAGCTGTTAAAGACGATTACGCCGAAGCTGTCTTTGACCGCTTACCGGATTAAATAGTGGCGCATAGGAAAATTCCCCATGGCTGATTCGCTACTGTATAACACGGTGATTGCCAAGTTATTTACGGAAATGGATATTTTGCTCGATAGCTATGTCCATGAAGGTTATAACGCGTTGGCCGACCATTTACGTGAACCGCTCGGCGTTGCCGTGGTGTTGTTTATCGTTTTAATGGGTATTTCGATTTCCCAAGGCTGGGTGAAGTTATCGATGGCCAATTTCATTAAAGCGGCAATCAAAATCGGCCTGATTTATACCTTTGCGATGAACTGGAGCATTTTTAGTGAATGGATTGTCGGTGGCATTGAGGGCAGTGCCGGTCAGATTGGCGATTGGTTGGTACAAGCCACACCATTGCATATCCCATCCTTTGTTGGACTCAATATCAATGAAGCCCTGCAACTGGTTTTAACGGAATTTACCGAAACCGGCCAAGCGATTTGGAAGCTGGGCGGTATTAACCATTTCAGCCCATATTTTTCAGCGATTGTCGTCTGGGGCTTCGGTTATGCTTTAGTGTTGGTTGCTGTTTTTGAAATTCTACTCGCTAAAATCATGCTAGCGATTTTATTTGTGACCGCGCCGCTGTTTGTCTGCTTCACCTTGTTCAAAATCACCCATCCGTTTTTTGATCGTTGGTTAGGTGCGATTGTGGGTTTTTCCCTAATGATCATTTTTGTTTCCGCCATGCTGGGTTTAGCGCTCAGCATCACCCAATGGGCATTGGTCGATATTTACGCCAGCGATGCGATGGACCTGACTATCGTTAGTTTTGTCCCTGTCATTATTGTGGGTTTTTTGGGCATCGGCGTTATTTTGAAAGCTGCTCAACTGGCACAATCGATTGGTGCTACGGTCGCGAGCACATCCGGTTCCGAACTCTTGGCGGGAACGGTTGGCGGCTTTATCGGCGGAGGCTTAGCACTCAAGCGTTTGTTTGGCCGACGCTAGAAGATAAGCCCACACCTAACGGAGATATTTATGAGAAAATTTTTAAACTTATTGATGCCGAAGAAAGTGGCAACACAAGCGTCAATAAAAAATGCGGCGATTGCGCCAACGGATTATTTCCAATTAGCCAGCAATTGGGCAGATGATTTTTATTTAGCGGCTGAAACCGCTAAAAACCGCTGGCGGGCGGTTTGCTTATACGGCTTTTTACCGTTGACGTTTTTATTACTGGTCATGATGGTGTTTTTAATTCCTGCGCAAAAAATTCAGCCGCTATTAGTCAATCACTATGAAAATGGTTTGATATCGGTTACCCCCATTCAAGCCGCCGATTTCCCGAAAAACCGCGCCCAAATGGAAAGTGAATTAGTGCGTTATGTGATTAATCGCGAATCCTATAGTGCGGCTTCCTACAACGAGCAATATTCCTTGGTGAATTTGTTATCGGATAACAGCATTGCACAACAATATATCAATGCCCAAAGTGCTACCAATAAAAACTCGCCGATTAATACACTTGGCAATAAAGGCTATCGCACGGTCAAAGTCGAAAGTGTGATTTTTTTAGATAGTCAAGATGAAGCGAATGCAAACAATACAAAAAATCCGCATCAAAATTTAGCGCAAGTGAATTTCACCATCACCGATCACGATGCAACGACTGGCACACCCACAAGCGTACCGCTCACTGCACTCATTGCCTGGGAATATCGTGGCTCACCGAAAGATCCCGCTTTAATGTGGCAAAACTGGAACGGCTTTACCGTCACCAGTTATCAACTACAGCAACGCAATGTTTAACTTTATTTTTTAATGAGGAAAATGATGAATAAAAAATCAATCATTATTACTGCACTTATAGGCTTATGTTTATTTTCACATGACAGCTTGGCGGTACAAAATTTACGCCCATTGCCTACGGACAATCGTATTAAAGTAGTTACGTATCAAAGTGATAATGTGGTGCCGGTGCAAGGCATCACCTTTATTACCACGCAAATTATTTTTGGTAACAATGAAAAAATTGTCGATGTACAAGGCGGCGATGCGGCTGCCTGGACAATTAGCATTGATTCCGTTTTAGCTAATGTTTTAAACATTAAACCGACCACTGTCGGTTCTCATTCGAATTTAAGCGTGATTACGTTAGATGATAGTGGCAAACGCCGCTTTTATCATTTTGATTTGGAAAGTGTGGCACAAGGACAAACCAATAATACCGGCACCTATGCCATTCAGTTTATTTATCCGGATGAACAACGCGCTGCACTTTTAGCACAACTCAATTATCAACAAGCGCAAAAACAAACCATTTTAAATGCCTCACAAAATCCGGCAGATTACAACTGGGACTATTCGTTTAATGGCGCGCATTCGATTATGCCATTGCATATTTTTGATGATGGCAAATTTACCTATTTGCAATTGCGACCTAATCAACCGTTACCCGCTATTTTTGCCGTCAACAATACTGCCGGCCAAGAATCCGTCGTGAATTATCGAAAAATTGGTGATTATTTGGTGATTGAGCAAGTTTCGCCGCAATTCACCTTACGCGCTGGAAAATATACCGTTGCCAGCATTTTTAATAATCCGTTGGTGAAACAAATGCAGCGGCATGGTTAAAGGAGAAAGTGTATGAATCACGACGAAAATAAGTTGAATGCCGATACAGTGGATGCCGCGCAAACGGTGTCAAAAGTATCAGCAGAGCCTTCACCCTATAAAAAATACGCGATTCATGGTGGTGTGGGTTTAATCGTTTTGATCATTATTTTTTCCATGCTTTTTTCCAGTCATAAGAAACCCGATAAAAAAACCGACAACGCGAATGCGGCCAATACACAAGATTACAGTGCCGAATTGCAGGCCAATTTAGATAAGCTAAAAAAATCCACTGAAGAAGCCCGCAGCCAATTAACCCAATATCAAGCGCAGATGGATGCCCAGAGCCAGCAAAGCCAGCAAGCCCTACTGGCCAGACAAAACGCGCCCACAGCGATGTATTCCGCCAGCAACAGCGCTGCCACGGGTGCTGCCACCAACGCTGGCCAAACTTTCGCCGGTCGTGGTGTTTATGACCAGTTTGGCAACCAGCCGAGTACCACCGATACGGTAACGGCCACACAAATTGCCCATCCGGAATACACCATCGCCAGTGGTGAATTTATGCATGGTGTTCTTGAAACCGCCATTGATTCCGATTTGCCCGGCATGGTACGCGCGATTGTGACGCAACCGGTTTATGCCTACAGTGGCCAACAACCGCTGATTCCTGCCGGTAGCCGCTTAATTGGCCAGTACAGTGCCGCCACTTTCCAAGGCGTTGATCGCGTCTTTGTCATGTGGAACCGTGTCATTTTACCCGATGGCATTAGTGTGCAAATCAACAGCCCAGGAGCGGATAATATCGGTCGGGCAGGGCAAGGGGCAGATGATGTCAACACGCATTTCTTCGCTCGCTTTGGCGAGGCAAGCTTGCTGTCGATCATTGGCGCAGGGGTAGCCACTGTCGGCGTGAATTCTTCCGATCAATACAATTCCGCTGCCGATTACCGGACGGCGATTGCCAATAGTTTTCAGCAATCGGCGAATAATTCCTTACAAAATAGCAGCAGTGTCAAACCGACGTTGAGCATTCATCAGGGTGCCGAAATTAATGTGTTTGTCGCGCATGATCTCGATTTCTATCAGGCATTGGCACGGCAAAATGCCAACAGCAATGCGTTGCTACCCGATCCTGTCATGGATTACAAAGGCGATGTTAAATAAAGCCTCAGCAGGCAGCTTTGCGCCGACTTCAGCCGGATTATTAGCGCCACTGGCGCAATGGCTCAATGATCCCGAAGTGTCAGAAATTCTTATCAATCGGCCTAGAGAAGCGTTTATTGAGAAGCAGGGGCAGTTAATTCAACAAGAAATAGCGGCCTATGATGAGCGCCGGTTATTAATGCTATTTCAATTGATTGCCAATGAAAACCAACAAGAATTAACGTCGCAAAAACCGTTATTGTCCGGCAGCTTATTGGATGGTTCGCGGGTGCAATGTGTGTTGCCACCCACCGCGCTTTATCCGACGTTATCGATTCGTCGCCAAGTCGTGAAAAACTTTACACTCACGGATTATCAAGCAACAAACTTTTATCAAAACGCGCAAGCGTTTGATTGCGAAGCCAAGGCTTTTTCGCAATTGCCTACAGTGGATAAAAATTTAATTCAGTTATACCAGCAAAAAAATTGGGATGCATTTATTCGCGCTGCCATTCAAGCGAAAAAAAACATGGTTATTTCTGGCGGCACCAGTAGCGGCAAAACCACGTTTTTAAATGCCTGCTTGCAAGAAATTCCCTTAAATGATCGCGTGATTGTTTTAGAAGATACGCGGGAAATTACGCTTCCGCATGTTAACCAAGTCAACTTATTGGCTTCAAAAAATGCCCAAGGCATTGCGCAAGTGTCGATGCAGGATTTAGTGCAATGTTGCCTGCGACTCCGTCCGGATCGCATCATAATGGGGGAAATTCGCGGGCGTGAAATTCTCGATTTTATTTCAGCTTGCAGTACCGGTCATGAAGGCTCGCTCACCACCATTCATGCGAACAATCCGCGCATTGCCTTCATGCGCATGACGCAAATGTACAAACTCAATAACGTCCCTTCGATGCAAGACGCTGACATCCTACGCGAATTAACCGAAGTGATTGATGTGATTATTCAAGTGGGAAAAACGCCACAAGGCCGACAACTGCAAAGCATTTATTACAAATACGGCCAGTTAGCATGTTGATGGTTGGGAGCATTTTATTAACCCTGATTGCTGTCGGCTATTTAATTTATGCTTGGTGGCAGGGTGGCGTAGTGCGCGCGTTAGCGCAATATGTTTTGCTAGCTATCGGCAGTTTATTTCTAGTTAACTGGATTGCATTAGTTATCTTTTTTCAGTGGCAAAACCTGCATTTACCCGCCTATCCCTGGACGACCGTTGTTTTATTCACAACATTACCGAAGCACAGCCTAGCATTTCAGCATTTAATGCTGTGTTTAATGCTGACGGGATTCATCATCAATTTATTATTACTGGCGCGATTATTTTCTGCGCAAAGCAAAGCAGAAAAAGTGTTTGGCCACGCGCATTTTGCCAACGTGTGGGAACTGCAAAAAGCCAAATTATTTAGCGAGCAGGGCATTATTTTAGGCAAAGCCCACGGCAAGATTTTACGGCTGTCGGGTTTTGAAAGTGTGTTAATGACCGCCCCCACCGGTAGCGGTAAAACCACCAGTATTGCCATTCCGAATTTGTTGGAATGGCAAGGCTCGGCCGTCATCAATGATATTAAAGGCGAATTGCATCATCTCACCGCCAATTACCGCAAAAACCCGCTTAAAAACGCCTGTTATCGTTTTTCACCGACTGATCCCGAATTTATTACCCATGGTTATAACCCGTTTTTTTACGTGAGTGATAACCCCAATTTACGCATTCGCGATTTGCAGTTAATTGCCGAAATTTTAATTCCCTCTGAACGGGTGGATGGCGGATTCTGGTACACCTCTTCGCGCGATATTTTTATCATGTTGGCGCTTTATCTCTTAGAGACGCAACAAACCGCGACACTGGCAGAAATCCATGATCTCTCAAAACAGGAAGATTTTTTTGATTGGCTGAATCTCATATTGGTAAAAAAAACCATTACTCAACCGGTATTTATTCAAAATGCGGCCTCTTTACTCAATGCCGATCCGGAAAAAACGCAAAAAAACATTTTAAAAGATTTTCATGCACGAATGACCTTGTTCGCCGATCCCCTGGTGCGTCATGCCACCAGCAAAAATGATTTTGATTTGCGAAAATTGCGTCAAGAAAAAATGAGCATCTACTTAACCATTCCTGATGCCGATAAAACCCGATTAAAACCCTTATTAACCCTTTTTTGGGCACAATTAATTCATCTGATGACGCAAGCTGAACCGGATATAAAAAAAGAACCTTATCCCTTATTAGCGCTGTTGGATGAATTTGGGAATTTAGCGAAAATCGATAAATTAAAAGAAGGCATGAGCTTTCTACGCAGTTACCGCATGCGTGCCATTGTGATCGTGCAATATTTATCGCAGATTTATGCCACCTACGGCCAGCATGATGCCAAAGGCTTTTTAAATACCAAGGCAAAAATTGCTTTTGCTTTAAATGACATTGATGATGCCAAGTTTTTCTCGCAATCCCTGGGACAAAAAACCGTGAAAGTTAAATCCTCAGGCAGTAGTTACGGCCAGCATGATTCGCGTTCACAAAATATCAGCTTTCAATCGCGGGCGTTAATGACACCGGATGAAATGCTGCAATTGCCAGCGGATCAAGCGATTGTTTTGCTAGAATCAAAACCACCCATTAAAGCCAAAAAATGCTACTGGTTCAAAGAAAAGCGTTATCGCCGATTATTAAAGCCGGAGAAAAAATAAAATGGGTTTGATAGTCACTCCACTCGACTGGCAGCCTTTGGAAAAAGTTGCGCCAATGAAATATTGTCAGGAATTTATGTTCATGGGGCAGGGGCAATTAATACGAACCCCCATTTTTTTATATAAACACATTATCAGTCGCCAATATTTAAACCTCGATAAAGCAGGTAATTTTTACCAGTACCAGGCATCAGAAAAAACTTACCGCTTAATGACAGCCGCTGAAATTGCTTTGCACATTCAGAAAAAATTTCCTTTTATTCGCTATCCTCAGGGTCGATATGAGCCTTAATAATGATGTTCGTATTATCGGCTTTTGCGCGCAAAAGCCCGAACTAAAACGCAGTAAAAACGGTAACCCGCTAGCCATCTTGGTCGTTTACACGCAGGATTTTATTCACGCGGAAAAAACCATACAGCAACCGCATCGCTGTGTATTTATTGGCAAACAGGCAGAGCTAATTGCCAAGATGGCGGACACGGGGCGACATATTCATATCCGCGGCAGTTTGCGCTATCAGCGCAAAGGGGAGGGCAACGATGTGCGCTATTACACGAATATTCTGGTGGAAGAATTTCGCCTTTCGCCCCGACAATCGTTAGGAATGCTTAAAGACACGCTGCGAGAAATGATTGCTGAAAACCACATTACTTCGCCTGATCAACTGGGTTTTTTGCAGTCATAATACAGTTGCATTGGCTAATCAAAAAAGCTCTAATTTGGCTCGGTTAAATTTATTTAGTAGGATTCATTTAATGGCAGGAAAAAAAAGCTTATCTCAGCGTCCATCAGAATTTGATAATTTTATTTTTAAAGATTCTCATAATGCGCCATTTAAAAATGCCTGTGCTTCAAAGCAATTGGAGAGAATAGCTTTAAGTTTGACAGCTTTTGTTAATGCAGAAGCCAGCAAAAAGTCATTGATTATCTCAATTGATGCCCCTTATGGAATGGGAAAATCAACTTTTATTGATATGTGGGGGCAATCAATTTTGAATAGAGGGTTAGCAGAGCAAAATTCTGTTTCGGAATTTGCTATTAAATTTGATGCATGGAAAGCCGATTATATTGAAGACCCTTTGGTGGCTATCATTGGTGAAATGGCTACTCAGTTTGATCTAATTCCTTACAAATTAAATATACAACAACAAGTTAAAGATATAGCAACTATCGGGAAGGGAATCTTTTTAGCTTCAACTAAGCTTGCGGCGAGCATGTCAAGCGATATGATAAAAAAATTTGTTGGTGTTGATATAGAAGATATAGGAAGTTTTATAAAAGAAATTAAGGAAGCAGTGTTACCAGAAACTGATAATAACTTACCTGATAATCCACATTTAATAAGAAAAACATTGTTGCAGGGTTTCAAAATGCGCTTAAAAGAAATTATTAATTTAAGCGGAATTAAAGTGCTTTATTTTTTTATAGATGAATTAGATCGTTGCAAGCCAACATTTGCCATCCAAGTTTTGGAAATTATTAAGCATGTTTTTGACATCCCTCAGACTTGCTTTGTTCTTTCTATGAATAAGCCAGCGTTATTAACCAGCATAAGTAAAGTTTATGGTTATCAAGAGGAAAAAGCTGCTGAATATTTAGAGCGTTTTATAGATATTTCGGTCACTTTGCCGAAATTGAACACAAATGATTTTTTTGCTTATGAAGCAAAAGATCTTTTATCCAATCGACTCGTTTCAGAAGATAAGGATATTGCATCTTTGATAAAATATTGCTGTGAACAGCTTGCTAGCCCAAGAATAATAAAAAAATATATTTGGGATCTAACTTTGTTGTTTAATAGTACCCATTTTACAACTACTGGAAGCCAGGATGAATGGGAATCTGATAATAGTATTGATGTTTTACCTTATGATTACTGCTATGCGGTAATTTACTTGCTTCATCTAAAAAGATTTTTGCCAAGAGGGAAGTGGCATTATGATCGTTATTTTAGCTCTATGCAAAGCTCGGATGATGCCCCCCATTTTATGACTAATATTTCTTATCCAATAAATGAAAATTGGAAAATTAAGGCACATTTTTCTTATGGGTTTTTATATGCTAGTAGAGATAGAAATGAGCTAATTAAATATTGTGAGGCCAGGAAAAAAGACATTAATCAAATGAAACGGGTGCTTAATAAAGCGCAGCAAGATTGTAATACTATTAAAAGACAAATTATCATTAATTTCGTGCACAAATTATACGAATCTAATGAATATTCGGATGATGGTGTTAATTTTTTAATAAAGCTCAATAAATATACCAATCATTTTAATATAATTCATAAAAAAATAGAGTTTTTATCGTACTTCAATCAGGAAGCAAAAGAACCAGAATTACTCGAATCAGAGAAATGAAAATAAGCTAGGGTCTTTAAAAATATCAAGAAGGGAATAAATCATTTTAGGGAGTGTTAGCCAAACTGTGTCAATTCTAAAAATGAAAGTGGTTCCGTATTAAACTCAGGGGCCATGAATTAAGGAGTTGACCATGCTAGAGACCAAAGCAGTTGAAGAGATTGATTTTAATGAAATCAAAAAACGCGTAGTCGAAGATATCAAAGCGGGTAAGTCTTTAATG
>CAYTUN010000031.1:7886-23853 GCA_964441315.1 uncultured Gammaproteobacteria bacterium | reverse complement strand
GCCCCCCACCATCCCCTGCGGCGGTTTCTTTGGGGGCGGGGGGGCGGGTGGTTGGGTGGAGGAGCGGGTGGGTGGCTTAGGAGTAGTGGGTGGTTTAGGCAGTTATAAAAATTTAGGGGCGGTCACTCCTTGCCTGCCTTAGTTTCGATGCTGCCGATGCAAAAGGATAACTAAAGCTAACTACTAAGTTTTCCTTCAATGTAAAAGTAGATGACTACCAGGTTTCCCTTCTCCCCTTGCGGGAGAAGGTGCCCCGTAGGGGCGGATGAGGGGTGAAGTCGCGGTATATGCTCTAGCGAATCAGCATTTTTAAATCTCCTTAAAACTTAACGGAGGAGCGATGTTTGAGCAATTAATAGATGTTTCGATGAACGAAAAAGCAATAAGCAAACAAGTAGCGTTAAAAATATTAGATCCGCGTTTGGGGACGGAGTTTCCTTTGCCGGCGCATGCGACTTTGGGGTCGGCGGGGTTGGATTTGCGGGCTTTGATTAAGGAACCGATGGTTTTGGCGGCGGGGCAGTGTGAATTGATTCCGACGGGGTTGGCTTTGCATTTGAAGGAGCCACATTTGGCGGCGTTGATTTTGCCGCGTTCGGGGTTGGGGCATAAGCATGGGATTGTGTTGGGGAATTCGGTGGGGTTGATTGATGCGGATTATCAGGGGGAGATTATGATTTCTTGCTGGAACCGGTCGGATCAGGCCTATACGATTCAGGTGGGGGAAAGGATTGCGCAGTTGATGGTGATTAGTCGGTTTGCGGTGGAGTTTTTTGTGGTGGAGGAGTTTGGGGAGAGTGAGCGGGGTGCAGGAGGATTTGGTCATACGGGGCAGTTTTGAGGAGAAAGCCCTGTGCTGGCGGGGGCCTTTAGCAAACCCGCTGTGAATACGTCCCTGTACGCTCGGGTTTTTCATCCATGAAAAACACGGTTTGCTAAAGGCCCCCGCCAGCACAGGGCTTGGCTTTTTGGGTGGTTTTGGGGGAGGGGGTGATAGGGAGTTTGGGGTTGGAGAATGGGGTGGAGTGGGTTGTTTGGGGGTTCTTCTTCTGCGTTTGGGTGGGCAGTTGCCTCGAAGTGGCAAATGAGTATGGGTGGGGGTGAGAAATGGACAAAGCGAAAAAGTGACAATGGTGATAGGGGCTAGGAAATATTGAGTGGAAAATTTGTTTAATAGTTCCCCTTCTCCCCTTGCGGGAGAAGGTGCCCGTAAGGGCGGATGAGGGGTGAAGTCGCCGTTGTTGGGGCGGCAGCTGAATATTGTAGGTAGCAAGAAATTACTTATTTTTAACTAATTTTTAATGAAGGAATTTAAAAATGGCAGACCTAAAGTTAGTGCAACACCCGAGGCAGGATATTTTTCGGGCTTATGATATTCGGGGGATTGTGCCGGAGGCGATTGACGCGAATGTCGCTTATACCTTGGGGCGCTCAATTGGGTCGGAGGCGGTGGAGCGTGGCATCCATCGGTTGGTTTGTGGGCGCGATGGCCGAATTTCTTCGCCGGAGTTGTTTGAGGCGTTGACGACGGGGTTGATCGAAGCAGGATTGGAATTAATTGATGTTGGCATGGTGCCGACGCCGGTTTTGTATTTCGCGTGTTTTCATTTTGAGACGTATTCAGGCGTGATGTTGACGGGCAGTCATAATCCTGCCGATTACAATGGCATTAAGATTATGTTGAATAGAAATACCTTGCGTGAAGATGATATTCAAAAATTATATCAACGGATTCGTCATCATGATTGGATTGAAGGCGAAGGCAAATTAATTAAAAAGCCGATTATTCCAGCGTATATTCAACAGATTACTTCAGATGTGAAATTAAAGCGCAAATTAAAAGTGGTGATTGATTGTGGTAATGGTGTGGCGGGAATTGTTGCGCCGGAGTTATTTAAAGCGCTGGGTTGTGAAGTGATTGAATTATTTTGTGAAGTCGATGGCCGTTTTCCGAATCATCATCCGGACCCAACGATTGAAAAAAATTTAAAAGTTTTAATCGATACGGTCAAAAAAAATCAGGCAGATATTGGTTTGGCGTTTGATGGCGATGCGGATCGCTTGGGTATGGTAACGGATAAAGGCGCAGTGATTTGGCCGGACCGTCAAATGGTATTGTTTGCGCGCGATGTGATTTCACGCAATCCAGGTTGTGAAATTATTTTTGATGTGAAATGTTCAAAGCATTTAGCTGATGAAATCGCGCGCGCCGGTGGTAAACCGCTGATGTGGAAAACCGGTCATTCGATTGTGAAAGCGAAAATGCAGGAAAGAAATGCATTATTGGCTGGTGAAATGTCAGGGCATATTTTCTTTAAAGAACGCTGGTTTGGTTTTGATGATGGGCTTTATACCGGCTGCCGTTTATTGGAAATTATTAGCAAACAAGATAAATCCGTAACGGATTTATTTGAAACGGTGCCAAATAGTATTAATACACCAGAATTAAAAGTGCCACTGGCAGAAGATAAGAAAAAATTATTTATGGAAAATTTTGCGCAACAGGCAAAGTTTGATAGTGCGCAAATTAATCGCATTGACGGGTTACGCGCGGATTTTTCGTTTGGCTGGGGATTGGTGCGCATGTCAAATACAACACCTTGTTTAACCGTACGTTTTGAAGCTGATACTGAAGCGAATTTGAAAAAAATTCAAAATGAATTTCGGGCGCAAATGCTGGCGATTGATAATAGCCTCGATATTCCTTTTTAAATGCCATTTAAACTTCATGAAAAAATTTCGTGTGATTAGTTTTAATGCCAATGGAATTCGTTCTGCGGCGAAAAAGGGTTTTTTCGCTTGGTTACAGACGCAAGATGCTGATGTAGTTTGTCTGCAGGAAGTGAAAGCGCATATTGTGGATTTGAAAAATCCGTTATTTTTTCCGGAAGGCTATTATTGCACTTATGTCGACGCGCAAAAAAAAGGCTATAGTGGTGTTGCGATTTTTTCTAAAAAAGAACCGAAAGAAATTATTACGACTTTAGATTATGGCTATGCGGATGAAGAAGCGCGTTATATCGAAGCGCAGTTTGATGATGATCTGCATGTTGCCTCGCTCTATTTGCCTTCCGGCACCAGCGGTGATGAACGGCAAGCGGTAAAATATCAATTCATGCATTTTTATGAAAAATATTTAATAAAAATCTGCCAACAAAATAAACCCTTTATTATTTGCGGCGATTGGAATATTGCGCATAAAAATATTGATTTAAAAAACTGGCGCAGCAATCAAAACAGCTCAGGTTTTTTACCAGAAGAACGCGCTTGGCTCGATAAATTATTTGATGAAATCGGATTGGTTGATGCATTTCGCGTAGTCAATCAAGAACCCGATCAATATACCTGGTGGACGATGCGCGCGCCGCATGCATGGGAAAACAATATTGGTTGGCGGATTGATTACCAAATTGTGACGCCAATTTTACGCGATAAAATCAAACACGCCATGATCTACCGTGGCGAAAAATTTTCAGACCATGCGCCTTTGATTATTGATTATGCATATTAAATATTACCTTCTCCCCCTGTGGGAGAAGGTGGCCCATAGGGCCGGATGAGGGGAAACCAAAACCCTCTTCCATTTATTTTTTATATATATGTTAGGTAGTGCGCAATAGTACGCTTTCTTGTGAAGCCCCTGATTTGGACGCGCTGTGAATACGTCCTTGTACGCTCGATGATTTCGTCCTTGAAATCAACGGTCCAAATCAGGAGCTTCACAAGAAAGCTTTATGCCATAGCTTGTTTAGTAAGTTTGTTTTTTAGGAAAAATAATATTGCCTTCTCCCCTTGTGGGAGAAGGTGCCCCGTAGGGGCGGATGAGGGGAAATAAAAACCCTCTTCCATTTTCTGTTTTTAAAAAAGATATTGATAAAGGTTCAATTTCAGATGACAACTGACTACAAAAATACTTTAAATTTACCCACAACAGAATTTCCAATGAAAGCCAATTTGGCGCAACGGGAGCCGGAATGGGTAAAATTTTGGCAAGAAAAAAATATTTATGAGCAAATCAAAAAAGAATCTCATAGAAAGGAAAAATTTATCCTGCACGATGGCCCACCGTATGCAAACGGAAATATTCATATCGGCCACGCACTGAATAAAATTTTAAAAGACATTGTTATTAAATCTCAAAATTTATCTCACAAATTTTCCTGCTTTGTTCCTGGTTGGGATTGTCATGGTCTACCGATTGAATTGAATGTTGAAAAAGAAATTGGCAAAGCAGGTGAAAAGGTTTCTGCAAAAGAATTTCGTGCCGCTTGCCGTGAACATGCAAAAAAATATATTGAATTGCAGAAGCAATCCTTTCAGCGTTTAGGTATTTTAGCGGATTGGCAAAATCCTTATACAACAATGTCGCCTTCTTATGAAGCTGGCATTATGCAGTTATTTATTAAGCTCTATGAAACCGGCCACATTGCGCGCGGTGAAAAGCCAGTGCATTGGTGTATTGCCTGCCAATCAGCTTTAGCTGAAGCAGAAGTAGAATATCAGGAGAAAAAATCGCCTGCTATCGATGTGTCATTTAAATTGATTAATCCTTCTGTATTAAATATTAATTCTTCATTCAGCAAGGAAATTTTTCTCATTATTTGGACCACCACGCCGTGGACATTGCCGGCAAATGAAGCAGTTGCAGTTAACCCTGATTTGTCTTATGTGTTAATTGATATCGGTAGCAGAGGAATTATTGTTGCCAAAGAATTAATGCAGGCTTGTTTAAATCGTTATCAAATTTCTGATTATAAGATTGTAGCTGAATTTTCTGGACACGCACTTGAAAATTTATCTTTAAAACATCCATTTTACGAAAAAACTGTTCCGGTTATTTTAGGTGAACACGTCACTTTAGAAACAGGAACTGGCGCCGTGCATACCGCGCCTGCGCATGGACAAGAAGATTATATTGTCGGGCAAAAATATCATTTGCCAATGAATAATCCAGTTGATGCGCGCGGTTATTTTAAATCGGATGTCGAATTTCTTGCGGGTAAATCTATTAAAGAAGCTGACCCTCTTATTATTGAATTATTAAAAAATCATTCTGCTTTATTAGCCAATGAAAATTTAGCGCATAGTTATCCACATTGCTGGCGCCATAAAATCCCTTTAATTTTTCGTGCAACGTCGCAATGGTTTGTCAAAATGGATGAAAAAAATTTGCGTGCACACGCAGAGACTGCAGTAGAAAAAATTAAATGGCTACCCGATTGGGGTAAAGAGCGCATGCAGCGGATGCTCGCGCAACGTCCAGATTGGTGTATTTCAAGACAACGTGCCTGGGGCACGCCGATTCCTTTAATTTTGCATAAAGAAACCGACCAAGTGCATGCCGATATGGTGAAATTATTTGAAAAAATTTTACCAGCCATTAAACAATCCGGCATCGAAGCTTGGCATGATTTAGACTTAAATCAATTATTAGGGAAAGAAGCAGAAAATTACCAAAAATCTTTTGATACGTTGGATGTTTGGTTTGATTCTGGCGCGAGTTTTTATTCCGTGTTGGAACAACGCGAAGAATTAAAATTTCCTGCTGAAGTTTATTTAGAAGGTTCCGATCAGTATCGCGGTTGGTTTCAGTCCTCATTAATTTTATCCATCGCTTCTGAATCAAAAGCGCCCTATGAACAAATTATCACTCACGGTTTCACCGTCGATGAAAAAGGCCGCAAGATGTCAAAATCACTCGGCAATGTGATTGCGCCTGAAAAAATTTGGGACACGCAAGGGGCGGATATTTTGCGGCTTTGGGTGGCGGCCAGTGATTATCGTGATGAAGTGGCGATTTCGGATGAGATTTTAAAACGCTTAGGCGAAACTTATCGGCGTATTCGTAATACCGCAAGGTTTTTATTGGCAAATTTGCATGATTTTGATCCGGAGAAAGATTTTGTATCCATGGATAAATTGTTATCGCTGGATCGTTGGTTATTAATTTACGCAGAAAATTTACAGCAGGAAATTATCGCGCATTATCATAATTATTCTTTTCATCAAATTATTCACAAAGTGCATAATTTTTGCGTGAATGAATTAGGCGGTTTTTATTTGGATATTATCAAAGATCGTCAATACACCGGTGCAAAAAATAGTTTAATGCGCCGCAGTGCGCAGACGGCTTTGTATTATTTACTGCAAGCTTTTATCAGGTGGTTGGCGCCAATTTTAAGTTTTACTGCGGAAGAAATTTGGCAGTATTTACCTGGTAAAAAGGCGGAATCGGTATTTTTGAATGAGTGGTATGAATTTCCGGATTTGCAAATAGAGCAGGATAATTTAATCGGCATTTACAGAAAAACTTATCACGGTCTAAAACCAAGTATTCAAAAAAGTTTAAAGCAACGTGCTTTAGATTATTGGGAGCTAATGCGTTTGGTACGTGATGGAGTAAATAAAAACATTGAAGGAGCACGCAATGCCGGCTTGATGGGATCGAGTTTGGAAGCAAACGTTAAAATGTCTGTGTCAGCGAGGGCCATTGCTTTTAAAGGTGAGGAGATTGATGAAAATGAAATATATGATTACTTCAATGCATTAAATAATGAGCTGCGTTTTGTTTTTATTGTATCAGAACTAGAATTTTCAAAAATAATAGATGCAGCTGAATTTGATGTGGATGAAATAAATTTTGATGGGGCGAAATACAAGTTGGCTATTAAAATAAAAGCTAGTGAACATAAAAAATGCAGCCGCTGCTGGCATCGGGTAGTTTCGGTGGGTAAAAATAAAAACCATCCGGAAATTTGTGAGCGCTGTGTAGTCAATATTGAAACGCCGCAAGGCGAGTCGCGTTTGTTTGCTTGATCTACTTGTCATGGCGAGGGAGCGTAAGCGGACGCGGCAATCTCCTGATTTTAGCGAGCACTAGCGTCTCTAGTGCGGACTTGGTGTCAGGAGATTGCCGCGTCCGCTTACGCTCCCTCGCCATGACAAGGAAAAGGTTTTCGTAGGGGGGATTAGCGAAGCGTAATCCACCGCTTTTACGAAGTCTGTTAAAACTGCAAGGCTTAACGGTGGATTACGCTTCGCTAATCCCCCCTACGTTTTTCTTTCGCAATGACAAAAAAGGATAACGCAATGAAATTCAATCTAAAAAACGCCAACTGGTTCTGGCTTTCATTATTAATTATTGGATTAGACCAAGCGACAAAATGGCTGGCGCTAAATTATCTTCTTCCTTACCAACCAAAAATTATCACGCCATTTTTCAATTTCACATTAATGTTCAACAAAGGCGCTGCCTTTAGCTTTCTTAGCAATTACCCAGAAATCAGCACGATTTTCTTTTCGATATTATCTGCTGCTATTTCGATTGCGATTATCATTTGGATATTAGGCTATACCGCCAATCAGAAACTAAAAGCATTTTCACTATCACTGGTTTTAGGCGGCGCCATCGGTAATTTAATCGACCGCCTACTGCAAGGAAAAGTGACGGATTTTATTTCACTGCATTACCAACAATATTATTGGCCAACTTTCAATATTGCTGATAGCGCGATTGTGGTGGGTGCTATTTTGCTGGCGTTTGCTTATTTTCGTAAAAAATAAAAATATAAAATATATTTTATTTTATACAGTTTTACCGCCGACAAATATAAAATATATTATATTTTTAAATTCTTACCTCAATTAATATAAAATATATTTTATATGGCAACTTCTCTTTGGGGCAAAGTCTATTTTACTCAAGTTTCTGCGAGCAAAGCAGAGGAAATTCTTGCGGGCAGATTGCAGCAGGAGCCAGGGGAAAGATATGTTTTTACTTATGACGCTGATTACTTGAAAGCAGGCTACCCAGCGATTGCGCATAGTTTGCCGTTACAGGCTGAGTCACATATTTCTGAATACGGCCTTTATCCTTTTTTTGATAACCTTGTTGCTGAAGATTGGTATCGAGATGTGTAGGCTAGGGCCCTTGGTGTTAATTCGAATAACCGTTTCGCACTCTTGCTGGGTTTTGGTTATGACTTAATTTATGAAGACATGGCGAATTTTATTTATCAAACACCGGGTTGTATGCCTTTAGAAGTTTATCGTTTATATCAACGAATCTTAGCTGCTTTCTTAGTCGGTAATAGCGATGCGCATTTAAAAAATTTCGCGATGTTTCATACGGCGCAAGGCTATCGTTTAACACCGCTTTATGATTGTGTTGCAGCAGCAATTTTTCCTGAATATTCTGATAGCGCTTTAATAATTGCAGGCATAAAAAATTCTCGTTTGGTGAAGCTAGAATTTAAGCACTTGCTAATGCTGGGAAAAAATTTTGGTCTTTCAGAAGCAGCAGTTTATAAAGCAATCGAAAATTTAGGAAAGCAATTGCCGATTGCAATAAACGCAATAGAAAATTCACTTGTTGGCACCAAAAAATTACGTCAAAAATTAATTAACTGGATGGAGAGACGATGGAACGAAAGTTTTCAATCAACTGGCCGCTACTCGTTGAAGAAGCGAAATACCGACGCAAGCAGCAAAAAATAACGCAGCAGCAATTAGCATTATTAGCAGAAGTTAGCACACCGACCTTATCGCGTTTTGAAAATGGCGAAAAAGATATTCAATTATCGTCGATTTTAAATATATTGACGGTATTAGGTATGGTTGATCAAAGCCGCCTGGATTTTCCGCAGCCAAAAGCAGAGTACTCTCGTTCGATACAAAGCGTGATTTTTTGGGAGCGGATGGTGATAAGTCCGTGCGTTGCGTAATTAGCGAGGAGACATTGACAGATTATTTGCGGGCCGATAATAAAAATTTATTAAAAATTTTCGCAATCAATCAGCGATTGATCGAGCATGTTGCACGTCGGAAATATTTAAGTGATCAAAGTGAGCGCGATGGCTCGGTAATGGTTAGAGGTGAGGATTTGTAAAAATATTGTAATTTAACCAATAATCGATAGTGCAATAATCCGTGGTTATGGATCAAAATTAATTAATAAGTCCAATTGAGAAACTTTTCCGACATTCAACGATTAACTCCCATTTTGCCAGCAGAGCCCGCAGTTGAGGTGCGGTGAGTAATTGAAGAAATTGAACTTAAAGCCAACGGATTGATAATCTTTGTAATTATTCTTTCAATTTCATATTGACAATCAGTGCTTTGGTTGGTTAAGTCTTCTTCATTAAATCCAAAATTTTGGTCTTGAAGCAATTTTTTTGATTCAATTGATTGGTTATCTTTGACTAAATTAATTAAATCTTCCAAGTTTTCGATGCAGTTTCCATTAGTGGATTGGTTAATTTTGAAATAACGAATAAAGTTAGTTAAGTTTAAAAATATTTTTTGTTCAGTCGAATCCATGCTGCTATAATTGTTTTTTAAAATCTCTTTGTATTTTATCAAGGCATGTAGTAAGAAATTTTGATTGAGAGGAAATATGCCTATATCAAACAGATCTGAGCAAAGCTGATTAGTGAAAATTCTTTCATCAGTTTGGCTATTAAAAAAATCTTTAATGGTTTTATAAATATAATCTGGAGATAAAATTATACTTTTTTCATTTTGGCTATAATTAGAATCGCCGGCTTTTACTATAAATTTATCTTGCGTTTTATTGATCGAAGTGATCGTAAGAATTTCACTTTTTTCAAAAGTGACTAAAATATTCGGTTTGTATTTCTGCAAAAAGCTTTCCAAGCCTTCGATTTCTTCGTCAGTTAATTTTACTGCTTGATCTAATATTTCTGCTGGTTCTGGAAATCGTATGCTGAATTGGAAATCAAGTTTGCTTTGAGTGCTGCTTGAATCAGACAAAATAACTATTTTTGGTTGTTGTACTGAGTTGTCAGCTCCGCAAAAAAACCGTGAAAAATTTTGTCCCATATAAACCTCGTTTAATTATTATTAGCTGCTTTTGTGTTAAAGCTAATTAACTGAAAAGCCTATAACTATTTGTGCTATTATGACGTTCCTTTACTAATATTGAAAAGCTAATAATCTCATGAAAATTCTTTTAGCCAACCCCCGCGGCTTCTGTGCCGGTGTTGACCGGGCGATTGATATCGTTGAGCGTGCTTTGGATTTACTCGGCGCGCCGATTTATGTCCGCCATGAAGTAGTCCATAACAAGCATGTGGTCGATCGCCTGCGTGAGCGTGGCGCTATTTTTACCGATGAAATTGCGGAAATTCCCGCTGGTAGCACGGTGATTTTTTCTGCGCATGGTGTTTCGCAGGCGGTGCGTCGTGAAGCTTCAGAGCGTGGCCTTCAAGTATTTGATGCGACTTGCCCTTTGGTGACTAAAGTCCATCTGGAAGTGGCGCGTTGTAGCCGCAGTGGTGAGGAATGCATTCTGGTGGGCCATGCGGGACATCCTGAAGTTGAAGGCACCATGGGGCAATACAATAATCCGGCAGGTGGGATTTATTTGGTTGAATCAGAAGCGGATGTGGATCAGTTGGTGGTCAAAAACCCCGAAAGTTTGACGCTTGTCACTCAGACAACCTTGTCGGTCGATGATACGATTAAAATCGTTGAAAAATTACGTCAACGCTTCAGCTCGATCCGTTCTCCCAAGCGGGAAGATATCTGTTATGCGACACAGAACCGCCAGGATGCAGTTAAATTATTAAGTCAGGAAGCGGAAGTCGTTATCGTTGTGGGTTCTACTAATAGCTCCAATTCCAATCGTCTAAAAGAATTAGCAGAACGCCTGGGCCGAAGCGCTTATTTGGTCGATGGCGCTGCGGATTTACAAGCGGATTGGTTTAAAAATGCTAAAACTGTTGGCGTCACTGCTGGCGCCTCAGCTCCGGAAATTCTGGTACAGGAAGTGGTGGCTAAATTAAAGGAGTGGGGTGGTAATGAGGTGACAGAGCTCAGTGGCACGCAGGAAACAATAACTTTTGCTTTGCCGAAAGCGCTTAGGGTTGTTGTTGAAAAGTAGGATGCTTGCGTTCAAATTATTAAAAATTAGTTTTTATTTATGGATCGTTTATTTCACCAAATTCCACACTTAGGTAACCTGAAATTAGAGATCACCCACGCAAAACTCGCGCAAAAACAAGTCGTCGCTCAATTTTTGTTGACTCGTTTCTGTTATCAACGGCAATTTCTCTTCCTTCAATTCAACTTGCTCAATTTTATTAAACTTACTCATAATTTTACGCGATGAAACCGCAACTTCTTCGACATCTTGATTCGCCTGTTTAATATGCAAAGCCAATTTTTCCATGCGATCTTGAAAACGATTGAAATCTTTACTTAAACCGCTCAGATGCTCTTGAATAATATGCGCCTGTTTGCGTGTATCAGCATCTTTTAATACCGCGCGAACTGTTGTTAATACTGCCATCATGGTGGTAGGTGAAACCATCCAAACTTTACGACGTTGGGCGTAAGCGACGATTTCAGCATAATGCGCATGAATTTCAGCAAAAATCGCTTCAGCCGGAATAAACATCATCGCGCCATCAGAGGTTTCATTTAGAATAATGTATTTGTCAGCAATATTATCAATATGTTTTTTAATATCACGTGCAAACTGTGTCGTCGCTTTATTACGTTCGCTTTCAGATAACTCAACACTAATAAGTTTCTGATAAGTTTCCAACGGAAACTTAGCATCAATCACAATATTTCCGGTCGGTTCTGGTAAAAATAAAATACAATCGCAGCGCATATGATTGGATAAAGTATATTGCAATTGGTAAGTCGTTTCGGGCAAAACATTGCTGATTAAAGCGCTTAATTGCACTTCGCCAAAAGCGCCGCGTGAACGTTTATCAACGAGAATTTCCTGCAAGGAAATCACATTGCTCGATAAATCGGCGATTTTTTTCTGCGCTTCATCAATAATTGCCAGACGTTTAACCACATCGGTAAATGTCGCTGTGGTTTTTTCAAAACCTTCCGATAAACGTTTATCCACATGACCGCTAATTTCTTGCAAACGCTGATTGGTTTCTTGCGTTAATTGCGTGACTTTTTTATCAAGTGTTTCGGTATTTTTGTGTAACACAGTATTAATTTGCTGACTGATGTCTTGCATGCCTTTTTGCAGGCTATCTTGCAATAATTTAAAAGTTTCTAATTGATGTTTGTCGAACTGCGAGCGTTGTTCGCTCGCTTCCTGTTTTTGTTGATTGAGTAGCTGAATTAAATAATTACGCGTTTGATCCTGATAATTGTGGCGTTCTTCATTTTTAATTTGTTGCTCTTTATTTTGTTCGGCGGTGTTTTGGGCTAAAGCGGTGAGTTTTAGTTGGGTGCGGATGATGTAAATGACACTTACGATTAGCACGAACAAAATAAAGCTATTTAAGATGATCGCTAGATTTGTCATGCTGATTTATTAGAAGGGATGGGGTTAAGGAAATTAATGCTACGAATCGGAAATGGCATATTAATCTGGTTTTTTTCAAAGGCTTCTTTGATGTCTTGTTGGAGCGAATTTTGCAATAAAAAATAATTTTCTTTTTGTGCCCAAACGGAAAATTCAATATTAATCGCTGAATCGCCAAAGCCTATGAAAGTAAAGCTGGGTAGCGGTTCTTTTAATGCATCTGGATTATTTTCTGCGACTTCAAACAAAACTTTTTTAACTTTATCAATATTTTGCTCATAACCAATGCCAAGATAGGCATCAAAACGGCGAATGGCAAAACGTGTTGTATTGATAATTTGTGATTTAATTAAATTTTCATTGGGCACGCGAATAAATAAATTATCCACCGTACGCAATTTAATCGATAATAAATCAATCGAAAGTACTTCGCCTTTAGTGCCATCACTTAATACAATGGTATCGCCAATCACAAATGGTTTTTCCGTGATTAAAAATAATCCGCTGATAATATTAGAAACGGAAGTTTGCGAAGCAAAGCCGATGGCAACGGTGACAATACCAGCGGCGCCAAGAAATAAGCTTAATTTCACGTTTAGTTGTTGCAGCGCTGCAACAAAAAATATGATTAGAGTGGTGTAGTAAACAAAGCGTTTTAATAAACGCAATTGATGAACCGCTAGCCGGTTTTGTAAAAATCGGCTGCAAAGTTTACTCAAGACTTTGGCGAGTACGATACCAATAACTAAAAAAATCAGCGCGTAAATCAGCGATTCCAATTTAATTGCAGTCAATGCTCGTATTAATTCCGAATTATTTTCCATTTTTTTGCCAGGTGCTTTTTATCCCGGCGATTATGGCAAAAAATTCCGAGCCTGACTAGCAACCTTGATATACCCAACACACCTCGGGATGCGAGTTTTAATGCGCCAAAAGTGGCGCATTAAAACTCGCATCCCGAGGTGTGTTGGGTATATACTGCGCTACGGTATTTCTTCAACAAGTCGTGTCGGTTAAATTTATCTGTTTTCTCTTTTGTTTAACTGCTTAAGCACAAAGCAGAAAACAGCACAATCAATTTTAACCTTTCAATATAAATGAGGTATGAGAGATGGAAGCAAATCGTCAGAAAGCTTTAGATGCAGCGTTAAGTCAAATCAAAAAACAATTTGGTGAAGGTTCAGTGATGCGCTTGGGTGATGACTCAGTGGTCGACATTGAAGCGATTCCCACGGGTTCGTTGGCATTGGATATTGCCTTAGGAATTGGTGGTTTACCGCGTGGCCGGATCGTCGAAATCTATGGTCCAGAATCTTCAGGTAAAACAACTTTGACTTTGCAAGTGATTGCCGAGTGTCAAAAAATGGGTGGCACTGCTGCCTTTGTCGACGCAGAACAGGCGCTGGATCGTTATTATGCGCAAAAATTAGGTGTCAATATTGACCAATTGCTCGTCTCGCAGCCAGACACGGGTGAGCAGGCATTGGAAATTACCGATATGTTGGTGCGTTCTGGCGCGGTAGACCTGATCGTCATTGACTCAGTAGCGGCATTAACACCCAAAGCTGAAATCGAAGGCGAAATGGGCGATTCTCACATGGGCCTGCAAGCGCGCCTCATGTCGCAAGCCCTGCGTAAACTCACCGCTAATATTAAACGCTCTAACACTTTGGTGATTTTCATTAACCAAATCCGTATGAAGATTGGTGTGATGTTTGGCAATCCGGAAACGACAACGGGTGGTAATGCACTTAAGTTCTATGCTTCAGTGCGCTTAGACATTCGCCGCACTGGTGCTATTAAGAAAGGTGATGAAATTTTAGGTAACGAGACCCGCGTCAAAGTCGTCAAAAACAAAGTCGCGCCGCCGTTTCGTCAAGCTGAATTTGAAATTTACTATGGCGAAGGCATTTCGCGCGAGGCTGAGCTGATTAATTTAGGCGCACAATACGGCATCGTTGAAAAAGCCGGTACCTGGTACAGCTACGGCAAAGACCGCATCGGCCAAGGCAAAGATAATGTGCGCGATTATTTAAAAGAGCATCCTGAAATTGCCAATGAAATTGAAGCGCAAATTCGAGCCAAGGCAGTGACGATAGGGGCACCAGCTCTGACGGCTGCTGAGGCGATGGCGGATGAGGAGTAGTAATCTTCGTTAAGTGCTTTATTTCAAGGGGGGGGTATGTCGGGGGCAAGGGCAACCACCCCTCATCCGCCCCGTTGGGGCACCTTCTCCCGCAAGGGGGAGAAGGGTCTCTTCAAAATTCAATAGCATTTTATAATTAGGTATATTTTATTGCACAGGGCTTTATTATTTGGCAGATGTTCGTAAAGTTGTCCTTCTCCCCTTGTGGGAGAAGGTGCCCGTGAGGCGCGGATGAGGGGTAATAAATTATCTACGCCAGTAAAATATTGCTTAATATCAAGCTCTAGTGCTTTCAAGAAAACCCAAAATTACCGATAAAAGGTTTCCGCTCCATGAGCAGCGTTAAATCTAAAACTTTAAAATACCTAGCCCGACGCGACTACGCCCGCAAAGAATTGCGTGAAAAATTATCCCAATCCGGTTTTCCCGAAGCAGAGATTAATAATTGCCTTGACGAATTTGCCGAAAAAGGCTGGCAATCGGATCAGCGGTTTGCTTTTGCGTATGCACGTCACCGCGCCAATCAAGGTTATGGCCCACAAAGAATCCGTATGGAATTGCAAGCCAAAGGCGTTAGCCCTGATGAAATTTCCGCTGCATTACAGCAAGAAGAAATCGACTGGCAGGATAATTTTAGGCAATTATTTTTAAAAAAATTTCAGGGAAAATGGTCGAAAAATGCAAGCGAAAAAGCAAAGCAGCTGCGTTTTTTTTATCAGCGCGGCTTTGTAATGGATGAATTTTAAAATCATTAATGACGATTTCAATTTTTGACATCTACTGGTTTTCTCTGTCTCGAAAGGGCATTTGCTTAGATTCACATTTAACCATTCATATACTTAAAAACATTTCAACGGAATTCAGCATAGTTTTAAAGAATGATCTACGGTCGGCTCTGACTTTAAATTTAAAAGTGAGATGATAAGCTCAAAATCGTCATTAAGGTTCTTTGTATTTAAACCCATTTTAATCAAGCTGTTCTTAGAAGTAGAATCATTCTTTCTTGAAAAAAACCCACTGCCTGAGGAATCAAGTGATAACATAAAATCTCTTATTTCTTCCAACTTTGGGCTTTTATTTTCTTTCCAAAGCGAAATTTTTGCAATTTCCGGGTGTTCAGTAAAATTTTTAATGGCAATTTGAGCAATAATTTCTTTAAAGCTAGCCTTGTTGGCATTGGGAAGCGTGTCATAGATATCGCGGATATCGTCGATATCTCTCACATCACTCGAATCTTTACCTGTTTTTATGATGTCAGCTAATTTGTCTTTTAATGCTTCATAAACAGCAGTGATTTGCTCGGGAGAAAGATACTCAAGTACGCTTTTAAAGTCCCAAGTTGTTTTTATGATGTCAGCTAATTTGTTTTTTAATGCTTCACAAACAGCAGTGATTTGCTCGGGAGAAAGATACTCAAGTACGCTTTTAAAGTCCCAAGTTGTTTTTATGATGTCAGCTAATTTGTTTTTTAATGCTTCACAAACAGCAGTGATTTGCTCGGGAGAAAGATACTCAAGTAC
>CAYTUN010000031.1:0-7786 GCA_964441315.1 uncultured Gammaproteobacteria bacterium | reverse complement strand
GTTCAGGTAAAAGCTTCTCAAGCACCGTGTTAAAATCACCCACTGTTTTTACGATGCCAGCTAATTTGTCTTTTAATGTTTCATAAACAGCAGTGCGTTGTTCAGGTAAAAGCTTCTCAAGCACCGTGTTAAAATCACCCACTGTTTTTACGATATCAGCTAATTTGTCTTTTAATGCTTCATAAACAGCAGTGCGTTGTTTGGGCACACAAAGCCGATCAAGCACCCTGTGAAAATCTTCACCTGTTTTTATGAGGTCAGCTAATTTGTCTTTTAATGCTTCACAAACAGCAGTGATTTGCTCGGGAGAAAGATACTCAAGTACGCTTTTAAAATCCAAAGTTGTTTTTATCATGTCAGGCAATTTGTTTTTTAATGTTTCATAAACAGCAGTGCGTTGTTCAGGTAAAAGCTTCTCAAGCACCCTGTTAAAATCACCCACTGTTTTTATGATGTCAGCTAATTTTCTTTTTAATGCTTCACAAACAACAGTGCATTGTTCGAAGGAAAGGTGTACAAGCATATTGCTAAAATCTTTGGCTGTTATTATGAAGTCAGTTAATCTGTTTTTTAACGACTCACAAATAATAGCAATCTGATCAGGTCGTAAACTGATTAGCATCGCTGATAAGTCGTGAGGGGCTTTTATTAATTGAGTAAACAGCGCCCCTCCAACAGCTGACAATAATGCTGCCAATTTGGCGTTTGGCGTTTGATGAATGTAAATAACCCATTGTTCCATGCGGGCTATTGTATTGGCTATTTTTTCAGCCACGCCTTCAATGCCACAAACTTCTTTTATCTCCTCTGGGCTTAACGGGTTTAAAAGAGCACATAATTCCTCAAACGAGCCTGGTTGAAAAGTTACCTTTAATGCATCGAGTAATTTTTTAGTGGCGCCGAGCGGATCTTGTCCCAGGTATTTTCCCTCTTGCAAGGTTTTAGCTAAATCACTTATTGTTCGTTCGTAATTTTTGATTTTCTCTTCAATTAAGTTTTCTTTTTGTTTTTCGCTGATTGTTATTTGTGATAAAGTAACTTTGTGTCCTTGCATTGCTTTTTTTAACTCATCATGACGAGTGGCCATACAGCTTCCAATGCGTGAGAGACCTCTTTTTCCCAGTTCATCTATATCCAAAAAAGAGTATGACCACAACAAGCCCAATTCTTTTGAGAGAGCTTCAGGTATCTGTTTTTTTTGTTCTTCAGTCAATTGAGCATAATATTTAAAAAAATTGTCAACAGCACTCATGCCCCCAGAAGCTGCGAATTCCTCACTACCAATTCCCCAGACGCTGTTGTATAACATGAAGCGCAGTAACGTGTTGAGTCGACCGAGTAACGTGTTTGTATCAATCGATTCTGTGTACGCTGCTATTGCCTGCTGCAATGCTTGAGTCATTGGGCTGTGGGAAAATAGCCTGTCTAGCTCAGCGTTGCTGAGATACTGGCGCGTTTCCTCATGTTCGTCTAATTCATAATAGGGGTTGGGGATTTTTGTTAAATTGTCGTCTAATTTGAGTGTTGTTACTATTTCGACAGGAACAAGATATTGGCCATTTTCCCCCAATACATGGGTCTTGAGTACTTGTACCAAAGCCAATTTATCAAGGTTTCTTTGGGCTTCAGTGAGGTGATAGATATTAACGCCAGGCATTAATAATTTAATAGGAGATATTTCCTCCCCTGTTTTCGTTTGTTTTTGAGCAACATATTTTGCTACTTCACATAGAAACAAGGTAATCGGACTTTTTGGCATGGCTGTATAAGCCAGCATCGTTCCATTAATCAAGACCCAGTTATCCTTTAAAAAAAGTTCAAGATCATTAACATCCTTGCATTGATTGAAAGCTGTTAAAACATGCTCGGAATACTTGATAATTAACTGCTCTCTCAGTTGTAAGTTGGGGGTGTTATTTGGCGGATATTGTTCTGACAATTTTTTAGACAATCTTTCAGCCGATTTTTTTAACTTAATCAAAGTTCTCATCTTGTTCTTTTGGTAAATACAATTTCGTCACTTTAAGAGAAGTTGATTAAAAAAAAATTAATAACCCGGATTTTTTTAAAAAAAGTGTTCTCTACACGGCATGCTAGCGATCAAGAATCGCATGATGGTATATTTCATAACTTTTGCATTAACAAGGCTCCCATGAAAACTCAAGACATCCGCAAAGCGTTTGTAGAATATTTTAAAAAAAATGCACATACCGCCGTTGCCAGCAGCTCTTTAGTGCCTGCGAGCGACCCCAGTCTACTTTTTACCAACTCCGGTATGGTGCAATTTAAAGATTACTTTTTGGGCAATGTACCTGCCCCATACCCCACTGCTGTCAGCGTGCAACGTTGCGTTCGTGCTGGCGGCAAACACAATGACCTGGAAAACGTTGGCTATACCGCTCGCCATCACACCTTTTTTGAAATGTTAGGCAACTTCAGTTTTGGCGATTATTTTAAAGAGCAGGCGATTCTGTATGCTTGGGATTTTTTAACGAAGGAGTTGAAATTGCCCAAGAAAAAACTTTGGGTGACGGTTTATAAAGATGACAAAGAAGCCGAAGCGATTTGGATCGATAAAATGAAAATTGATCCGAAACGTTTTTCCCGTTGTGATGAAGATAATTTCTGGGCGATGGGTGATACCGGCCCTTGTGGTCCTTGTAGTGAAATTTTTTATGATCATGGGGAAAGCGTTCCCGGTGCGCCGCCAGGATTTCCGGGTAGTGAAGGCGACCGCTATACCGAAATCTGGAACCTGGTTTTCATGCAGTTTGCGCGCGATGCCAGTGGAAAATTGATGCCATTGCCTAAGCCTTCGGTCGATACTGGCATGGGTCTTGAAAGAATCTCGGCGGCGATGCAGGGCGTGTTTAGCAATTATGAAATTGATTTGTTCCGTGAATTGATTGTCGCAGTGAGAAATTATGTACCGGCTAAGCCGGATGAGCCTTCACTGAAAGTGATCGCTGACCATATGCGCGCGATTGTCTTTTTGATTCAGGATGGGGTCAGGCCTTCCAACGAGGGTCGTGGTTATGTATTGCGCCGCATTATGCGCCGCGCGGTTCGTCATGGTTTTAAACAAGGCCAGCATCAGCCTTTTCTTTATTTATTGGTGTCGAAAGTGGTCGAGCTCATGAAGGCAGCCTATCCCGAAGTAGTGGCAAATGAAAATATGATTGCTCAGGTGGTCAAGCATGAGGAAAAGCTGTTTGCTGGCACCTTGGCGCAGGGGATGAAAATATTATCTGATACTTTGCAAAACGGCTCCAAGCTATTGTCGGGTCAGATAATTTTCAAGTTATATGACACTTATGGCTTTCCGGTTGATTTGACCCAGGACATTGCACGCGAGCAAGGTTTGAAACTCGATTTGGCCGGCTTTGAGCAATTGATGCATCAGCAAAAAGAGAGATCACAAAAAGCTAGCCAATTCAAAGACATGGGAAATGAAGTTAATTATGAAGGTGAAACCGAGTTTATCGGTTATGAAAGCTTTTCTGCTGAAGCAGAAATTTTGTCATTATGGCAAGGCGAGCAAGCAGTCACTGAATTAAATGCTGGCGGTGAAGCCGCGGTGATTTTAGATCGGACGCCATTCTATGCGGAATCCGGTGGCCAGGTTGGCGATAAAGGTGTGCTCTTGTTTGATGGTGGTGAATTTCAAGTCAATGACACGCAGAAAAAAGGCATGGTTTATTTGCATTTGGGTAAGCTGCTTAAAGGCAAGCTAAAACCCGGCGTTAAAGTGACGGCTGAAGTCGATTCAATTCGTTTTGAAACCATGTTGAATCACTCTGCGACGCACTTGCTGCATGAGGCTTTGAGACGTGTGTTAGGTACGCATGTTATCCAAAAAGGCTCGTTGGTAGCGCCAGATCGCCTGCGTTTCGATTTTGCGCATTTTAAAGCGTTGACTCGTGAGGAAATTGAGCAAGTCGAAGACTTGGTCAATCAGCAGATCCGCGCTAACCTGACTTCGAAAATTGAGTATTTGTCGCTCGAGCAGGCTAAAAAACGCGGCGCCATGGCTTTATTCGATGAAAAATATGGTGATCAGGTGCGTGTTCTCAGCATGGGCGAATTTTCCACTGAATTATGTGGTGGTACCCATGTTGATAAAACCGGCGATATTGGCCTATTTAAAATCATTCAGGAAACTGGCATCGCATCCGGCGTGCGCCGGATCGAAGCGCTGACTGGCAAGCGTGCGTTTCAACGTCTGCGTCAATTAGAAAATCAACAGTTAAAATTGAGTGCTATGCTAAAAGCACAGCCGGATGAGTTAGAAGTGCGTTTGGAGCAGCAATTGGCAGAAAATCGTGAATTGCGTAAACAGCTTGAGCAATTTGTGATGCAAAAAGTTCGAGAGTTGTTGCAGGATTCAATCAAAAATTTAAATTCTATCAATGAAATAAAGCTGATATTTGCATTATTGCCTGAGATTGATGCCAAGCAATTACGTGAAGCGGCGGAAGACTTAAAAAACCAGGCAGCGGATTATGTCATTGTGCTATTTGCGCCGAGTGATGCGCGATTGAATTATGTGGTTGCTGTGAGTAAAGAATTAAATGATATCGCTGCCAATGAATTGTTAAACTGGATTTCAGAAGAATTGCAGGGCAAGGGTGGCGGTCGGGCTGATCTAGCGCAAGGTTCGGCAAATATCAAGGATATCAACTACTTAAAGCCTAAAGTTGAGCAATGGCTTAAGCTTAAAATTGAGGCATAATTGAGAGACCAAGGAAATTACAGGTGCTGATATGCCATTAATCGTACAAAAGTTTGGTGGAACTTCGGTTGCGACGCTGGAAAATATGCAGCGAGTGGCTGATATCGTTATTGCCAGCCGTCAGCAAGGCAACCAGGTAGTCGTTGTGACTTCTGCCCAAGCCAAAGAAACTGACCGTCTGATTGCGCTTAGCAATCAAGCTTGCCAAAAGCTTTGCCATCGTGAATACGATGCTTTGATTGCTACCGGTGAGCAGGTGGCAGCTGCGTTGCTCAGCATGGTGTTAAATGAGAAAGGCTGTCCCGCGCGCTCTTATACTGGCGGTCAGGCCGGCATTATGACCGACCCGGTGCATACCAAAGCGCGCATCACCAGTATTAATCCTCAAGCCCTTTTCAACGATATTCAAGCCGGCATCGTTCCCGTCGTGACCGGCTTTCAAGGTATCACCTCGAGCGGCGATATCACTACGCTTGGCCGTGGTGGCTCAGATACCACTGCGGTAGCACTGGCAGCTGCCATTAAAGCTGATGAATGCCAGATTTTTACCGATGTCGATGGCGTCTACAGCACGGATCCTCGCGTCGTTCCCGCGGCGAAGCGCCTGGATCGCATCAGCTTTGATGAGATGTTCGAAATGGCAAGTCTCGGTTCTAAAGTATTGCAGACCCGCGCGGTCGAATTTGCTGGCAAATTCAACGTGCCCGTACGCGTTTTATCGACCTTTGAACAAGGCGAGGGCACGTTGATTGCCCAGGAAAACCAAAGCATGGAAAAAGCCACTGTGACCAGTATTGCTTTCGACCGCCAGCAAGCCCAATTAACGCTTTGTCATGTTCCGAATCAGTTACATCCCATCAGTCAAATTTTGACGCGATTGAGCGAGCAAAATATTGAAATTGATATGCTGACCCAGACCTTGCCAAATCAGGATGGTGAGTTAGATATTAGCTTTACCTTGTCGCGACAAGATTATGATTTAACAGAAAATATTTTAAAAAACTTTATGCTGAATTCGCCTAATAGCAAAGCTGCAATAGCTGGCGATAAACGTGTGGCAAAACTTTCGTTAATTGGCGTCGGCATGCGATCGCATCCCGCGATTGCAAGCAAAATTTATCAGGTGCTGTCAGAGGTAAAAATTGCCATTCAACTATTTTCAACCTCTGAAATTAAAATTTCAGTCGTGATTCAGGAAAACCAACTTGAGACCGCCGTTAGAGCGCTGCATAACGCATTCGCTTTGGGCAGCTACCAATTTGATATCGATGGAAGATTATCTTCCGCCAGCTAAAAAACCAGCAATGCTCGCTGTAAAACAGTTAGCGCCATTCATTATGTGCTTTTTTAAACCGCATTTCCCCAAAAAAGCGCCATGCTAGGTAAGTAAACCAAAACAACCACAACCCTAATTCAGCGGAAACCGCTGAATAAGCTATTACGAATTGATTTTTGCATACTGATCTCGTATATTCACCAGCCCATGGACACCGTGGCACTTAAAGCAGTAAATCTGCGTTAAGCAAAAATCTATTGATATTTATCATCTTAATCAATAGCTTAGATGCTATTATTAAAATAAGTCCTTCGGTAGTTTTCTGGCAGAGTTAAGTGTTTGTTTTGTAACAAGAAAAAAGTTTTTGTTAGCGCAAAAACACAATAGTTGATGGGATTTGCTATACCTAAATATAGAGAAGCTGATAAGGACTAATAAGGAGAAAAGCATGCTAATTCTCACAAGACGAATCGGTGAGTCGGTAATCATCGGTGACGACATTCAAATCACAGTGCTAGGCGTTAAGGGCAACCAAGTCCGCTTAGGAATCAATGCGCCAAAAGAAGTCTCAGTGCATCGTGAAGAAATTTACAAGCGTATTAAGAAGGAAGAGCAGGGCGGCGACGGCAATTTGTCCGATCTGTAATTTTTTCAAGTCTAGTTTTTGAGACAATTTTAGGTTCTTCAATTGATTGAAATTGGGGAACCTTTTTAATTTTAAGAAATTTTTTAGTTTCATTGCTGCCTTTTCTCAGCATTTCAGCATCATTTAAATAATCATGTTTTCCGTATGGGCAATTCCCGTGGTTGCCCTAGTAGATCGGCAGCGCCTGTAACTAGGGCAGGCACAGGGGCCTGCCCCTACAATTTTATGGGAATGGCATGTCGACCTATTCAACACCGCTTTCAGAAAATCTCGCTGATTATTTATATTCCATCGCTGTAGAAGAAACCGAAACACAAAAAGCTTTGCGTGCTGAAACACAAAAACTCAAACAAGCGCAAATGCAAATTTCTGTTTTCCAGGGCCAATTCATGCAGTGGTTGGTGCAATTGATCAATGCTAAAAAAATTATCGAAATTGGCGTGTTTACCGGTTACAGCAGTTTAACGATGGCACTGGCCATGCCAAAAGATGGCAAAATCATTGCCTGCGATATCAACGAAGAATGGACAGAAATAGCGAAGCAATTTTGGCAGCAAGCAAATGTCGCCGAGAAAATTGAATTACATTTGCAACCGGCAATACAAACATTGACGGAATTACTTTCATCCGATAATCAAAATACCTTCGATTTAGCCTTCATCGACGCTGACAAAGCGAATTATCTTCATTATTACGAAGCAGTATTGCCGCTAATTCGTCCTAACGGATTAATTTTATTCGACAATGTTTTTTTATCTGGCCGTGTCATCGATCCAAATGCAAATGACGCAGGCGTCATCACCATGCGAAAACTCAATCAATTACTTCACCAAGACAAGCGCGTAAACATCACCACGCTACCCATTGCCGATGGTTTGACTCTCGCACGAAAAATTTAGAAATTTTTCTTGAATTTTTTATCTAAAAAGAATAGGGTGCTATTCCAATCTCAAAAAGATTGATCCACAGCGGTTCCCGCTGTAAAAGTGTGTGTTAGCGAAATCAGGCTGTACATAGGCTTAAACTATTTCCAGTGAAAATCGCTAATTGACTCGATAAACGGAGAGGTGGCCGAGTGGCTGAAGGCGCTCCCCTGCTAAGGGAGTATGGGGCCAAAAGCTCCATCGAGGGT
>CAYTUN010000030.1:0-24163 GCA_964441315.1 uncultured Gammaproteobacteria bacterium | reverse complement strand
CTTGTTTCATTTAGTTTAACTGACTTCGCATTTACACAGAATTATTTACACTCTCTTATCAAGCACCTTTTTAATTTTTTGTCATTGCGAGCGCAGCGCGGCAATCTCCTGACATTTCGTTGGCACTAGATTTTCTTGTGCTAAATTAAAATCAGGAGATTGCCTCGCTATGCTCGCAATGACAATGAAAAGATGATGTGATTTTTTATAATTGTATTTGTCTGCAATTTTAATCTTGCCAACCCATTTGCGTGTATCGTGCTTCTTGTGGTTGCTGACAAATTCTCTTAAAGAAATAACAATTAATTCACGCTTAGTTTTAGCCTGGTTAAATTTAAACGCTTTTTTTAACAATGTGTCATTGATAATGATGTGTATTATTTGGTCTCTTAAATGAATTCAATTTAATTGCGGATATTTTTCAACTTCTTTGTTATCTCTTTCTCGCAATTCAGGTGCTTTTGGAAGAGGAGAGTCACAGTTTTCCCAGGAGCTACTATTTTGGTTGTAAGTAAACCATGTGTCCGCCGCCATGTCTAAAAAATAAGTCTTTTGTTTAGCAGGATCAAAATACAGTTCGTGATCAGGATTATTAAGTTTGCCAACACAAAATCCTGAATTTTGATCATATGTTGATTTAAGTTTATTACCATTTTCATCTGTATATTGGTAATAATGCGTTTCTATTTCTGGCTTCACGTAATCAAACTTAGGGTTTATCTTTTGAACATCAAACTGAGTATCATAATGCGTAATGCTGGTAGCTTCTCTTTTTTCTCTTATTTTTCTGGTAAAAGGATTATCCGTGGGGGACAGAATATTAGCAGCAGCAGCATTATTCTTTATGTTAGGTAAATTTTTAAGTATTTCATATATTCTTGTGATTAGGCGTAGTGATTTCCATTTAATCTCGCTTGTTTTAGCATGCTCTCTCACCATATCTGTTATGAGGTTGCTTTTTTCTCTAATTATTTGATCGTTACCTTGTATTCCTTTTTCAACGATTTTTTTATCTATTAAACTGTTAATTTCAATAAAACTCGAAGCATGTTTTTTATAAATATAGTCCACAAGGTCAATAAATGCGTCGATTACATAATTAGCTGGCAGTTCGTAATTAATCCGAGTGAGCAAATTGACTGCTAACATCAAAAATTCTGTATCATATTTGAATTTTGTAAATTGCTTTGTTGGATTTTTTTGCCTAAATAGCTCTTTAAAATCTTCTTCTTTTAGCAGATCTTTTATTTGAACGTTTAAGGCGACTAAGTCATCGCTTGGGGTAGGAAATTCTGGAAAAGTAACTTTCTTGGGTAATTTCACCAGTTCAATAATTGTTGGCATATAATCATTTTCTTTTCCTATATTTTTTACTTGCTCTCCACCGATATAGTCTGCATTTTGTATTGATTGCCGAATAAAATCTTTGGCAATGGGAAGTAACTGCTTGTCAGTTTGTGAGTAATCAGATAATTTACTCACAAAAGCAGCTAGCTTTATCAATGCGATTTTATATGGCTTTAATGCTTGTCTTTCTTCTTCTGATAATGGGAGATTTAAAAGTTCTTTGAATGCAATTTCTAAATTATCACCTTGGATTAAATTTTTTATTACTTTTTGATCTATTACATCTTGTATCTGGCTGATGCTTAATTGACTTTGATACAATTGTTGCAAATTATGGATTACTCTGTTTGTTTCTTTCTGTTCATTTTTTACTGATAAAGTAAAATCATTTGTGGCATTTAGATCGTTAGAATGAAAGCTGAAAACATTTTTACGTATATCTATTATATTTACATAAGTATCTGTGCTTAACGCATATTTAGGGAAATATCCGGTATAGAGCTCAGTTGCTTCTTTAAGGAATGATAACACTGATGCTAACGACGAATCGTCTATTGCCGTGGGATTAGATATATACCCACCCTTTACGTTCGCATCAGCACTTTGGCCGCATTTTTCGTCAATTTTAACTTTCAACTGGTGTAGCATACTATTTTTGGAGCTGTTGTATATTTTATATACGTCCATCATAAATTGGTGGAAAAATTGAAGCACTAATTTTTCAGGCAGTTCATACTTGATTGCTGTTGTCAATGCGATCAGTGATAGTCTAATTTTTTTATTGGCTAGTGGACTGGGTTTTATAACCACATTTTTTGCTTTTTGAAAAATTTTAATAACAAGATTTTTACTGCTTAATTTCAAACCAAGTGTTTCTTCATGATCTGTTAAAAAATTTTTTATTTTATCATTCAATTCTAAATTAGTAGGTGTAAAATCTGGAAAATCTACTTCTGTTGGTAATTTTGCAAGCGCGGCTACAATCCTTAAATAATGATTGCTTTTGACAGCTTTTTTATTAGCCTCACCTCTGGATAAATTGGAGATTTTTATCGATTCTTGTATCAAGTCTTGTATAACATAAAGCAGGTTTTGCGATGTCGCGCTATTCAACAAGGCTTTTATTCTTATTAAAGGGGTTTTGCTTTTTTGGAGTCGTATTGTTTGGCGTGGTGACACTCGAAGGTTTATATCGGTCCTGATGATTGCTTTTAGGCTGCGACCTTCTAGTAGTTTACTGTCGTCATCACTAGGCTCTTCTTTGGCAGAACTAGAAATATCTTTTTCTTCATCTTCGTCCTGATCAGAATTGTCATTTGCTGCTTCAGCATCTTGTTCTTCTTCCAAAGGGTCAAATATTTTTTCAACGTCTTTAATGGATAGTTTTTCTGCAAATAATTTTTTTAATTCATCTATTTTAGTTGTAGTTTGATTAGCTGTGTCTTGCATGAATTTAATGTCCTATATATTAAGCATGTGAATGTATTTTATTTTGCAAGGTTAACAAGCGCATATTAAATTAAACTTAAAGAGTAAAAATTTTTATTGGGGATTTTTTTATTTAAACTCACCGCTCAAAACTATAAAACACATCCCCCCCACTCCCCTCAACACTCGTCTCCGTCTGCACTGCCCACTTGCGGCTCAGATAATAACGCACGCGCAAAATATTTACCGGATCAATTAAACCGATGCTGTAGTTTAGATACAAACGCGGCGATAAATATTTGCCAAGAACTAGCGCGGTGTTGTTGGTGACTTTATTACTCGATTTATCATATTGCTGTAAAGATTTAACACTGATTTCGGACAAGCCTAAAGTTTGTTGCAATTGCTGTTGTAAATTTCCCATTGGTGTTCCTGCCGGCGTTAGCGCTTGCGCGGCGCGGAAGAGGAGTTGGGTTTCGCTGCCTTTGGCGAGAGCGGTTGGTTGGCCGATGACGATTAACGATAAAATATCGGCTTGCGAGAGGCCGGCGGGTTGAGAAAATAAGCTGATATTGGGATTTTCGGCGGTGCCTTGAATGTTGATGCCGACGGTTTGCACTTGTTGGCTAAAATTTTGTAATGTCGCTTGAGTTTTAATGCGTTGTGTCGCGCGTACATTCAATGCGGGATTGGTGATTAAACTGTTATTAAATAACAATTGCGCTTGCGACAGCATTAATTTTCTGCCGAATAAATCGTAACTGCCGTTGACGATAGTTAAAACGCCTTCGCCGGTAAGCGCTTTGCTAGCCACTTGTTTGACTTGCACTTTGCCGGTGACGCGGCCTTTTAAGCGCATGGCATTGACGATCACATTATTGCCGGCAATTAAAGCGATATCTAAATTAGTTAGCCAAGGTGTTCCTGTATTTTGTTGTTGGTCACGAATAATTTGCACATCATCAGGCAAGCTCACGACATCATTAAAATCCACCGGCGCAATTAAAGCGTCGGGAATTAAAATATTGCCTTTAATGTTCACTTGTTCCGTATCTAAATTCATTTTTAAATCGGGTGAAACACGCAATTGCAAAGTGTTGGTATCGCTAGCTAAAAAATTTGAACCTTTAATATTAAATTGGCTTTCGAAAATGGAATTTAATTTCGAGCTGCCATCAATCACAATTTTCCCGCCACCTGAAATTGCATTCATCAGATAGCTCAATTGCGATTGCTTACCCTTAATCGCGATAGCGATTGGCGCAATCGTAATATTTTGTTCCGCTAAATAAGCGCTGCCATTGGTTAAATTCAACTCACCCGCAATGATCGGCGCGCCAATCGTGCCAGTTAAATTTGCATTCAAATTTAATTTGCCTTTGGCTTCAGTCAAATTAGGAATCAATAGAGGTAAAAAATTAAGATCAGTCGTCTGCCAAAAAAATTTCCCAGAAATTTTTTGTTCATCCGACAATCCCCGCATTATTTGATAATCCGGCAACCCCCAGTCAATTATAATCAAAGGCTGCGAATCCGCTCTAAGCCGAATTTCACTTTTAAAACCCCGCTGATCGAGCTTAGCAGAAACCTCAGCGCCTGCCTGATGCAGCGCATAGCGCTGCATATTATTTCTAGCTAGGATTTTTCCTGGGCTGAGTTGCAGCTGCAATGAACCACTTTGTTTAGTGGAGTTGGCATTTAAATTTGCAGTGAAACTTAAATTACTGTCTGTGATTAATGGTGTCTTTAAAGCGCGTAGTAAAGGCATCAATGGCAAAGTATTTAATTTCGATTGAAAATGGATTTGGTCTTTTTGCCAATTGAGTTCGCTACAAAGTTGACTTGTTTGATGCGCGAGACAAAATGCGCCGATTTGTAATTGATGGGCGCCAAAATTTAGCGGGAATGCCGCTAAATTTTTCCAGTCGCCATAATTTTCGATATGAATAATAAAATCCTGGATCTTTCCTTGCCAGGCTTGTTTTTGATAGGCGCCATTGCCATTTATTAGCGCATCCAATTTTCCTGATTTCAGCTTAAGCTGAAATATTTGTTGATTTAGATTACCTTGAGTATGAAAAATCAGCTGTTGCAAATGCCAATTAAATAAAAAGACTTGGTTGGCATGAATCATGACATCAAGATTATTGGTAACTGCCGAATCTATTTTCGCCTTGATATCCGCTGCTTTTACTTGAGTATTGAATAGCTTCAAATTCGAAATTTTCGCGGTTGACTCCACTAGAAAGTGATCTTTGGCCTTAGGCCAAAGATGCGCAGGCCAGATGATTTTGCCTTGGCTTTGTATGGTGCCTTCGGCATAGGGCAGTATTTGGTGTAGTTGTTGCAGCGATAAATTCCAATCTGCCTGGATTTGTTTTTGCATACTGAAATTTAAATCGATGCGATTATTTGGTGCTTGTAGTTTAATTTTTGAGTTGCCCTGATCTGCTTGAAAATCAAAATTACCGTTTGCATTCAGTTGCATCGCATGTTTTTCAGGATAAATTAAATTCGCTTGAGAAATATTCCAGCTTAATTGATTAGCAGCATAATTCATTTCAAGCTTGGCGCTTGAGATAAGCGGTAAATAAAAATTGAGTGCGTTTAGGTCTAACTGGTTTAAATTAGCATTGAGTTTTGCCGTTAATTGCGGCTGCCACTGAAAATTGCCACTCACATTAAATTTTCCTGCGGAAAATTTACCGGTGTTTGTTGTGAAACTGGCTTGTTGCTGATTTCCTTTGCCGTTTATTTGCCAGTTTAATGGCGTGAAGTTTAAATTGATTTTGAATGTGTAATCGGTGGGTTTGCCTTTGGCTGTTAAATTAATTTTTCCGGTGAGCGGTTTGGTAATGGTGGCTTCGGCATTTAAATTTAGGGGCTGCTTTTGGCTAATATTATTCTTTAAACGAATATTTTTTATATCGGCGATGAGTTTTTTTTCTTGCAGATAAACGATTTCATCAATTTGAAGTTGGTCTAATTGAATACGCGGCAAAATGTGATGTTTGGCAGGGGAGGAGGGCGAAGTTTTTTCGATACGGTGCAAATGTTTAGTAAGCGTGATTTTTTTGACTTGAAGTGTATCAATGGCAAGCAGCTTGAACGCTAATTTCCACGGTTGCCATTTGATAGCAATGTTTTGTGCGGCAAGCTTGTAATCATTATTTTCATAATCCAAGCGCTCGATTTTAAATTGATGTAATAAATCCCCTGAAAACTTTTGAATGCTTAATTGGCCTGGTTGGTGAGCGGCAATTTTTTTAATGACATAAGTTGAGCCACTTTGTGTGCTTAGGAAAATATATAAACTGACGGCAATAAGTGTCAGAGCTATTAAAATTATGCTGCTGATTTTAAAAAGCCAAAATAAAGTTTTTTTTAAATTTTTCATTATCATTTTAATTAAGGTGCGCTTATTTCAATGCAATCTTCTTTTTCTGTTGAATAAAGAAGATTGGCATGCCGCATAAGCAATTCTTTTAAAGACATAACGTGCGCTTTAAAAATTAAGCTAGAGGGATGGCGGAGTGATTTGATAAAATCATCGCTTGAAAAGTCAAAGCAAGATAAACCTGCGATTTTTGTAAGAAGATCTGCCTTATCTTCCTCACTTAATTTTGCTTGATGGACAACTTTAAGAATTTGAAAGGTAAATAATAAAATTATTTTTAATTGAGATTGTAATATTTGCATATTTAATGAATTCATGTTTGATGGTCTATTTGCTCCATTTAAAAAAGTAGGGTTCGATGCTATAACCGTTCGCGTTTTTTGTAAATCCAGGATTTTGAGTAATGGCCAAATTGTTTTTTTTGATGATGTTGCTATCTCCTTTAATATAGCTGCGGCTTGGAGCTGGTCAAATATGTCTCGATGCATCAAGTACAAAAAGCTTATTGGAGGACTATCGCTCTTACCAACAATGGCTAAAGATAAATTGAGTAATTCTTTTGTGTCCAGCAATTTGGGGTTATCAATAACGTATGTATTATCATTAATTAAGTGAGTGAGGCCGGCAGTAGCCATGCTTGTCGGGTACTTCGGATAAATTACATCCCCCTTTAAAAGTGAAAAAAATGTTTTTGGGGCACATTTGACATATGTATTATGTAGCATCCAGACATTTAGCGGCAAGACTAATTCTGGTTCTTCGATAAACAAATTACAGTTTAAAAAATACACATTTGGGATTTCAGTTATTGAATTAGGCGATTTTAGCTGGATTTTTTGTAATTCTATATGGCATCCTTTAAGAGTTCCTTGTAAAGAGCTGATGCTCGTAACGCCTATTTTTAGATGACATCCGATTAATATGCTATTTTTACTAGTTTCTACATGATTGTATTTGCCAGATTTTTCATTATAGCTGGTTATTTTACAGTGCTTGAAACTACCCTGAAGTGTAGTTTTGTATGACCGCAGTAAGAGAAATAAATAATATACGGGGAAATCTATTTTAAATAAATTTCCATCGTAATGAATTCTTCTTCCATGTAAGTTTATTTCGTTTGCAGGTAAGTTTACGACGCTACGTTTTCTTTTGATGAAAGAAACAAGGATGTTGTAATAATCACTTGATATATTTTCTGTAGATAAAAAAACTAATCTAATTTCTTCCAGCTGGTTTTTGGTGAGTTTCGTTAAATTGCCATACAAAATATAGCAGCAAATAAGAAATACCTTATCTTCCTTGTTTTTGATTTCGAGGATTTGATGAAAATGATAAAATCTTAGCAATTCAAAAATTACGATAACAGGTTTATTGCGCAGTGCTTTATTAAGCACTTCTTCTTTATTGCAAACATAGATTAAAAAATTGATAGAAAAAACCTCTTTAAATTCTCTATTCAATGATCGAAGCAATTTGAAAATAGTCAGGCTTTCCTCGGTTTGATCATATTCTTTAACTATTTCGTTTCGAACTATTTCCCATAAAACATCTTTATTGATAGGGTTAGGCATATAAATATTACTCTCAGATTTTTTGCTTTGATCTATTTTGGCGTTGTTGAATAAATCGGTTTTTTGTAGGGGCAACCGCCTGTGGTTGCCCATCGCATCGGTAGCACCGAGACCAGGGCAGGTACAGGGGCCTGCCCCTACGTTTTATTTGAATTATTCAAAAACGCCATTTTTGCAGTATTGATGTTGTTATTAAAGACAAAGATCGTGCAAGTGGTTGTGGCTATTTTTTTTGATCTGTTATAATTTTTTTTAATTTAATTCCGTTATCTTTTACTTAAGGCGCTGAGTATTTTTTCAGCTCACCATGCTCACCAGTATTAGCAAGTTTCTCAGTAGTGCTGCTACCGCTAATAGGACCAACCATTTGGTTTTTCTCTAGTTTTTCAATATGCGATCTAAACATGACCTGCATGGCATCTGCCAGAGTTTTTAAAAAAAATACAGTGGGATGTGGCGGTTTAAATAATTGCATTAAGCTCTCACTTTTAATGTTTCCCAATTCATCAAAAAAAGACAACTTGGAAATTTTTTCTAATAGCTCACATTTTTCTCGATCGGGTATATTTGCTTCATATACATTTTTAATAATTTGAAAACCAATTAAACAAATACATTTTAGTTGTAGCTGTGTTAATTTGTTATTATTAGAATTGCTGCTATTAGCTTGGGATTTGAATAAAGCATCATTTGAAACAAATATTTCCGATGTATTTTCTTTCTCTGATTCTAGCATTTTTAGTAATCGCCAGACTTTGTCTAACGACATTGCTGTATTTGCTAAAATAATTTTTTTTGAATCGGTTTTAGATGGATGTGGTATTAAAAATAGCATTTGAATTTTATCTTCTATAATTTCTTCGGATACTTGGAATAATATATATGGTGCGAATAATTCATGAGAAGTTGTAAAAATCTTGCTATTTATCAATTCGACAAAGCCGTGATCATCTGCGTTATCAGACAACATTATCTTTTGTTTTTTTATAAATTCTAATAATACTGCATCGCCACATATGATATAAGAATTGCGCATTATAATTGTTTCTGCAACTAACTCTGATTCATTTTCACCCGTCTCAATAACGAGGGTGCAATTACAAAATTCGGTTGTCGATTTTTGCAATGGTGCAGTGTTATTTAATAAATTGGATATGCTTATGAAGCAATTTTTGAATACGCTTTGTGAACCGATTTGCTTGAATGTATCTACTTCAACAATGGAATCTTGAAATTCCGTCCCTGAGCTGGTGATCTGTGTGGCCTGTATTTTGCATTCACGGAATAGATTTGCATTTAAAGAGCAAGCTTCTTGAAAAATAATTTTCGCATTATATACTGTTGCTTCTTGGCAAAAGCTGTTGCCTGTGAAACATATTGAAAGACCGAAAAAGTTTTTAATATTACTAATGGAATTGGTAACAATAGGCTTATCTTTTTTTGATTCAAAAATTGAAATATCGCCTAAATCTCGAAGTTCTTTTTTTTGAGATAAAAAAAGATTTTTGATTTCTTCCGAGTGTTTTTCTGTAAGCTTTGCTAAGTTTCCATACAACAGATAGCAAGAAATCAACAATATTTTGTCTTCTCTATTCCCAATTTTCAAAATTTGATCAAATTGATAAAACTTTAATAATTCATACATAAATAGCACAGGCTTATTAACGAGTGCTTTATTCACGAAATCTTGTTCTTTACAAAAGTGGATCAGAAGTTGTGTAAAAAGACCTGTAGAAAATATTTGATTAAATTTTCTATTCACTAAAAGAAGCGTTTTCCATAGCTGCAGTTTTTCTCTGATATCAGTACCACTTCCATTTGTAACAATATTAAATAACATGTAACTAAGAACATTGTCGTTCAAACTATCAATGCTCACAATACCTGGAGAATCATTGCCCAACATATAAACACCTGTTTTAAATTTTTTTACTTTGGAAGCGTGAATATGTTTTTTTTATGATTATTGACGGTAAAAACAACGGTGTTATCAAAATCTAATGCTGCCCTGAAACTTTCACCAGTCTACAACTCCGGCCCCATACTAAACTGAATCAACGTTGGGTTCCCCGGCATTGAAATCGCTTTGCCAACGCTTAATTGTAATGCGCCAATCGGTGATTGCCATAATAAATTTAAACCCACGCCATTTTGGCGGTCTCCTAAAAACTGATCGCTCACGCTACCACTGTCATAAAATGCGCCTAAAAACCAATTACCGCGAATGCGCCGCTGTAATTCTGCGCTGGCGACAAATTGATATTTTCCCGGGCCGAGTAAATTGTAGCTGTAACCACGCACACTTTGAGCGCCACCGGCGAATAACTGAAAAGATAGTGGTAAATTGTTGATATTATCGATGGCGGTGTAACCTAAATTACCGCGCACAACACCACGCCAATTATCACCAAATGGCTGAATACGTTTCGCACTCAACGCAGCTTGCAAAAATGGGCTGGTATTAAATAAATCCGGCGAGCCTTGTAGCGATAAATTAATTTTGCTACCGCGTGTCGGTTTTAATGGATTATCGCTATCGGTTTTTAACCAATTAATGCTCGGCACTAATAAAACATCGGTTTGTTGCGGTAAATTCAGCAAAGTATAACGCTCGCGTTGCAAAGTTAATGCAAGCACTTGCTGCCAACCTTTGAATACCGTTTGATAGCTCGCGGCAATTTTTTGAATAGTGCCATCGCCATTGACTTGATCTTCACGTGCGATAGCCGCGCCCAAAGCATATTGGTCAGTTACCGGATTTTTACCAGGAATAATGTAATTAGCTTGCAAATTCGTCAGCACTTGCGAAGCTTGCAATTGCGCATTAAATTTTTGTCCAGTTGAAGTTAAACGCCGGAATTCCACGCCTAATGTGCCACGCACGCCGGTGTCGGTGCCATAGCCTAAGCCGAATAAATAATGTTTTGATTTTCTGGCAGTTAAATCCACTTGGACCGGTACGGCAGTATTTTCAGTTGATTGATGCGATGACACTAAAACGCTTTGAAAATAATTACTATTATTTAAATTTTGCTGAAATTCACGTAATTTTTCTGCACGATAAGGCTGTCCGGGTGAAAAACTTGCATAACGTTTGAGAAAAGCAGTCGACATGGGATTTGGGCTGAAATGGATTTGACTAAAATAAAATTGCGGGCCGGTGTCGGCGATTAAAATAATATTGGCGCTATGTTCATCGGTATTAACGATCACCTGGCTTTCAACAAACTCCGCCCTTAAAAATCCGTATTCGCTGGTCAACGTAAAAAAATCGCGTTTGGCATTATTGTAATCTTCAGAATTAAAAATTTTTCCTACCGCTAATTTTATATTTTTGCGCCAGGCTAGTATTTGCGCTGTGTTGGCGCCTTCGCCACGCACGTGAATCGTTAAATGTTCGATGATGACGGGTTTTCCAGCGTCAACATTAAATGTGGCTAGCCAGCCTTGGTTGGTTTCTCGTAACTGTTTGTCGATTTGTGGCGAGTAATAACCGAAAGGTGCGGTGGCCGCGGTAATTTCTTCATCCGCCTGGCGCATAAAGCCGCGTAAACTCCGCGGATTTAATTGCCGCGGTTTGCTAGCGTTTAAGCGTTTTTGCGCATTTTGCAATAATTTGCCTTGAATGCCATTGATTTGAATCGTCAACGTCTCTGCCCAGGCGCTACAGCTCAGTAAAAAAAATATACAAATGATGAGTGTTTTAAACGGTAGCGCTTTCATTTTTTTGTAGGTATATAATCTCGCCAGTTTTATGGGGTATTGATGTAATGGTAATTTTTGATTACCCCTCATCCGCCCCGTTGGGGCACCTTCTCCCACAAGGGGAGAAGGGTCTGATCATGATGCAGCAGCTTTTTATAAAAAGGCATATTTAATGACATTAAATTTTATTCCACTAGCAGAAGTTTTTATTCCATTAGCAGAAGTTCAAACAGTTGTCCTTCTCCCCTTGTGGGAGAAGGCGATTAAACAAACCATGGCGCAAATCCAGCAAAGTTGTCCTTCTCCCCTTGTGGGAGAAGGTGCCCGATAGGGCGGATGAGGGGAAATAAAAAACATTTCCTCAACAACCCACCAGAGTATACCGACATGCCCAACAGAATAAACAGCTCCGACCCCGTCTTCCTTGAGTTTAATCGCGCCCAATGGCGCGAATTCCGCAATAGTATTCCCATGCCCCTAACGGAGCATGAAATCAAAAATTTGCACGGAACATTAGAAGCCGTTTCAGCAACCGAAGTCGAAGAGATTTATCTACCGCTATCGCGCTTGTTAAACCTCTACATTGCTGCGCAGCAGCAATTACATCAAATCAGCTATCAATTTCTCGGCCAAAAAACGCAGCGGGTGCCTTATATTATCGGTGTTGCTGGTAGTGTCGCGGTTGGTAAAAGTACCACCTCACGCGTATTAAATGCTTTATTAAGCCGTTGGCCAGAACATCGAAACGTGGTGACTGTCACTACCGATAATTTTCTTTATCCGAATAAAATTCTGGAACAAAAACAATTAATGCAGCGCAAAGGTTTCCCTGAAAGTTTTGACACTAAAGCATTGATGCAAATGCTAAGTGATTTAAAATCCGGCAAAGAGAAAATTAGCATTCCGCTTTATTCACATTATCACTATGACATTTTGCCAGATAATATTTTAACGCTCGAAAAACCGGATATTGTGATTGTCGAAGGTTTAAATGTATTGCAAGCCGGTTTGATAAAAGAACAAGCGCCGAAGCGCTACGTTTCGGATTATTTTGATTTTAGTATTTATGTTGATGCAGAAACGCAATTAATTGAAGAATGGTTTTTAGAACGTTTTCGCTTATTGCGCGAAAAAGCTAAAGATGACAAACAAGCATTTTTTTATCAATTCGTAAAAATGCCAGACGAAGCCGCTTTTCAATATGCGCGCGAAGTTTGGAAAACGATTAACGAAAAAAACCTATTAAAAAATATTCTGCCTTTTAAAAATCGCGCGCGCTTGATTTTGAAAAAAGCGAAAAATCATTCGGTGGAGAAGGTTTGGTTGCGGAAGATTTAGGTGAAATTTAAAATGGATGAGAATGTTTTTTTATATTTTTCCCCTCATCCGCCCTTACGGGCACCTTCTCCCACAAGGGGAGAAGGACCATATAATTATTCAGTAGACTTTATTGATGAGGTTTCTTTCATCGCATTTAATTTTATACAATGCTTAAAACCACGGGGTTTGCCTCATGGAAATTTACTGACATTTAATTTTATTGGCTTTTAATTAATTTTACTGGTATTTAATTTTACTGGTATTTAATTTTATTAGCATTTGATTTTTATTGGCATTAAATTTTATTAATTTGGCAGATATTCATAAAATTGGCCTTCTCCCCTTGTGGGAGAAGGTGCCCGTAAGGGCGGATGAGGGGAAATAAATAATCAATTTTCTAAAATTAAAGAACAGAATATGAAAAATTTGATCAAAAAATTAGTATTATTGTCATTATTCGTATGTGCTTTGCCCAGCTATTCTTGGAACGCTACCGGCCATAAAATTATCGCTGCCATCGCTTATGAAAATTTAACACCGTCCGCGCGCTTGAAAGTCGACCAATTAACATTGCTGCTAGATCCCGATTACCCTGCTCAAGCACGTTTTATTTATGCCGCCACCGTCGCCGATAAAATGCGTGAACAAGGCGACGACACAAAAGACGCTTTACATTTTATCAATCTCCCCTGGAGCAAAGATGGCACAGCAACCCAGCCACCCAATAAAAAGAATTTAGTATGGGCAGTCAATTATTACCACGCACAATTAACCCAAACGAACGATCCGAGGGCCCAAGCCCTCGGATTAAATTATGTGCTGCATTTTGTCGGCGATATTCATCAGCCGCTGCATTGCATTAATCAATTCAGCAAAGATTTTCCAAACGGTGATTTAGGTGGGAACCGTTTTAAAATTCCTTTAAGTTATGCAAAAAATTTACACGCTTTGTGGGATCAGGGCGCGGGTTTATTCAAAAGCTCGCAACGTTTTGATACGAGAAAAATATTTAACATTGCTGAAAAGATTACACAGCAATACCCACAATCGCAATTTGCCACAGAATTAAAAGAAGCTTCCGCCCAGACCTGGGCGGAAGAATGTCATCAATTGGCAATTGATTATGCCTATAACACTTTGCCTGGGGCTAAGCCTTCTAAAGCGTATCTTCAGCAAAGCCGTGAGATTGTCGACCAGCAATTAGCCTTGGCAGGTTATCGTTTGGCAGCGTTGTTGAATGGGGTTTATTGATAAAAAATCCCCAACCCCAATAATGCCACTCCACAAACCATCGCAAACACCAAAGTAAACCGACCACCCACCACCGCAAAACCCTGCGCGATTTTTTTGTGATAACGTCCCGACCAGACCATTAATGCTGGCAATAAAATTAATAAAACCACACACAAAATACCGGCATAAGACAGCAATTTAATAAATGCCCCCGGAAAAAATAAATTAACCAATACCGGCGGCAAAAATGTTAAGAGCATTAACGCGACTAAGCTTTTTCCTTTTTTACGCAAACCTGTGCCATCTGCTAAAAAATCAGATAAGGATAAAGCCACACCTAAAAACGAAGTCAAAATGCAAACCGAGCTAAACGCATGCGCAATCGAATCGACCATTTTCCATTTTGCATTCGCGCCCAAAGCATTCGTCATCTCCGCAACCGAATTTTTGCTCGCGGCCATCGCAATTAAACCATCAGTGCCCAGGCTGGAAATGGCAGTTTGCACCGTAAATATCCAAATCAAATAGCAAATTAAAGGAATAAAACTACCAATCAATATTGCAATAAATAAAGCCTTGGCATTACTCCTGAAGTAAACTCGCAAAGAAGGCACAATCGTTGCAAAACCAAATGAAGTAAAAATTACAAAAGTCGCGCCGAGTAAAAGCCGCGTGCTGCCCTCATGAATATAAGCTAAATTCGAATTCGGCAAGACTAAACTAATCAGCAAAATAAAAGTCAGTAATTTAATCGTCATAAAAGCGCGGTTTGTCCAGTCGACACTTGCGACGCCAAAAGCAACCACGATAGATAAAACACCGGTAAAAATAATGCCGCTAAGCGCATTGGATAAATTAATATGCACTAGCCCTAATAAACTAGAAAATAATTGGCTACCACCTGAAATATAAGCAGACAACAGCGAGTAGTTAAGCAACAAATACACCAACCAGGTAATCATCGCTCCCTGCCAACCCAAAGTGCTTTTCGCCATCGAAATCAAATTGCTGTCTTCCTTAAACCACAAATTCGCTTCCATAATATAAAGCGCACTAAAAAACATCACCGCCCAAGCCACCAACATCAAAATCGCCGAATGCCAAAAACCACCCGCTGCTGTCGCTAATGGCAAAGCCAATAAACCTCCACCGATGGAAGTGCCGACAATTAACAAAATACCGCCGATTAAACGATTTAACATGGCGCTTTCCTTTTGGGTTGGCTGTAAGCAGGTTGGGAGTTTATAAGATAACCAGGGGTTGGGGAATATGCTGGATGGTCAAAAGTAATACTTTTTAACTGGGGGCTGTCTCAACAAAAGTTACTTGCTGTAGGATAATTTTAATACCCCGCCGCTTGCGGCGGGGTATTTTATTTCCCCAAGCGGCTTCTGTAATTTTCCGTTCTAATTTTTTAGGTAGTGCGTGTCGCTAAAGTAAGCGATAATAATTTAGACGGTAGGATTTATTAATGAATTGGGATATGATCACTATCCCTTAAGTTTAATCTATTTACAAAAATAACAATATTCTAAATTCCAACTATACTCGCCTCAACAATCTTTCTAATAATAAAAAGTTGCTGATAAAGTAACACATTTTTAAAAATGAAAAGAGCCAATTGCTTATTGGCCAATTATTAATTCATTGAGAGACATGTAAATGGCAGAAGAAGAAAAATGCCCGGATAAAATGCATTTAAGCAGTATATTTTTGTCCCCGAAAAACAAAGAGTGGTTAGAAGTGGGTGGGATAAGAATCAGCGCTTTTTGGTTTAAACAAGGTTTTCTTGTTTTTGAAGATGTTGAAACGCAACGCAGTGTCGACGAGGTCGTTACTGTTAGCCACAACACACCCATTGATACAATTTTCATCAGTGAGAAAGGAGGCATACTGCAACATAGTTCACTGGTAACCAAGCCTGAAAATAGAAAAAAATATTTTTTCGGTCCCTCTCGCATTGAGCCCGCTAAAACAGAGCGTCTTAAAGTAATAGAAAGTAAACTTGATCTTATAAGAAGAATTCTCTTAACTCCATCAGATAAAAACCAAGATGTTTTTCTTTTGCTGAATAGACTTCGTCGAGATGAAATTTTTATTCGTACACAATTTAATTTTGATCAAAAGCAAGCCAGTATTTATCTCAACCTTACTCTTTCCAAATCTGATCAGGGCGAAACAGACACTTTTTCAGATATTCAAAATTTCGTGACATGTAGTTGCCTTTTTGGCGCTGAGCTGGTCGCAGAGTATTCTGGAAAAAAAAGAGTTATGTTGATTGATCATCATCGGCAATGGAGTGGGGCCATTAAAGATATTGCTTTTGAGCTGCTTGGGAAAGAGGCGAATGAAGACGATTTGACCTTGTATGAGCAATTCACGTTAAAAGAGCATGAAAAATATAGCCTTATGATGAGCTCAGTTTTAGCCACCAAAAAAAGCAAACCTGCAAATGTTTTCTTTCACTTGCCATATTTGGATTATATCCTATATTTATTCAATCTCTATCTTCGAAAAATAATCGAAAATGCGGCTTTCAACAAAGCAGTCAGTTTGATTATGAAAAAAAGAAAAGCTTATTCAAAAAAGATACAAGCAATATACGCTGGATTTGAATTAAAAATAGGCTCGCCTTTTGATGAGCTTTTTTGTTTTAGTAAGAGTGTTGAAGATTTAACAGGAGATGATTTCGTCGAGTTTTTTCAGGAAAAATTTAGTAATGCATCCTTGTTTGAAATTAGTGAATCGGTTTTCGTCAGTAAATGTCTTGAATTACTAACAAATAAAAAACATAATTCTAAAAATTATGAGATATGGCAAGAATTTAGAGCGCATGCCAGGCAAAATGCCGAAAAAAAACAACAGGGCCCAGATACGCTTGAAGTATTGTTACACATGGCAAATGCTATTTTTGTTTTAACCGTTTCTGGCAGGAAGGTACCTTCTCTAAATAATAATGCAGACAAGGCCACGCCAAAAAAGTACGACACTATCTGTATTCAACCGCGTTCTGAAGGTCAAATACCTGCAGCCTGCCTTGATTTTCTGTCTAAAGACCAATATCGCAACGATTACAATGGCTTAATCGTTGGTTGTGTTTGTGATACTATTTTTGTCAAAAACCCAGAAAATTCCCAACAAAGCAGCAATATTTATTACTATAATGGCCCTGGCGCGCGCACGTTACATGGATTAATTAAATGCAAAATTCTAGATGATTTGCAACATAATATGCGAGTAGCCGAGCCTGTAAATTTAGCAGAATTTTCAAATACTACTATTACTACTATACCAGCAAATATAAAAAATAAGGAAAACCCCCCGCCTATAAGTCTAAAATCTTTTTTAGAAAAAAATATAGAACAGCTGGCACAATACCTAACAGCAGATAACTCAAACGAAACCTTAAGCAGCGGGCAGTTGATCATATGAAAGAAGATGAAAAAATAGCATCGTTAAAAACTGCTACTGCGTTACTGTTAAACAAGTATCAGCATATTATCACGCAAAATACGCATAAAAATCGTTTGACAATAGAGCAGATCGTCGCCGATATTGTTCAATACTATGAGGACATCATTAACTGTATGCCGGGGAATGTCTACTGGTTTGATGAGCGCGCTACTGGCATCGGCTGCAATCAAAATGTACTGGATATGTTTGGCCTCGGATCCATTAATGAATTTAAAGGCTTAACGTTCGAGAGTATGGGGAAATTAAGAAATTGGCCTGCATTGGCAGAACAATCATTTAAAAATGACACCTTGGAAGTTATTTCAACGGGCAAACCTAAATTAAATATTGAAGAGCCGCCAATTGTTCATATTAATGGAAAAACAATTTATTTTTTATCAAGTCGTGTTCCCTTAAAAGACCCGATGGGAAATGTTATCGGCGTTGTTGGAATTTCTATTGATATCACTGAAATACGAAAAGCACGTGAAGCATTAAAAAAAGAGAAAGAACAAGCTGAAGCTTTGATTAAACTACAATCAATGAAAGAAGAGTTGCGACAAGCGCAAGACAAGCTCGAAGGCATGACGCTGGTGAGCGCAAGTTTAGCGCATGAATTACGCACTCCATTACGCACAATCCACTCCGCTGCCAGTGGTATTAAAGATTATCTGCCGTATTTAATTAAAGCTTATATGCTGGCGGCTGAAAAAAAATTGGATGTGCCAGAAATTAATCTCCGGCATTTACAAACCTTGGCTAAAATTTGCGACACGATTGAAACGGAGACGCAAGCCGCTTTTACTTTTATTAATATGTCATTAATAAACATTGATCAGGAAATTGATAAAAAAGATTTCGACAATTACTCAATTGTTGAATGTGTGCAAGAGGCAATAAAACGCTATCCTTTTGATGAGGGAGAAAACACCTTGGTGCATTGGAGTAATCAATTGGATTTTACTTTTTATGGCAATCGTTTGCTGATTATTCATGTTCTATTTAATTTGCTTAAAAACGCCTTATACGCAATTAAAGATGCTGGTATAGGAAAGATATCAATTTCAACGGAATTATCCGAGGATTTCTATTTGTTGCGGTTTAGGGACACCGCTAAGGGCATCGCTAGTGATGTCTTGCCCCATATATTTGAGCGCTTCTTTTCAAGGACTTACCATGGTGCTGGTATTGGCTTGACTTTTTGCAAAATGGTGATGGAAAAATTGGGTGGAAAAATTACTTGTGTTTCGGAAGAGAAAAGCTATACGGAATTTTTACTTTATTTTCCGGTGATGACCAATTTATAAATTTATTTTAATAATAACAGATGTGCATCGATATTGTCATTGCCGCGCTTTATGCTCGCAATGACAAAATTATTGCCGCAATTGCACTTAAAATAGGATGTTTGTAATGGAAAATACACAAAAACTAGCTTGTTATTTCCCGACGACAGTGCTTTTTGTTGACGATAAAAAAAATTATTTGGAAAATTTGGGTCTGAAATTAGATTACAGCAAGTTTGTGCCGGAGTTTTTTTATGACCCCAACAAGGCATTAAATTTTTTAAAAGGGTATGCCCCGGTTTTATTTAACCAGCGTTGTCTCTATCGCAATGATTCCCAGCTGGATCATCGTAATATTGAAGTCAAACTCCCCCTAATTCGCCAAGAAATTTATAATGCTGAGCGCTTTTCTCAAATTTCAGTCATTGTTGTTGACTATGCTATGCCTAATATAAACGGCTTGGAGCTTTGTCAACAGTTAAAAGATAAGCCTTTTAAAAAAATTATGCTAACAGGTGAAGCCGATGAGGCAATCGCGATCCAGGCATTTAATGAAAAACTCATTGATAAATTCATCCAAAAAGATGCTCCCGATTTTTATCAGTTATTAAATCGTTCGGTCAATGAATTGCAATGGCAATATTTTGCGGATTTATCCCATATCATTATCGATTCAATCACAGCGGATTTAAATTTTCCCCATATTTCTTGGCTTAATGACCCCGATTTTTATCGGCTTTTCCAGCAAGTTTGCCTGGAAAACCAAGTTGTTGAATATTATCTCACTGATGTTTATGGCAGCTTTCTCATGCTCAATGCACAGGCAAATCCAGTTTGGCTCGCTGTCAAAGATGAGGATGCCATGAATGGCGCTTATATGATTGCTGATGGGGCGCTTGAAGCTTTCCCAAAGAAGATATTAAAAGAAATGCGCGACAAGGAAAAAATGCTTTATTTATATGAGGAAGGCGGCCTCTCGGAAGACCCTATAAAAGTAGAAAAATCCCTACACGAAGCAAAAAAACTAAAGGGAAATGCACTTTATTATTATGCATTAATAAAAGATGCTAATGCTTATGATATTCAAGCGAATAAAATTGTTTCGTATAATGCCTATTTTAAAAATAAGAATGGGCGGTTTTGATAAAAATATGGAATATAAAAAATTTTTTTTGCTATCAGCATGTATATGGTTTGGCTTAATTCAAGTAACTGAAAAAGCTAATGCATTTACACAAACTGACTTTAATCGCTGGGCAAAAGAAAATAAAATTATCGGGGCTGCTTTAGCTGTTGATGATAAAAAATATTTTTATGGTTTCAGTGATAAAGGCTTAACTGTAGACGATAAAACCCAGTTTGGTATCGGAAGTATTACTAAAACATTTGTTAGCGTTATTCTGCTTAAACTTGAAGCAGAAAATAAATTAAACATACAGGATCCTATTGTAAAATATTTGCCGCAGTATTCGAAATTAAAAAAGTTGCTTAAGCAATATCAAAACGGCCAAGTAAAAACCAGCAATTACGATAATGCCTATGCAGCTGGTGGTTTGGTAAGTAATATTGACGATTTAAAATCTTTTATTAACCATTTATTTATTAGCAAAGACCTGTTACCGCCAAAGCAATATGCGGAGCTTACAACTTTTGTTAAAACTTCAGAAAAATATTATGCTTTTACCGGCATGCGTGCACCGCAATTTGGCCTTGGTGTGTTTAAATGGAATATCCCGCCATATGGTGATTTGCTTAATTATTCTGGGGTTTTAGCTGAAGGATTCACATCGGCTTACATCGTCATCGGTAATCATGTGATTATTGCGCAGTCCAACACGTATAATGATAATAATTTTACTATTTTGTGGCCAAATGGCGCATTGGCTAAAACTTTGATCAACACGGGTCGTTGATGACAGAAAGTAAAAGCAACAGTAAAATCCTCTTCATTTAATCAAACCTTAAGATTTTCATAGTACGGTTGCAACATGAATTTAGAAACAGTATCCAATTTTTTCCCAGGCGCCTATTTGTGGCGCAAAGATATTAATTCGCAATATATCGAAGTCACAGCAGCGACTGCAAAAATATTCGGATTTCGATCGGTTGAGCAAATGCTGGGTGTCAGTGATGAAAATGTGCCTTGCAAAATGGCTGAATTTTATGAAGTTTTTCAGCGCGAAGATCGCCGGGTCATGGAAACAGGTCAGCCGAAGAAATTTATTGAAATTATGTGCTGCGCGAATGATGAATGGCGGATTTTTTTAGTTTGTAAAAAACCTGAATTCAATCACGATAAAACAGTAGGCACTTTGGGTTTTTGTATTGATGTGACCTCGCTTTTATGCAGTTTTATGCCTAACTACATTAACGCGATGCAGAGAAAAAATTTGCAAGAAAACGCGATACAGCAGAGTTATGTGGTTACTGAGAATTACGATGAGCTGAATTTAACGCCGCGCCAATCGCATTGTTTATTTTATTTATTACGCGGCATGAGTTACAAACAAATTGCCAGCAACTTAAAAATATCACCGCGCACCGTGGAAAATCATATCGAATTTTTAAAAACAAAATTCGCCAGCCACACTAAATCAGAACTGATTGAAGCAGCAAGGCTAAAAGGTTATGAACACTTTATCCCGGTGGGCCTATTAAAAACGCAGGCTTCGATGAGTTTGGTGGTTTAAATTTAACAGTGGTTACACTGTAAAAGTGCTTGCTGATGATTTGAGAGAGATGCAGATTTTTGACGCTTATAAAAAGCATGCTTTCGCGAAAGCAAATAAATTCAGCAATTAAACTCGATCCTTGCGGCCCTTTTACAGCGGGAACCGCTGCTCATAAACCAACACCAAACTCGCCAACATTTCCTCCCCTGGCTGCAACCATTTTGCGCCAATCACGCTATTTAACGCATTCGGAAAACCCATCCAGGGCTCCATGCAGAAAAATGGTTTTTTTGGCATGTGATAAAGCTGCAAATAAGGAAAATCATCTTTTTTATGCAGATTGGCATTTAAGCTCAAACGATAATCTGGAAAAACTAAATGCGCGGCTTTGCCATCATCAATCAATGATAATGATTCATTTAATGTTTTTTCATCAATCGCATGTTTATCCGAAAAAGCTTCGGCGGTTTTACAAATATCCGTCAAGTTTTCGTTATAAATAAATCGCTTGCGAGTTTGAAATTCAATGCCGACCTGATTTTTATTAATGCCAGCTGGAATTAAAAAATAAGGATGAAATCCGGCATAAAACGGCATTGGATTATCGCCGAGATTGCGATAAATCTGCTGGCACTTTAATTCAGTATCAGTAATAAAATATTTCAATTCAATTTCAAATTGAAATGGATACATTTTCAAAGTCGTTTGATTGAATGCTAATTTTAAATGAATACTGTTTTTTTGATGATCTAAAACCTCCCAAGGCAAATACCAACTAAAACCATGGATCGGCAATTGGTAATAATCACCTAAATATTGATAAACCCCATATTTGCCATCGCGTGATAAACGCGCGCATACCGGAAATAAAAATGGCCAGCCGCCGCCTAAATCATCATTTTTTTTGTCCCAAAAAAAATCGTGGAGGTAGAGGAGTTCACGGTTGTCGAATTTTAATGAGCAGAGGGTGGCGCCGTATTCCGGAACAAATTGGGCGGATGAATTTGCGCTTTGTATACTGAGAGTTTGTGAATTTTTCATGGTTATTTTAATCACGTTTTTTTAAATCTAATGATGCGGAATTAATGCAATAACGTAAGCCTGTTGGTTTCGGCCCATCGGGAAATACATGTCCCAAATGCGCGCCGCAATGCGGGCAATGCACTTCAGTGCGGTGCATGCCTAAAGAATTATCTTCTTCGCTGGCAATAGCGTTATTTTCAATCGGCTGATAAAAACTCGGCCAGCCGCTGCCGGAATCGTATTTGGTTTTGGAGTCAAATAAAGCTTTACCGCAGCAAATGCAGTGATAAACGCCGTCTTCCTTGCAGTCCCAATATTTTCCGGTAAAAGCACGTTCGGTGCCTTTTTCTTGGGTGATGTGGTATTGCTCATCCGTTAATTTTTTGCGTAAGTCATTTTTGTTTATCGTCATGGGATTTTCCTGAAAAAATGTTTTCGAATTGGGAAATTAAATTGATTGGTACTGGGAAAACAATGGTAGTGGATTTATCGTTGGCGATATCGGAAAGCGTTTGTAAATAACGTAACGGTAGTGCTGCGGATTGCGTTGATAAAATGCCTGCGGCTTGCGCCAATTTTTCCGCAGCTTGTAATTCGCCTTCGGCGTGAATCACTTTAGCGCGGCGTTCACGTTCGGCTTCGGCTTGCCGGGCGATAGCGCGGATCATGCTTTCATTGATGTCGATATGTTTAATTTCGACATTTAATACTTTAATGCCCCAACTGTCCGTCGCTTCATCTAAAATTCTTTGAATATCGCGGTTTAATTTTTCGCGTTCTGCCAACATTTCATCTAATTCATGCTGGCCTAAAACGGAACGCAAGGTGGTTTGTGCTAATTGACTGGTTGCTTCTAAATAATTTTCGACTTCAATAATCGATTTTTTGGCATCAACGACGCGGAAATATAAAACCGCATTGACGCTGACTGAAACATTATCGCGCGAAATCACGTCTTGTGGCGGAATGTCCATGGTAATGACGCGTAAATCGACTCTTACCATTTGCTGGATAAACGGAATCAGAATAATTAATCCCGGGCCTTTGACTTTCCAAAAACGACCCAGCGTAAATACAACGGCGCGTTCATATTCGCGCATGATGCGGATTGCGCTGAAAACAATAATCAAAAGAAAAATTAATATGAAATAATAGATCAAGTTCATTTTTGATTGTCCTCATTTTGTTTGCGGCAAAAACATTTGCTAAATAGATTATACAACCAGGCGATCACCATGCCGCCAATAAAAAAATCAATAAATCCCCAAAGACCGCCGATCATGCTGCCTAAGATGCTGGCATCATAACCGTAATAATATTTTCCCAGTGAATTGACAAAGTCAGTCCAATAACCGGCGCTTGCGAATAGGCCGATGATGAATAGCGATAAGCCCCAAACAATGCCAAGTGCTAGACCGAGGGCGCAGGGTTGTAGTCTGGTGGGTTGGTTCATGATGGTGCTCCTTGTGAGGTGATTGTGGAAAATAGTTTATATATACCCAAAACGGATAGGTTTTAGGCGTTCTTGCATCCGATTGACGCGCGATCTTGCCACGTTTTTCAATCGCAAAAGCTCGAAATAGAATGACTATTCCTTCACTTTTGCTCAATCAAAACGTGGCAATCTCACGCATCACTCGGCGCAATAACACCTAAAACCAATCCGTTTTGGGTATATTACCCCTCATCCGCCCTAACGGGCACCTTCTCCCACAAGGGGAGAAGGCC
>CAYTUN010000029.1:0-24308 GCA_964441315.1 uncultured Gammaproteobacteria bacterium | reverse complement strand
AAAGTGCAGGAATAGTTGTTCTATTTCGAGCTTTTGCGATTGAAAAACGTGGCAATCTCACGCGTCAATCGGATGCAAGAACGCCTAAAACCTATCCGTTTTGGGTATAAATAAATCTTGATGCAATATAAATCTTGATGCGATATAAATCTTGATGGGATGATATAGCTTCTTTTATTAATGAAATATACTTATTTAGAAGAAGCTATTGAACTTTGATGCAGGCCTTCTCCCCTTGTGGGAGAAGGTGCCCGTAAGGGCGGATGAGGGGTAATAAAAACATCAACCATTCTAATTCTCAAGTGCAAAAATATATCGCACACAATAGTATAATACCAGTCACTTTCATAATTAAAAAACTACTGATGCAGATCAACTTAAACTTAAAAAAACCATCAAAAATTTTTTATTTTATTTTGCTGCTATTATTTTTTAGCAGTTTAATCAGTATCAGCTTTTGTTCGCTTGCTGTATATATAAAAATCTTGCTTTTACTGAGTATCATTCTTTACATGACATATTTTTATTTTTTCGTTTACAAAAATCGTATCACCCAATTAAGTTTTGCTAATAATCAGTGGAAATTAATAGATGCACAAAATAAAAAATATTTAGGCCTATTAAAAAGTTCTTATTATCTCAGTAATCATTTCATCATTATGCATTTTAAAATATCGGGCCAGTGGTTGCAGAAAAATGTGCTGGTCTTTTCAGACCAGATAGCCGTTGCCGACTATCATCAGCTGCAATTGCTATTGACCTGCGGTCAATTTTCTTCCGAATAATTTTTTAGCTGCTTCTAAAAGTCAACGAGATTTCAAACAGGCTTTTGTTAGTCATGTTTCAAACGTTGCCTCTTCGGACAAATTTCTATATAGTACATAAACAGTACTATATAAACTCTGGACGGTATGTTTAAATTAGGCAAATTGAGCGACTACGCTATTATCATCTTGCAATATCTGGCCTTGCGACAAGAGTTAGTTAGCGTTCAGGAAATTAGCCATGCGTTGAAGCTGCCACTCCCTACCGTCAGCAAGTTATTGAAAATACTTAGTAAAAAACAAATTACGGAATCTTTGCGCGGCCCGCAGGGCGGTTACCGTTTAAAGCTCGCAGCTGCCCAAATTACATTGGCGCAAATTATTTACGCGGTGGAGGGCAGATTGGCTTTCACTGACTGTTCTGAGGCCGAAGGCCTGTGTAAACACGATCCTTTTTGCATGATGCGTGAAAATTGGCGGGTGATTAATCAAATTTTAACAGCAACTTTAGGGCAGTTAAGTTTGATGGACTTATCACAGCCTTTGATGCGGCACGAAGCCATGACGCAACTTTTAACGGCATTTGAAAATCATGCGCGATGAAAACGATTATTTAAATACGGTGATGGGCCAAGCTTATCCGCATGGTTTTGTCACCGATATTGAAACCGACAGTTTAAAACCAGGTTTGACTGAAGAAACCATCCGTTTAATTTCAGCGAAAAAAAATGAACCCGAATTTATGCTGGAATGGCGCCTGCGTGCGTTTCGTCATTGGCTGACAATGTCTGAGCCAACTTGGGCGCATGTGAAATATACGCCAATTGATTATCAAACTATTGTTTATTATTCAGCGCCAAAATCAAAAGCCGATGCGCCAAAAAGTTTAGAGGAAGTAGATCCGGCTTTATTAGAAACTTATAAAAAATTAGGCATTCCTTTGCATGAACATGCAAAATTAGCTGGTGTTGCAGTCGATGCCGTTTTTGATAGCGTTTCAGTGGCAACGACATTCAAAGAAAAATTAAAAGAAGCTGGCGTGATTTTTTGCTCATTTAGTGAAGCGGTACAAAATTATCCGGAATTAGTGCAGCGCTATTTAGGTTCAGTGGTGCCTTACAAAGATAATTTTTTCGCAACATTAAATTCCGCCGTTTTTAGCGATGGTTCATTTGTTTATGTGCCGAAAAATGTACGTTGTCCGATGGAACTTTCAACTTATTTTCGGATTAATGCGGCAAATACCGGTCAATTTGAACGCACGTTAATTATTGCTGATGAAGGCGCTTATGTGAGTTATCTGGAAGGTTGCACTGCGCCCATGCGCGATGAAAATCAATTGCATGCTGCAGTCGTTGAATTAGTTGCCTTAAAAGATGCGCAAATTAAATATTCAACGGTGCAAAATTGGTATCCAGGCGATAAAGAAGGCAAGGGCGGTATTTATAATTTTGTGACAAAGCGTGGTGCCTGCCGCGGCGCTAATGCAAAAATTTCTTGGACACAAGTAGAAACTGGCTCAGCAATTACTTGGAAATATCCCAGTGTTATTTTGCAAGGTGATAATTCGGTTGGTGAGTTTTATTCCGTCGCGCTTGCGAATAATTTTCAGCAAGCTGATACCGGCACCAAAATGATTCACTTGGGAAAAAATACTCGCAGTACAATTATTTCCAAAGGTATTTCCGCAGGACACGGCCAAAATGCTTATCGTGGACAAGTGCGGGTTAATCCAGGTGCGAGTAACGCAAGAAATTACACACAATGCGATTCTTTATTAATTGGCGATAAATGCGGCGCGCATACATTTCCCTATATCGAAGTCAAAAATCCCAGCGCACAAGTCGAACACGAAGCTACCACCTCAAAAATTGGTGATGATCAATTATTTTATTGTCTGCAACGCGGTATCAGTGAAGAAGATGCGGTGGCGATGATTGTGAATGGTTTTTGTAAAGAAGTATTTAAAGAATTGCCGATGGAATTTGCGGTTGAAGCGACGAAATTGTTGGAGGTGAGTTTGGAGGGGAGTGTGGGTTGAATTCATTTTGGCTGAATAGTGAAGTGATGGTGTAATAAATAATTTTTTTTTGCTGAGAAATTTAAAGATTATTGGTGCTGGATGAGTGAGACGCCGGTTAAAGATTTAAAGTCACCCCTCATCCGCCCCGTTGGGGCACCTTCTCCCGCAAGGGGAGAAGGGTCTCATCAGAATTCATTAGCTTTTTATAACAAAGCATATTTCACGGCATTTCACTTTATTTGTTGCGTTCGCTTTATTTGTTGCATTTAACTTTATTTGTTGCATTTAACTTTATTTGTTTGGCAGATGTACCCGTCAGTTGGCCTTCTCCCCCTTGTGGGAGAAGGTGCCCCAACGGGGCGGATGAGGGGTAATATAAAAGAATTTTCAATAAACGATTTTCACAGTACGACGAGAAAAACATGTTATCAGTAACCAATTTAAAAGCAGAAACTAAAGACCACAAAGAAATTTTGTGTGGCTTGGAAATCGATGTCAAAGCAGGCGAAGTGCATGCCATCATGGGGCCGAATGGTTCGGGTAAAAGTACCTTTGCTAATGTGTTAGCAGGGCATCCGGATTATGCGGTGACGCAAGGTGAAATTATTTTTAATCAGGAAATGATTAATGAATTATCACCTGAACAGCGCGCCGAAAAAGGCATATTTTTAGCATTTCAATATCCAGTCGAAATTCCAGGCGTCAATAACGCTTATTTCTTACAAACTGCCGTCAATAGTTTGCGTAAAAAACGCGGTGAAAATGAATTAGATGCTTACGACTTTATGCAACAAATCAAAAGCAACTTAAAGCTGCTTGATATGGATGAAAAATTTTTAAAACGCTCCTTAAATGAAGGTTTTTCCGGTGGAGAAAAAAAACGTAACGAGATTTTGCAGTTATTAATGCTAGCGCCCAAATTAGCGATATTGGATGAAACTGATTCCGGCCTAGATATTGATGCGTTACAAATTGTCGCACGCGGCGTTAATCATTTTAAACAACAAGCCGATTCCGCAGTGATTTTAGTCACACACTATCAACGTTTATTAGATTATATTGTGCCGGATTATGTGCACGTTTTAGCAAATGGAAAAATTATTAAATCCGGTGATAAATCGTTAGCGCTTGAACTTGAACAAAAAGGTTATGGTTGGTTGACAGATGAAAACTGAGATTAAAAATATTGGTGAGATGGGGTTAAATCTAAATCAATTTAACCACTTGCCGCACTGGTTTCGCGATTTACAATCAAAAAGCCGTGAAAATTGGCAGGAACAAGGCTTGCCGACGCGCAAAGAAGAAGCCTGGAAATATTTGAATTTATCTGAATTGAACGAAATATTGCCAACTTTAATTCAGCCACAAAAAAACACGGTTGATATTGAATTTATTAAAAATTTTAAATTGAATGACTATTACTGCTTAGTCTTAATTGATGGCGATTTTTCGAAAGAATTGTCCTATCTGCCTAAAACTATTCAAGTAATGAATTTGGATGAGATGTTAATGCAAGATAACATTTCTATTATTAGTAGCTTTAAGCAGCAAACCAATCCGGCTTGGAGCAAATTGTCGGTATTAAATCTGGTAAGTTTGAATGCAGGCATTTATATCAACGTTGAAAACCATGCGGTATTGGATAAGCCGCTGCAATTACTGGATATTAGAAGCTCAATTGATATGTGTTTAAGCACAAGAAAGATTATTCGCTTGGGCGCTAATTCAAATTTATCAATCATCCATCAAATCAAATCAAACGCTGAAATTAATTATTTAAATTTAGAAAATACGGATATTATCTTAAGCGAAAACAGCCAATTAAATTATTATTTATTACAAGATGAAAGCAAACAAGCTTTGAGCTTTGTCAATACAAACATTGATCTGCAATCCAAAGCAAGATTTCATCAATTTGAATTAAGCATTGGCGGAAAATTGACGCGTCATGATATTTGGGTAAATGCTAAAGAAGATAGTGAATGCCAGCTGCAGGGCTTATATTTATTAAATGATGCACAATCTTCCAATCATCATTTAGTACTCAATCATCAATCACCACGAGCTAAAAGTTTACAAAACTATCGTGGCATCCTTGCTGATAGCGCGGAAGAAAATTTTAACAGTCAAGTCAAAGTGCAGCCAACTGCGCAAAATATTAATAGCCAACAATTAAATAAAAATTTATTGCTATCTCCCAAAGCACAAGTCAATACCAAACCCGAATTAGAAATTTACGCTAATGATGTACGTTGCGCTCATGGCGCAACGATAGGGGAGTTGGATGGTGAGGCGCTGTTCTACTTAATGGCGCGTGGCATTTCGCTTGATAAAGCGAAATTGATGTTGATGCATAGTTTTTGCAATGGTTTGTGGGAATCGATTTCTAATATTGAAATTAGAGATAAATTTAAGGAGTGGTCTGAGAAAAAAATTCAGCAGATGGTGCAATAAATCATGTTAACAGCGAAAGCAAAAGTAAATTTCGAAGAAATTCTAAATCTGCGAAATGATTTTCCAACTTTGCGGGAGATTGTGCATGGACATCCTTTAATTTATTTTGACAATGCTGCAACCACGCAAAAACCTTCCGTTGTCATCGATGCCATGAACCACTTTTATTGGCATGACAATGCCAATGTGCATCGCGGTGTTCATACATTAAGTGAGCGCGCTACATTGGCTTATGAAGGCGTGCGCGATTTAATTGCAGATTATATTCATGCAGCTTCACGTGAAGAAATTATTTTTACTAAAGGTACGACCGAAGCCATTAATTTAGTGGCGCAATGTTTTGGCGAAGTAGAAATTAAAGAGGCTGATGAAATTATTATTACGGCAATGGAGCATCATGCCAATATTGTGCCTTGGCAATTATTAGCAGAGCGCAAGAAAGCCATTTTACGAGTGGTTAATATTAATCAAGCCGGTGAGTTAGATTTAAATCATTTAGCGCAGTTAATTAATTCAAAGACTAAGTTAATTGCTGTGTCGCATATTTCCAATGTATTGGGCACTATTAATCCCGTTGCTAGCATTATTCAATTAGCCCATGCAAAAAATGTGCCAGTATTAATTGATGGCGCGCAAGCACTACCGCATTTTCGTATTAATATGCAACAACTCGATTGCGATTTTTACGTATTTTCCGGCCATAAAATGTATGGGCCGACCGGAGTTGGTATTTTATATGCCAAAAAGAAATGGCTAGAGAAAATGCCACCGTATCAAGCCGGCGGCGATATGATTAAGCACGTTAGCTTTGAGCGCACATTATTTAATGATTTACCCTATAAATTTGAAGCGGGCACGCCGAATATTGCAGGTGTTATTGGTTTGGGCGCTGCGGTACGCTATTTAAAGCAATTAGATTTAGAACAAATTCACCAATATGAAAATCAACTCCATCATTATCTAGAAGAAAAACTTCAAACAATTGACGGCATTAAAATCTATGGCGCAAGTAAGAATAAAGCGCCAATCAGCACTTTTACATTTAGCGATATTCATCCACACGATGTGGCCACATTATTAGATCGCGAAGGCATTGCAGTACGTGCAGGGCATCATTGCGCCATGCCATTAATGCAATTTTATAATGTGCCGGCAACCTTGCGTGCATCGCTTGCATTTTATAATCAGTTTTCTGAAGTGGATCGTTTAATTGCCGCATTAAAAAAAATCCAGCAGGTATTTGCCCATGTCTGATTTATATCAACAAATGATTTTAGACCATGGCCGTCACCCGAGAAATTTCGGCAAGCTATTGTCGGCTAATCATCAACACGAAGGGTTTAATCCGCTTTGTGGTGATCAGCTAACTTTATTTTTGCATTTAGAAAATGATCAAATTAAAGAAATCAGTTTTGAAGGCAAAGGCTGTGCAATTTCGATGGCTTCCGCTTCGTTAATGACCGAAGCGATTAAAGGAAAAAACATTCCTGCTATTGCGGATTTATTTCAATCATTCCATGAATTAGTGACTTCGGATAAAAATTTTGATCAAGAAAAATTAGGAAAATTATTAGTGCTCAAAGGCGTGCGCGATTATCCGATGCGAGTAAAATGCGCAACATTGGCCTGGCATACGCTAAATGCCATTTTAAAAAATGAAAAGCAGATGGTGACGACAGAATAGCGTTTTGTTTGAGGAAAATGCTTTTTTTATCACCCCTCATCCGCCCTATCGGGCACCTTCTCCCACAAGGGGAGAAGGGCAGCTGATGGGTGTATCTGCCAAACAAATAAAGTTAAATGCCGTGAAATATGCTTTGTTACCAAAAGCTAATGAACTTTGATGAGAGCCTTCTCCCCTTGCGGGAGAAGGTGCCCGATAGGGCGGATGAGGGGTGATGTTTCCGAGGTAAATTCAGTTATATCTGTCAAATAAATAACTCAGATACTATGAATTAATCCTTATTTAAAAAGGCTATTAAATTTAAATAAATCCTCTTCCCCTTCTGAAAGAAGGGGGATGAGGGGTGAATTTTTCGGGGCAAGTTAACTTTCCGGTGAAAGAAATTTAAAGAGGTAATTCTATGCAAAATGAAGCAATCATTCATTTAACCGAAAATGCTATTAATCACGTCCGCAATATTTTGGCAAAAAAGCCTGAGGCGCAAGCCTTTCGTCTTTCGATTAAAAAAGTTGGTTGTTCTGGTTTAGCTTATGTACCAGAAATTACCAGCGAATCAAAACCTGATGATGTTTTTTTTCAGCAAGACAATTTGCCGATTTATGTTGCAGCCGATTGTGTCAAATATGTTAAAGGCATGACAATGGACTTTGTGAAATCCGGTTTAAATCAAAATTGGGTTTACAATAATCCCAATGTAAAAAATAGTTGCGGCTGTGGTGAAAGTTTTAATGTTGAGAACGAAGCATGAGTAATAAATACGAAAGTATCATTTTATCGCGTGATGTGAATGCTTACATGATTCCATCCGGCGCGCGCATTTTTTTGCAAAAAGATACCGAAGTGATTATCACGCAACAATTAGGCACGAGTTTTACCGTCAATATTTACGGCAATTTAGCCCGCATCGAAGGTAGCGATGCCGATGCATTAGGAAAAACCGTGCAACAAATGGAACAGGATTTTTCCAACATGTCGTTAGAAGATGCAGTGTATGCGCAATTGCGCACCTGCTTTGATCCCGAAATTCCGGTCAATATTGTCGATTTAGGTTTGATTTATGATTGTAAAATTGAACCGATAGAAAATGATAAAAATATTGTTCACATTAAAATGACGTTAACCGCACCAGGTTGTGGCATGGGGCCGGTGATTGCTGATGATGCGAAACGAAAAATTGAATCATTGCCCAAAGTAGTGGAAGCAAAAATTGAATTAGTTTTTGATCCGCCCTGGGGAAGAGAAATGATGTCGGACGAGGCGAAGTTGGCGTTGGGGATTTTATGATTTGTCATTGCAGCTTTTTTTATTGCGACGTGGCGCGGCAATCTTTTTCTTGTCACTGCACTTTTTGTCATTGCGAGGGAGCGTAGCGGACGTGGCAATCTCCTGACTATGACAGGCACTAGATACATAATTGCCAGCTATGTTCAGGAGATTGCCGCGTCCGCTTCGCTCCCTCGCAATGACAATAGAAAAGGAAACAAACATGAACTTATACTTTCGTTTATTAATTCTAATCATTAAAAACTTTTTCCGCCAAAATCGTGTAAATATTTTTGATGAAGTAAAAACTACTTTTCGCGTACTGCCTAATGATTTGGATTTAAATATGCATATGAATAATGGCCGCTATTTAACCATCATGGATTTAGGCCGTTTCGATTATATGTCCCAAGTTGGTATTTTAACGCCGGCGATAAAAAGAAAATGGTTGCCAGTTTTAGGCGCAGTGCAAATGACTTTTTTGCGTCCCTTAAAACCATTTAAAAAATTTCAGCTAATAACGCAAATTGAATATTGGGATGAAAAATGGTTCGTGATGAAACAAAAATTTGTCATTCATGACAAATTAATCGCCGTTGGCAGAATACGCGGCCAAATGCGTGGGCCGAATGGTTTAGTAAAACCCGAAGAAATTTTAGCCTTGGTTGATAGTAAAGAGCCTTCACCTCAATTAAATGATGAATTAAAAAAATGGCTAGAAAGTTTAGAGAAAAAACCCAATGCCTAAATTATCCGCCAGCAGTAAACGTTGGGTAACCGAGCACGAAAATGATTATTACGTGCAACAAGCCAAAGCTATGGGCTATCGTTCACGCGCGGCATTTAAATTATTAGAAATTCAGGAAAAAGATAAGATTCTAAAACCCAATATGCGTGTTGTGGATTTGGGTGCCGCACCCGGAAGCTGGTCACAAATCGCTAGCAATTTTTTGCAAAACAAAGGGCAAATTATCGCTTCGGATATTTTGCCGATGGAACCGCTTTCCGGCGTTACATTCGTCCAAGGCGATTTTACTGAAGAAGCTTGTTTTGAAGCGATTTTGGCGACAATTGACAATCAATCGGTCGACCTTGTAATGTCCGATCTCGCCCCCAATATGAGTGGTATCAGAGCAGTCGATCAACTGCGTGCGATGCATTTGGCAGAATTAGCTTTGGAGTTCGCAGAAAAAGTATTAGACAAGGGTGATTTTTTAGTCAAAGTCTTTCAGGGAGAAGGCTTCGAAGCCTATCTCAAGGCCTTACGGCAAAAATTCAATTCTGTTAAAGTACGCAAGCCAAAAGCCTCACGCGCACGCTCACAGGAAAATTATTTGCTGGCGCGAGGCTATCGCAAAATTTAAAGTGAAATTTATAGGTATATCTAATGTTAAAAAATATCTTGCTTTGGGTCGTGATCGCGGTGGTATTAGTATCCATTTTCAGTAATTTTGGCCCGCGTGATTATGGCGCTAATAAACTGACTTATTCGCAATTTTTAGAGTCGGTCAATAACAACCAGGTGCAATCCGTCACTTTGGAAAATAATCGTATTGCTGGCGTGATGAAAGACAACACACGTTTCACTTCTTATATGCCAATGCAAGATCAATATCTCTTGGGCGAATTGATCAAGAAAAACGTCAATGTCGAAGGCAAGCCGCCAGAGCAACCCGGCTTGTTAATGCATATCTTTATTAACTGGTTCCCAATGCTCTTGTTGATCGCTGTCTGGGTGTTCTTCATGCGCCAGATGCAGGGCGGAGCAGGTGGCAAAGGTGGCCCCTTGTCATTCGGCCGCAGTCGTGCGCGTATGTTGGGCGAGGACCAGGTAAAAATCACATTTAATGATGTCGCCGGCTGTGATGAAGCGAAAGAAGAAGTCAAAGAATTAGTGGATTTTTTAAAAGATCCTAGCAAGTTTCAAAAATTAGGCGGCAAGATACCTTGTGGCGTTTTATTAGTTGGCTCACCTGGAACCGGTAAAACTTTGCTGGCGAAAGCAGTGGCTGGTGAAGCGAAAGTGCCGTTTTTCTCGATTTCCGGCTCTGACTTCGTTGAAATGTTTGTCGGCGTTGGCGCATCGCGCGTGCGTGATATGTTTGAGCAGGCAAAGAAACATGCGCCTTGTATTATCTTTATTGATGAAATTGATGCGGTAGGGCGTCATCGCGGCGCAGGCTTAGGCGGTGGCCATGATGAACGTGAGCAGACGTTGAACCAATTATTAGTTGAAATGGATGGTTTTGCCGGTAAAGAAGGCATTATCGTCATCGCCGCAACCAACCGTCCCGATGTGCTGGATCCAGCGCTACTTCGTCCTGGCCGCTTCGACCGTCAGGTCGTTGTACCGCTGCCAGACGTCCGTGGACGCGAGCAGATTTTGAAAGTGCATATGCAAAAATTGCCTTTGGCAGATGACGTCAACGCTGCCGTATTAGCCCGCGGCACACCCGGTTTCTCAGGCGCAGACCTGGCCAATCTGGTAAACGAAGCTGCCTTATTCGCCGCGCGCGATAACAAGAAAAATGTCGACATGAACCAATTCGAGCGCGCGAAAGACAAGATCATGATGGGCGCAGAACGCCGTTCGATGGTAATGACCGAAAGTGAGAAGAAATTGACGGCTTATCACGAAGCTGGCCACGCTATCGTTGGCTTGTCCGTTCCTTCCCATGACCCTGTTTATAAAGTTACCATTATCCCTCGTGGCCGTGCGCTAGGCGTCACCATGTTCTTACCCGAACAAGACCGCTACAGCTATTCCAAAGAAAGACTGGAAAGCCAAATTTCCAGCCTGTTTGGTGGGCGTTTGGCAGAAGAAATCATTTTTGGCGCACAACATGTCACTACGGGTGCTTCCAATGACATCGAACGCGCCACCGAAATTGCCCGCAATATGGTGACCAAATGGGGCCTTTCGGAAAAAATGGGTCCACTGACTTATGGCGAAGAAGAGGGCGAAGTTTTCCTAGGCCGCTCAATGACCACCCGCAAGGAAGTCTCTGACAGCACCTCGCATGATATCGACCAGGAAGTGCGCACCATTATTGAGCGCAATTATCTGCGAACAAAAACTATTCTTACCAGCAACATGGACAAATTGCATTTAATGGCCGAAGCATTGATGAAATACGAAACCATTGATGAGAAGCAAATCAAGCAAATTATGCAAGGCCAGGCGCCTTCGGCGCCTCAAGGTTGGGATGATTCGGGTTCTTCTTCGGGATCGTCCGCTGCCACGGATAAACCTGCGGTGACTAATATTACTGCTGAAGCCAAAAAAGCAGATGGCAAGGGTGAAGAATCGGCTACGACTTAATTATCCGCCTTGCGGCGGATCGTTTTGGGTAAAATGGCTTTTTTCTTTCTGAACTTTTTTAATTGGCAGATGTCATGGCAGTTGTCCTTCTCCCCTTGCGGGAGAAGGTGCCCGAAAGGGCGGATGAGGGGTGATTTAAAGATGCCGTCAACATTTTTCATTTTTGAAATCAGCTTAAATTTTCTCGTCAAAGCGAAAAGCAACTAAAATTAAATTATTAGCATCACTTATGACCCAACAACTCATCTGCGGCAAACAAAAAATTTCCCTAGAAACCCCTGTCATCATGGGCATCATCAATTTAAACCCGCAATCATTTTCCGCTAAAGGCCGCATTACCGAAATCGACAACTTGCTAAATTATGCTGAAGAACAAGTCAAAGCTGGTGCGAAAATATTGGATTTGGGAGCAGAGCCGACCAATCCATTTGTTGAACAAGTAATTGCTGAAAAAATAGAGCAAGAAATTTTATTATCCGCTGTTGAAAAAATTGCGAAAAACATCGACTGTGTTACTTCAGTGGATACCAGCAAACCTCAAATTATGCGAGAGGCGATAAAACTAGGCGCTAATTTTATTAATGATGTTCGTGCATTGATTGAGCCAGAAGCGATAGAAATTATCGCAGAAAACCAGGTCGCCTGTAGTTTAATGCATATGGTTTTTCCCTATGGGAAAAACTATCCGGTAGAAAACTTAATTGGTGAAAATTGCATTGAGGATATTACGCATTTTTTAAGCAATCGTCTGGATGCTTGTTTAAAAAAAGGTATTAAAAAAGAATCGATTGTTATTGATCCAGGTATTGGCTCAGGTAATTTTGGAAAAAATACAGTGGAAAATTTAGAAATTATAAAAAAAATTCCTGAATTAAAAAAATTAGGCTATCCAGTTTTAATTGGCGTTTCGCGCAAAGCATTTATTGGTGAAATCACAGGCGCAGCAGAATCTTCGCGTTTGCCTGGAAGTTTAGCTGCTGCTGCGATTGCTTTATTAAATGGCGTTGATATTATTCGTGCACATGATATTGCTGAAACAATGCAAATTATGCAGTTAATAAATAAATATCAATCCAGCTATGCCCAAAACGGATAGGTTTTAGGTGTTATTGCGCCGAGTGATGCGTGAGATTGTCACGTTTTGATTGAGCAAAAGTGCAGGAATAGTTGTTCTATTTCGAGCTTTTGCGATTGAAAAACGTGACAATCTCACGCATCACTCGGATGCAAGAACGCCTAAAACCTATCCGTTTTGGGTATAACTTACAATTTATCATGAATTGCTACGGATGTTTTTTGAAGTTTTATTTAATGAAAGCCTGGTGCACATAAATAATAACTTTTTTACTACTGATCAAAACATTCCCATTTTCATCTAACCATTTTAATTCTAGCTCATGACTTCCACGTTCAGGCTGAGTTATTAAAAAAAATGGTTTATCAGTTTTTGATAATGCAATGTTATCGAAAATCAATTGAATGCGTTCATTTTTTTTTAACGCTGGCGCGTTCTGATAATTGACTTTTAATTGGCGAATATTATGGAAAGTCTCTCCATCTTTTGGATAGAGAATAATTAATTGCCTTTTTGATTCTTTAGTTGTTTCATCTTTTTTGGATGAAACAGTGGGATTTAATAAATTAATGATTTCATGCGAAGGCTTTGGATGATTAGTAAATAATACGCTTCCATCGCTTAATTTGATTTTATTAATATCAGCAAATAGTAAAATAGGGAAAAAAATTGAAATTAAAAATAAAATAAAACCCCGCCACATCAGCGTTTCGCCACCAAACCATTATCGACAGCACCACCTGAAATTTCCCAGCGTATGCTTTGCCCGGATTCGCTAGGCATTAAAATATAAGTATCCGTTTTTTTAATGCCATTTTTTTGATTAGGCGTAATCGTGATTTTTCCTGATTTAACTGCCACTTGATTGATGGCCCCATCACTTTGCGTAGCAAGCGCTGGGATGCCAAATTGCGCGTTGTTGCAACTACTTAAATCACCGGCGATGTGATAACACTCCAATACATAAGCCTTGTAAACACTCGCCGCCTGCACGATTTCACTGAAATGCGCTTTACGTGTGTATTGCGTATAAGAAGGCAAAGAAATCATTGCCAAAATTGCTATGATTGCTAGCGCAATCATCAACTCTATCAAATTAAATCCGTGCTGGGTTGACATCACTGGGTCTCCTCATGACAGTATGAAATTTTTAGTTGATTTACAGCGATCGTCGCTGTAAAAGTGCTCAATGGTGTTTTAAAATAATTTTCGCAGGACTATAACAAAATTCAGTAAATTGCAAACCTCGTAATGGATGTGTGTCCTTAAAGAAAAAAATTTTCCAAAAATGCCATGTTCAAGTATCACCTGGATCTACAACTATTAACTTTTACAGCGGGAACCGCTGAACGATGAAATTACCGGTTTATTTAGACAATATGGCAACGACGCCGGTCGATCCGAAAGTATTCGCTAAAATGCAGCCATATTTTTTACCTGATGGCTATTTTGGCAATGCTGCTTCAAAAACTCATAGTTATGGTTGGCAGGCAGCGGATGCTGTCGCTAAAGCACGGCAGCAGGTGGCGGATTTAATTCATGCGAATGCGGAAGATATTATTTGGACTTCGGGGGCGACGGAATCCGATAATTTGGCGATCAAAGGTGCCGCCTGGTTTTATCAACGGCAGGGTAAGCATTTAATTACCGCAGAAACGGAGCATAAAGCGGTGTTAGATTGCTTTTATTTTTTGCAAAGCCAAGGTTTTGAAGTGACTTATTTGAAGCCGAATAGTGCAGGTTTGATTGATCCCGCGCAATTTCGCGCCGCTATCCGGTCTGATACGATTTTAGCTTCGATAATGCAGGTAAATAATGAAACTGGCGTTATTCAGGATATCGCTGCATTTGGCGCGATTGCGGAAGAACACGGTATTCTCTTGCATGTCGATGCGGCGCAAAGTATCGGTAAATCCTTGGTTGATGTTAAACAATGGCGTGCCGCAATGGTCTCATTTTCCGCTCATAAAGTTTATGGGCCAAAAGGAATTGGGGCGCTTTATTTACGACCGAAAACGCAATTGGTACCGCTGCATCATGGCGGCAATCATGAGCGTGGTTTTCGTTCTGGGACTTCGCCTACGGCTCTAATTGTGGGTATGGGAGAAGCGTTTAATCAGGTTAAACAAAATTTCAGCGAAGAAATCCTGCGTATACGTCATTTAAGCACGCAACTTTGGCAAACTTTACAAAAGGCTTTGCCTTTTGTGGAGCTAAATGGCGACACTGAAAAACGTGTGCCACATAATTTAAATATCAGTTTTTTAGGGGTTTTAGCCGATGAGTTGCTCAGCGTTTTAACCCAAGATGTCGCTGCCTCGCGCGCTTCAGCTTGCAGCAGCGCCATATTAGAGCCTTCCCATGTGTTAAAATCGATGCAACTTTCGCAGGAACGTTTACAATCAGCAGTCCGGTTTTCTTTTGGCCGGTTTAATACAGCAGAAGAAATTAATTATGCGGCTGAAAAAATTATTGCTGCAGTGAATTATTTAAGAAATAAGTGAGAACAAAATGCGATACCGTTTTATTTTTTTATTATTAATTACATTGGTTTTAAGCGCTTGTGTTTCGGTGAAACCGGAACAAGTGGGCCTGTCAACAGTTGGCTGGGAAAGCTTAAGTTATAAAGAAAAAGAAAAAATTTCTTCTACTTATCGAAAAACGGAAAAAACGCGTCAACAATGGTTAGGACAAATGCGTCAAAATCCTAATAATCAATTGACTGTTACTATCGCGCCAGGAAAAGCTTATTTCCCGCCATATTTAGAAGCGCAGGAATTTTTACCGGTAATCATGAATTTAACCGATGGCAAATGCTATCAGGATGTTCAATTATTAGCGCGCGATAATCCCTTATTAGTGACGAATTTATCGGTTTGTTATTATCAAAATATTTTATATCTGGATCCGAGTTTTAGTAATTTAGCGGAAGCAAAAGGTAGCTTGGTATTTCCTTATTTACCTGTCTGGCAACGGGGTTTTAGTTACCCCAATATTTCCAGCAATGGTTTGGTGAGATTGTCTAATGCCAGAATCACCATACAAATATTAAAAGCACCAGATGTTTTTAATCAGCCGTCATGAAGGAAAAACTTTTACAGCGGGAACCGCTGATGATTGCTCTAGCGATTGACCTTGCTTTGCCACAAGCCTTGGTGGCAATTAAAAATAATCATTCGCTGCACTGGGATCATTTCAGCGAATTGCGCCGCCAGGCTGAAAATTTATTGCCAAAAATTGATCAATTATTGCATCAAAATCAGCTGCAATTAACTGATATTCATTATTATATTTTAGGTAAAGGCCCGGGAAGTTTTACTAGCAGCCGCCTGGCAGTTACCACCATTCAAGCATTTTCTTGTGTCAATCCGCGCCCCATTATTGCACTTTCAAATTTACAAATTTTAGCGCAAGCTGCTTTTTTGCAGTATCAAATTAAAGAAGTGATCGCGGTAATTGATGCGCACATGGATGAAGTTTATTGCTGTGAATTTAAATGTGATGAACGAAATATTATGCAGTCAGTAGTTGAAGAAAAAATTATTTCTTATGAGAATTTAATTCAGTTTTTGAAAAAAGCACCAGAAAAAAAAATAGTTGGTTTTGGTTTGGATAAAATTTTTAATGCAGAGTTTAATTATTTAACTATAGAATTATCGATGCATGCTGCTGCTTTGATGATGTTGGCGGAAAATGCGACCGACAAAAAAGATTTTATCGATTGCCAGCAGTTAGAGCCGGTGTATTTACGGGGTGAGGGTGCCTGGAAAAAGAGCTAATTCTATTTACAGAATTGAGTATTATTTTCTAACCATGCTGCGAAATTTTTTTGATCAATTTCTCCCGATGCTAACTGAATACATTTCATAGCGCGTTCTTCTTTGGGAGCAATCAATTCATAGTTATTCACTTTTAGAAACAGTAACATTACAACATAGGCAGTTCTTTTATTGCCATCAATCAAGGGATGGTTTTTGATAATTCTTTCAGCATAAGCAGCAGCTAATTCAAAGAGAGTAGGGTTGGAATAAGAAAATAAACTAAGCGGATGCTCAATAGACGATTCTAGTAAGCCCTCGTCCCGAATACCTGGCAGTCCTCCATGTTCGACAATTTGCGCATCATGGATCATCAATATCGCGGGTTTTAAAATCCAGATGGGCTCCACTATGAATCTGCTAGCACTTTTAAGACGTCTTTTTCTTTCTGCATAATCTCTTCCGCAAGCTTCATTTGTTGAATGAAAGCTTTGTCATAAGGTGTTAGCGTATAGCCTTCAGGTGATTCCCATAAATAAACGGTATCGCCTTTTTTTACATGCAGGCGGGCAATAGCCTCTTTAGAGAGCACTAGCCCCAGCGAGTTGCCTACGGTAGTTACTTTGGCTTGAATCATAATTTTTACCTCTTGGTTAATTATATTATAACATCTGTTATAATCAACCAGATTAATATAGTTAAATCAACGATATGAAAGCCATCCAATTTGACAAATTCGGCACACCAGACGTTTTAAAATGCGTCGAACTGCCTATCCCAAAAATTTCCGATAAACAAATCTTGGTCGAAGTCAGGGCTTCTGGCATTAATCCGATTGATCTCAAAATTCGCAGCGGCGAGAGTTTTGCTTCACCTGAAATCGCCAAGCACTTTCCTTCGGGTTTGGGTTTTGATTTTTCGGGCAAGGTGAAAGCCTATGGTAAATTGGTGCAGGATGTCATGGTTGGCGATGAAATTTTAGGCTCGATTACGCGCCATGCTATGCCAGGCGCTTATGCCCAATACTGTGTGATTGAGGATTATGAGTGGGTTTTGAAACCGCATCAGGTAAGTTTTGTTCAAGCGGCAGCATTGCCAATTCCGGGTTTGACTGCGCATCAGGCTTTATTTGAATTTGGCCAATTGAAAGCAAAACAACGCGTGCTGATTTTGGGCGCGGGAGGTGCCGTAGGCCAAATTGCGGTGCAGCTAGCGCATAATGCAGGCGCTCATGTAATTGCAACCGGAAACTCAATACAAGGGAAATATTTAAGGACGTTAGGGGCGCGTAAAGTATTCGATGTGAGAAAAGATGGTTTTACAGCTTTGGAAAAACCGGTTGATTTAATCATTGACCTGATTGGCGGTGCAACCGCCAATGCGGCATTGAAGACGCTCAAAGTCAGCGGGAGAATTGTGACAGTGCCTACGATTACTGCGGATGAGATTGTCGCTCTGGCCAAAGATAAAGGCCTAAATGCCTGTGGCATGTTAATGAAAATGGATCAACGCGGATTAACAGAATTGGCAGCAGCACTTGCCAGAAATGAACTGCATGTTAACGTAACAAAAGTTTTTTCGCTGGCTGACGCCAGCGAAGCACATGAATATTTGGAAAAAAACACAGGAAAAGTAGTGCTAACTACTGACTTCTTCGGGCAGGATGACGTTTAACTCCAATACGGCGCGATTTTCATCTTTTTCCAATTCAATCGTCACTTTTTCACGCGGAATATTTAAATATTCTGCAATCACTTCGACTAATTTTTGTTGCAAACCCTGCAAATCCACGCGGTTTTGGCTGCGTTCGCGCCGTTGATGCGCGACGATAATTTGCAAACGTTCCTTAGCAATATTGGCGGTTTTTTTGCGGTTGATGCGAAAATATTCTAATAAACTCATGAGTAGCTCGCCTCCGCTTGTTTATTCTTGCCACCAAACAAGCGTTTAAAAAATCCTTTTTTTGGCATGTCGATAAAACGCTGGGGCAGGTCTTCTCCCAACAAGCGGCTTACTGCGTCCCGATAAGCTTGTCCCGCATCACTCTGATCATCCAGAATCACTGGCACGCCTGAGTTCGACGCGCGCAACACCGCTTGTGATTCAGGAATAACGCCTAATAAAGGCACCGCCAGAATTTCGCAAACATCTTTCACGCTCAACATATCACCGCTTTCTACCCGCACAGGCGAGTAGCGGGTCAACAGCAAATGCTCTTTCGGCGGCTCCTGGCCCATTTCAGCGCGTTTGGTTTTACTGGCCAGAATACCCAAAATCCGGTCAGAATCGCGCACCGAAGAAACTTCAGGATTAGTCACAACAATCGCGCTATCGGCATGATACATCGCCATATGCGCGCCACGCTCAATGCCAGCCGGTGAATCACAAACGATATAATCAAATTCATTTTTCAGCTCAGCAATCACTTCAGCGACGCCTTCATCGGTCAAAGCATCTTTATCACGTGTTTGCGAGGCCGGCAAAACAAAAAGATTTTCCACGTGCTTGTCTTTAATCAAAGCCTGCGCCAGTTTCGCTTCTTTATTGATCACGTTAACAAAGTCATAAACGACACGTCGCTCGCAACCCATGATCAAGTCCAGATTACGCAGGCCCACATCAAAATCAACCACTGCGGTTTTATAACCCCGCAAAGCTAATCCGGTCGCAATAGCGGCACTGCTGGTGGTTTTGCCAACGCCGCCTTTGCCGGAAGTTACTACGATTACATGCGCTTGTTTGTCACTCATAAATTGGGCCTGTGCTAAGTTTTTTTAGATGATAATGTAAAGGGGGTGGGGAGTAAATTGTCAATTATACATATTGTGTGCCATGACTGAGTTTGAGTAAACTGCAACCGCTAAAATGCTTGCAATAAAAATAACAACTAAGTTGAGTAAAACAATGATCGAAAAAAAAAATAGAAAAAACATAAAATGGTTGGTAAAAAATTTTCCTTCTGATCCTAATGACAATCGCATTAAATACCAGAAAAGTGAAAATACTTTAACTATTTCGTTTCTAGAAACGCCTAAAGTAAATGATGATATTTTATCTCAAATGAAATTCTTAAAAGAGACATACTGTGGTAAATATAACATAGTTAAGATAACCAATATTACTAATGGAATTATATTTCAATTTGATATGGCTTTTAATAAAGCATCTGATAATAAAGAAGATGAGCTGAGGTCGCAGTACAAAGAAATGTATGATGGTTTAATATTAACAAATACAGCGCAGGCGGAACCAAAAATCTGTCCAGAAAACTTTTTCAATCCCACATCTGCAGCAAATACTACCCTAAATTTACTCGCTCACCCCCATTCTTCTCTTCTTAGCGAGCTGAACGCGGCTGATATTACATTAGGCACCGGCAATTTTCACCAGATTGACAAAGTTTGTTATGAGTTAGTATTCAGTTGGCCAGCACAAACTATTTCAACTAATTCTGATATTATCAAAATGCTTGAAATGATTAAAAATTATAATCATTTAATGAGTGAAGCCAAAAAAAAATATAATATTAACATTAAAGTAGATGAGCATGCACGTAAGTTATATTTTTCGTATGATGAAAAAGAAAAGGAGGTTACATTGGGCAACTTTGAAGAAATGCAAAACATTTTTTCTTCTTGCTTGAAAAGTATTTATGAAGATTTTAAGACAGACAAAATAGATCAAGCTTTCCGCAAATACTGCGGGCTAATCAAAGAAGTCCGGAGTAAACTCAATAGCTAAAAGCACAAATTCTCAGAAAACGATTTTTATTTTTCACAATCAGATATTCTGCATTAAAAAACTGCAGAATATCTATGTTTTCCTTTCATCAGGCAAAAATGCCATCATTAAATCATTACGAAAACGTTTACCCTGGTCGGTCAAATAAATAAAATTTTTATCTATGATAATCAGACCTTCTGTTTCTGCCGAGGAGAAAATGGAATTGCTATCGGCTTGATAAGAAATGCGTTCAGCCATCTGTTGCAAACTAATAGACTGATTTAAACGCAAATGATTTAACATAAATTCAAACAAACGCTCATTTGGATCAACTTCCTTTAATTTTTGACGGAAACTTTTATTGCTCATATAGTTTTTTGGGTGAGGGGTTTTAAAATAACGGTAAGTTTTATCCTCTAGTGTGATTTTACTATGTGCTCCCGCACCAATCCCCAAATAATCTCCATACTGCCAATAATTCAAATTATGCACTGAATATTTTTTCTCGCGCGCATAAGCTGAGATTTCATAGTTTTCAAAATGGGCGTTTTGTAATAATTCTCTGCCGATTTGCTCGATTTCAGCAATTAAATCATCTTCCGGTAATTTAGGCGGATGATGATAAAACCAGGTGTTGGGTTCCAGCGTCAATTGATACCAGGATAAATGGGGTGTTTGGAAACTTATTGCAGTTTTTATATCATCGATGGCTTCAGCAATCGTTTGTTCTGGCAAGCCATACATTAAATCCAGATTGATATTTTCAAAACCTGCGGAAAATGCTGCTTCGATGGCGTTAATTGCACTTTTGCTATTATGCACTCGGTCTAATTTAATTAATTGCGCATCATTAAAACTTTGTATGCCAATCGATAAACGATTGATGCCTGCTTGTCGGTAATTTTTGAATCTTTGTTGTTCGCTGGCGCCTGGATTAGCTTCCAGCGTAATTTCAGTTTGCGGTGGAATGACAAAATGTTCTGTAATAAATTCAAATATTTCCGCATAAAACTCAGCAGATAATAAACTCGGTGTGCCGCCGCCGATAAAAATACTATGTAATTCGCGTTTTGGTAATTGGAAAAATTCAATATCTTGCTTTAAGTCATTTTTTAGCTGGATTAAATAACTTTTCTCATCGAGACTATCGGCTTGATGAGAATTAAAATCACAATAGGGGCATTTTTTAATGCACCAGGGCGTGTGGATGTAGAGGCTGAGTGGGATGGGGTGATTTAAATGGTTCATCGGGTAAATAAGTCTTTTTAAATTATTTGTTAGTTATTTTTTCTAGGAAATATCGCGGTAGCCACTTAATATACGCACAATATCCGCTTCAGCGGCAGGAGACAAAAAGTAAGTAGTCATTTTTTGCGATTCTTTGCGACCGAGTTGATTTTCTTTTTAATCTGTTGGTAAGCAGTCGCTGAAGAAACCTTTTTACCTGCTTCGAGTTGATCAAAACCCATTTCTATAGCTTGATTTAATTGTATTTTACGCTGCAATTGCAAGTCTTCATAACTGTGCATTAGACGCAAAGATTCACGCACAACCTCACTAGCGGAGTTATACAAACCACTGCGGATTTTTTCAGCGATATACTTTTCAAGTTCAGGGGTAAGCGATACATTCATAATGTAATCTCTCGCAAATTCGCTCATAACAAAGAATAGCAAATACTGTTATAAGCTGCCATGATTTTAATAACGGTAATTCCAGTAAGAGTGCGGTTATAGTAGTATGAGTCAATTCAATAATTAACTAATACCCATGCGAAAAAAGCCCGAAATCCTCTCCGTAAAAAAGTTAGCTTCCAGCCGCTTGTTTACCCTGGAAGAAGTCCATTTGCATTTCAACAACGGCAATCAACGCCACTACGAGCGCTTGCGCAATAATGCGATCAATTCAGTATTAATTGTACCGCTATTAAATCAGGATACTTTGTTATTAGTGCGTGAATATGCCGTGGGAATTGAAGATTATCATTTGGCTTTTCCTAAGGGCTTGGTGGAGCCTCAGGAAGAAATTTGTGAAGCTGCTGATCGTGAACTGCAAGAAGAAGTTGGTTATGGCGCCAAAAATATTCAGCTGTTAAAGCGGGTTTCTACTTCGCCTGGTTATACCACGCGCTCCGCGCATATTGTTGTTGCAAAGGAATTATATCCCGCGAAATTAGAAGGTGACGAACCAGAAATTATAGAAGTCGTTTCGTGGCCATTACAAAATCTCACTGAGTTATTACATCATCCCGAATTTCACGAAACACAAAGTATTGCTGCTTTGCTGCTATTATATGAGCACTTAAATCATGATTGATTTAAATTGGCCATTGCTCGAACAATTAAAAATTTTATCAGACGAAATTATTTTTACTTTAAATCAATTTTTTGAAAATGGTTTCGATGTCCAATATAAATCCGATCACTCACCAGTGACGAGTGCCGATCTGGCGGTCGATAAGCTGGCAAAAAATTTTTTAGCGCAATTAACACCCAAAATTCCCTACATTTCCGAAGAAACCCCATTTCACGGCAAAACACTTCCAACGACATATTGGCTAGTCGATCCCTTAGATGGAACGAAACAATTCATGTCAAACGAGAGTGAATTCGTCACGAGCATCGCACTCATCCACGAAACGAACCCCATCTGCGGCGCGATTATCGCGCCGAGGGCTTTTAAAATTTATTTGGCGGCAAAAAATTTAGGTTGTTGGTGTTTAAGCGATAATAAAAAAGAACAACTTTTTGTGAAAAATTCTCATGAGCCACCATTAATTATTACCAGCCCACGTGCATTTCAAAGGCCGGAAACACGCGCGCATGTTTATGATTATTACCAAATCAAACGCATGTCGAGCGCTAAAAAATATACGGAAGTGGCAAATGGCAATGCGACCTTGTTTCCCTGTTTTTATCCGACTCACAGTTGGGACACCGCGGGCGGTCATTGTTTGATAACCGAAGCAGGCGGGGTTGTTTTCGATTTACAGGGAAAAAATTTAACTTATAATGACGCTACTTTTAAAAACCCTAAATTTATTGCAGCCGCCAGTAAAAATGATTTCGAAATTTTTTTGGCGCGTTATCAATCTTGGCAGAATAATAAGTCTTAAGGAGATAAAATATGAGTAATCGCGTTAAAGTGGCAGTCACTGGCGCTGCCGGTCAAATCGGTTATGCGTTAATTTTTCGTATCGCTAGTGGCCAGGCGTTTGGCCCGAATACCGAAGTCGAATTGCAATTGCTCGAATTGCCGCAAGCTTTAGGTTCGCTTGAAGGGGTGGCGATGGAATTAAATGACTGCGCTTTCCCGCTGCTGCGAAATATTGTGGTTACCGACAATATTAATACCGCGATGAAAGATGTGAATTGGGCAGTTTTAGTCGGCTCAGTTCCACGCAAAGCTGGCATGGAGCGTTCCGATTTATTAAATATCAACGGCAAAATTTTTACCGAGCAGGGCAGAGCGATTAATGATAACGCGGCAAGCGATGTGCGCGTTTTTGTGGTGGGTAATCCTTGTAATACAAACTGCTTGATCGCGATGCATAATGCGCCCGATGTTCCCCGTGATCGTTTTTATGCGATGACGATGCTCGATGAATTACGCGCCCGCCACCAATTAGCCCATAAAGCCGGTGTCCCCGTAAAAGACATCAAAACGATGAACATTTACGGCAACCACTCCACCACGCAGTTCCCCGATTTTTATCACGCAACCATTCAAGGCAAACCCGCAACCGAAGTCATCAAAGATGAAGCCTGGTTCAAAGAATTTTTTGTGCCCACTGTCCAAAAACGCGGCGCTGAAGTCATTAAAACCCGCGGCGCTTCTTCCGCTGCCTCCGCTGCTAATGCCGCTTTGCAAAGTTTGTACCACTTGTCGCACCCAACCCCAGAAGGCGAACGTTTCTCCGCTGGATTATATTCGCACGGCGAATATGGTGTGCCGGAAGGGCTGATTTTTTCTTATCCTTTGCGCAATGAAAATGGAAAAATTCATGTAGTGAATGATTTAGAACACAATGCTTATGCAAAAGAAATGATTCAATTAACGGTGAATGAACTAGTGCAGGAAAGGGATACGGTTAGGCAGTTGGGGTTGATTAAAGGTTAAATTTATTTGATTTGGATTTTTTAATTAGTTCTCCGCTAACAATAAAATATCTGGGTTTGAGATAGTGATGAGATTACCCCTCATCCGCCCCGTTGGGGCACCTTCTCCCACAAGGGGAGAAGG
>CAYTUN010000028.1:0-24656 GCA_964441315.1 uncultured Gammaproteobacteria bacterium | reverse complement strand
ACATTGTCGCTAAATCATGATTAATAAAATTTACAGAAAAATTGTTGCTTAATCAGCTCACGCTTTATAACTGCCAGCACATCTCCAAAAGTGGTTGCTATGTTTCCTTTAGGAAAACGGATTTGTTGAATCCCGGCAATGTTCGAAAATTCCTCCACGCCTTCTTCTAATAAAACTATGGCTCGACTAAATCCCAGCTTGCCCTGAAATAATCCAGCCTCATGAACTACATTATCCCTTGGATAAAGCTTCCCATTTTGCCCCCTGTCTTCTCCAGTCATCACTAGAAATGCCATGGAGCTTTGATTCACCATCTCTTCTAAAATATCTCTTATGGAATGTCCTGATCTTGCACCAGTTTCATATGCCACAACTTTAAAATTGTGTTTATCTTGAAGATGGTCTTTCAGCATTCTCCAAGATTCCTCACTCCCATGCCCAATAAATATCTTTTGCTCTTTATGCTTAATTGCTACTGCTGGGTATTCAACTTTGCAAAAATCTGATTCTTTATCAAAATAACCTTTAATGTGATTTATTAATCTAATGTTCGCATATTGCACTTCAACACTCGTAAAACAACTTTCTGTATCATCAAAATAGTGAAACCCTAATTTATGGCCGTCGTTTGCTTTAAGGAGAAGGTAAAATTGTGTTATGCTTTCATAACTTGAAGCAAGCTTTAGCATAAATTCATCTAAATCATCGTAACCCCATTCAAAATTTTTTTCTAATATTACAGAGCTATGTACTACTAAACCTTCTAGTTTTATTTTTAATGTTTTAGCAAAAATATCTATGCCCTCTTTGATAGAGGTTGGACTAAGTCTCGTATTTTCATAAGTCATTTTCAATGAATTCATAGCAGTAAAATTCCCGTAATAATGGCACCATTTCAGTTAAATTACGTTGTACTGCATGATGCAAAGCTGTTATACCAGCCCTAATTTAAAATGGGAACCTATTGGCTTATCCAGGTCGAAGAGCATACAAAAATCCTATATGTTTTTCAAGCGATTTAAGAGATTTTTTCTCTCAAAATAGCCATAATAGTTGACAATAATAATAACTTATTATTACTATTGTAATAAAAATCTCGGTAACTCATAATGCTAATAAGCTTCTCAGTCGAAAACTGGCAATCCTTCCGCGAAAAAGCGACGCTTTCGCTTGTTGCAGGCAGGGAAAAGCAACATCGCGAGAGCCTGGCTAAGGTGAAGGGGTATAAGCTTGATCTACTACCTATCGCTGCAATATATGGCGCAAACGCTTCCGGCAAAACCAAGCTTTTTAATGCTTTGAAATTTGCGAAAAAATTTGTGACCCGCGTGACTCAACCTGAAAGCAGCATATATCGCGAGCACTTTAAACTTGATAAAGAGTCCGCCTTAAAACCTTCTAAATTTCAGTTTGAGATTTTGGCAGAGGATAAATGCTATGAATTTAGCTTTTCAGTCACTGAAAAAAGGGTGGTTGAAGAAAAGCTGGTGAATGTATCTTCTAGCAGTGAAAAGGTATTGTATCAACGTGATGCAGAAGGAAAATTCCTTTTCTCTGGCGATAAAAAGTTAAAGAAGGATCAGCGCTTACAATTTGTAGCGGAAGGGACTAGAGATAATCAATTGTTTTTAACTAACTCTGTTGACCAAAAAATAGATTATTTTTTACCTATTTATAATTGGTTTAAAAATACGCTTACTTTAATTTCACCTGATGCGCATTTTTGGGGATCGGCAGATTCTATTTCTCAAGCGATGAGCAATGCGCTAGCTAAATTAGACACTGGAATCACTCGCTTAGGAGAAGAAACAATCCCCTTTGAAGCACTTCCCTATCCCGAGAAAATAAAGACGCATCTACTCGAAAATCTGGCAGAAGGTGAGCAAGCTGGAATAGAAGACTTAGAGGAAAGAATTTTTTTAACCAAAAAAAATGGTGAAATTGTTGCAAAGAAATTAATCCCCTATCATAAATCAGCTGATGGAGAAGATATTGCGCTTGAATTCAAAGATTTATCTTCTGGCACACTGCGGATAATCGATTTGTCACCTGCTTTTGCTGATTTATCAACTCATGATTCTTCGAGAGTTTATTTTATTGATGAGCTAGATCGCTGTTTACATGGGTTAGTAACACGCAATTTTATTAAAACTTACTTAAAATCTTGCTCAGCTGAAAATCGCTCACAATTAATTTTTACTACACACGACGTCCTTTTAATGGACCAAAATTTACTACGCCGTGATGAAATTTGGGTAACAGAAAAAGACCAAAAAGGTTGCTCTACTTTATATTCTTTCGCTGATTTCAAAGATGTGCGCGCGGATAAAGATATACGCAAAAGTTATTTGCAAGGCCGGTTAGGAGGAGTTCCAAAAATACTTTGGTGGGGCAAGGATGGCGAGGGTTAATAATCAGAAAGAAGACTTCGCATGGGAAAAACTCGCAAACGGTTTCAGCGGGTAAAGCCAGAAAAACGCTATAAAAAAGTGTTTCATATTTTTACAGAGGGTAAGGCCACTGAGCCACTTTATTTTGAAATGCTAAGGCAAAAATTTTCTGATAGCTTTGTTATCAATATATATTCTTCAAAAAATCGCACCAGTGCTAGCCAGCTTTTAAAGCTGGCAAACAATCAGCTCAAAAAAGAACGCCCAAAGAAAGGTGATATGCTTTGGATAGTTTTAGATACTGACAGAAATAAACGCGAGGAACTACAAGAATTATTTAATTGGTGCAATGAAAACAAATACTGCCATGTAGCACTCAGCAAGCCCTCCTTTGAATATTGGCTACTGTTGCATTTCGACCCAGGTGATAAAGTAAAAGGACAAGACGATTGCTTGACCCGACTTAAAAAACATTTGCCGAACTATAGTAAAAATTATTTAGATGAAAAACGTTTATGGCCGCAAACGAGCATGGCTTTAACTAATGCAAAATCAAAATATGCGCATTGCAATGACTGGTTTACCGATAATCACTCAATGGTATTTCAACTGGTGGAAAAATTTTTTGAGATAAGTAATTCATAAAATATGATCACTAAAAATTTTTCTGGTATTAAAGTTAATAAAAATATATTAGTATTAATTGGGGCATTATAATGAATACTATCAGTATTAGGCTGCCACACTCCTTGCATAAAGCCGTTAAAGTGTTAGCAAAAAAAGAAAATATCTCTATAGATGCATTCATTACATTAGCTGTTTCAGAAAAACTATCTACTCTAAAAACTGAAGAATTATTGAAAAATCGCGCTAAACACGCTAGTAGAGAAAAATTTCTAAACGTTCTTATGAACGCACCAAATGTAATACCCGATGAGTGCGATATACTATAAAATCAGCAAACAACTTGATATTAATAGTTTTTCATTTAGCTTATAAATAATCCTGACCATTGCGAGGATATCCTCGCAATGGTCAGGATTAGTTTGTGTCGTCAAAAACTGTTGAAATTAAGGTGAATCTTTTAGAAGCTTTTTAAAATCACTTAAAAATTTTCTTCCGGCAATGAGCTACTATATTGTAATTTTAACCAATTTAATATCTGTAAATTTCTAATAGTTGAGCTTAATTTTATTCTTTTTTCTGCGTTGTTCCACTGCTTTTTCCATTGCAAAATATAATCGAATAATTCTTGCTCACTTAAAGTGGCTTTCGTAGGATCTGCTTTCAAATTCCGTGAGGCATACAAAACTGTGGTTACTTCTTCTGCTTGCTCTGTGTTTTTAATTCTGCTGAACAAATCAATAGTTTTATCAATTTCTTTATGGTATTTGTTAAGCACGTCCGCATAATCTTTTCTGGCATTTTCATATTCCGAGCCTATTTGCAATACTGTCATTCTACCCAATTGTTTTTCAGCAATTAAATTGGAATTAGCCAAAATACTGAGTGCTTCTTGAACATCTTCCGAAAAAATACCATAAGCAGTTTGATTAAATTTAAATTGAGCATCAACTTTTAGTTCTGTCATTACGTAACAAATTTTTTGAAAGATCGGTTGCCCCACTCGATTCACATAGGGCATTTTTTCAAGCTGGCTTACTACTTCTAGCAACGCAATCCATTCTGATTTCATTTTTTATGAGCACTCGCTTTTTATTTCATGAATTCCATGAAGGTGATTCACTGTTGGTGGAAGATCGTGGCGATGGCATTTTGCCCCCCCGAAGCTCAATTCCACCAAACTCCACTACTGCACCGATGAAACCTTAGGCATACTCATAAACCGCATAATCAAATCCACCAGATGGTGATGTTTATTAAACTTTGCAACATCTAACGGGGTAGCTCCTTCGCAAGTTTCTGCTTCAGGATCAGCGCCTGCTAATAATAAGAGGGTCACAATTTCAGGCAAATTGCGTTGTACTGCATGATGCAAAGCGGTTATGCCAGCTTCATCTTCGGTTGCATTTAAATCGACGCCTTGTTTAATGAGTTCTATTAGTGTGGATTGATCATTGTTGCATACTGCTTCTATTAATTGTAATTCCATGATGATCCTTTTTAATTTAAGGAGTTTACAGTGAATTCAGGGACTATTGTCTTACTTATACCAGCTTTTAAATTTTTGTTGTATTGCGTATTAGGCGGGATTACTTTAAACAGATGAGGGATATTTTAAATACATAATTCTATTGCGGTTAAAAAGATTAGCTGCTTTTTTTAGAAATAAAATACGATAAGTTTTGAGAATAAAATTAGCATCATACCAAGGAAAAATTAGGAGATTGCCGCGGTCGCTTCACTCCCTCGCAATGACAAAAATTTTTAAATTAAATAATCACCAAACAATTTCTTCCCTATAATTCGTTCAAAGCGATGTTCAATGGGCGTATCTAGTAAATTGAGTTTTTTTAATTCCTTAAGCCGTTCTTGCTCGTCTTGAGCGTAGGGTGCTCGCATTAACCTCTCCTGTTAATATCGCATAGAGTAGAAAGCATTATAAAAGCCACTTGGTCTTCATAATAAATTAATCTTTAGCAAATATTATGAGACACCATAATAATAAATAATAGCAGGTGTTTCATGTCAAATAAGCAAGTTCGCAGGGGTTTAAATCTGTTACTCGGGTTTTTTATAGGGTTCTCTTTCTCTCTACCTGGGCTGGCGAGTGACTATCATCATTTGATCTTTGTTAACAAAACTAACCTCGAGATGAATTTTGTTGGCGTAACTATGATTTCAAATAACAACGCGCCGATGGTTAATATCATGCGTGTACCAGCCCATTCCACTGAAACGGTTTCTACAGTACCTGACGATGCTATATTTTTAATTGATTATCAGCCCATGGATAAAAACATTGCAGATTTTGCTTCAGTGGCATTTACTTACGGTATTACTGATAAACAATCGCATCATGATTGTACTTTCTTTCCTTATATGACTTGGTATTCTTGCGAGGTGAATTATCAAGGAAATGACGCCGAGCTTGTTTTGAGCGGGCCTAATTAGTGATTCATCAAAAATTGAATTAATTAATTGCTTTCTTTGATTTTTAAATCAGCAATTAGATTACCCAAATAAATGGCTTGATTCTCTACTAGATCTTCACGCCATTTTATGCTTTCTTGAGGAAATAACAAAATAACTGTTGAACCATATTGAAAACGTCCGATTTCTTCGCCTTTCTTATAAAACAAATTTTCATTTGAATAATCGTAATTTTTAATTTGTTTATCTTTGATAGCGCCATGCCAAACGGTTTCTATGCCAGCGACCAGCATAGCACCGACAAAAATTAATATGAAATTGCCGAATTCGGCTTCAAATTCGCAAATTAATCGCTCATTGCGGGCGAACAAATTGGGAACACTATTAACGGATTGCATGTTTACGGAAAAATATTTTCCTGGGACAAATAACATTCTTTTTAAACGCGCTGAATATGGCATGTGCACGCGGTGATAATTATAAGGCGCCAAATAAATGGTAATGAATTTTCCGTTGTTAACGCAATCAATGAATTTCGCATCTTGCGCTAATAAATCAGCTACACGATAGAGATGATTTTTTGCTTGAATTAATTCGCCGTTTTGCAGTTTACCGAAATTGACGATGCTGCCATCGACAGGCGAAACAATATGATTCGGCGATAAATCAATCTGGCGCGCAGTGGGTTTTAAGGCGCGGACAAAAAAATCATTAAAACAGGCGTATTTTTCTGGATCGCTTTCTAAAGCTTCTTGTAAATTAATCGAAAAATGTCGGATAAAAATTTGTATTAAAAATCGCTTGAGCCAGGGAGTTCGGCAATGCGCAAGCTTTCCTATGAGGAGCGTAAGGGTTTTTTTTGGTATAAAATCTTGCCAATTCATGATCGTTGTATGATAACGGAAGGAGAAGGATGTGCAAGTTTATTTAGTCGGTGGCGCGGTGCGTGACAAATTAATGGGGCGTGTGCCACAGGAAAAAGATTGGCTAGTAGTCGGTTCGACGCCGGAAGAAATGTTGGCCAAAGGTTTTCGGCCGGTGGGCCGAGATTTTCCGGTTTTTCTGCATCCAGAAACGCAAGAAGAATATGCATTGGCGCGCTCGGAACGTAAATCGGGACGTGGATATCGGGGTTTTGTTTTTCATACCTCGCCTGATGTGACGATTGAAGAAGATTTACGGCGGCGCGATTTAACGATTAACGCGATGGCGGAAGATGAAAATGCAAATTTGATTGATCCTTATGGGGGTTTAGAGGATTTAAAACAGAAAATTTTGCGTCATGTTTCTTTAGCTTTTGTCGAAGATCCTGTGCGAATTTTGCGTGTGGCGCGTTTTGCTGCACGATTTATCGATTTTAATGTACATAACGAAACACAAGATTTAATGCAGAAAATGGTGCAAAACGGCGAAGTGGATGCATTAGTGCCAGAACGTGTTATGCAGGAAATGCTGAAAGCGCTTAGCGAAAAAAAGCCTTCGCGATTTTTTGAAGTATTAAAAAATGCGGGTGCATTAAATAAATTATTTCCGTTATTAGAAGAAATCAATTACGCATTGCTTGATAAAGCAGCGGAAAAAAATTGTAGTGTACATGTGGTTTTTGCACTGCTGTTTTATACTTTCACGCCATTGCAATTTAAGGAATTTTTAAAAAAATATATCATTTCTAATGAAGATAAAGAATTAGTCATTACATTAATTAAATTGCACCGCGCTTATTTTCATTTGGATATTGCTGACGCTGATGCGATTTATGATTTTATTTTGCGGGCGGATGCTTTGAGAAAAATGACGCGTTTTTTTTATATTTTGGATTGTTGTGAAATGATTTATGGCAATGCATTAAAAGCTTCGCTTTTAAAACGGGTTGCTCAAGAACTTAAGGATACGCGCTTTGTGCTTCCTGCCGGTGTTGTGGGTAAAGCGGCGGCAGGTTATTTGAGGCAGGAGCGGGTGAAGTTGATTGAAGGTTTGTTAGGTTAGTAATGGTTTGTAAAAATGGGTGGTTTTTGTTTGGAGTAAAAAATTAATTTGGCGCCAAGTTTTTGTCAGGAGATTGCCACGTTCGCTTCGCTTCCTCGCAATGACAGACTTTTGTCATTGCGAGGAAGCGAAGCGAACGCGGCAATCTCCTGATTTCGCGTTTGCGGTAGAATTTTTTATGCGCAATTAAATCAAGCCGCTGCCGCAATCTGCAATTTAATCTTATCCATCGCCGCTTTTTCAATTTGACGAATCCTTTCAGGCGAAACCTGATATTTCGCTGCTAAATCGTGCAAAGTGGATTTATTGTTTTCATCTAACCAGCGGGACTGAATAATTTCGCGGCTGCGGTCATCTAAAGAATCGATTGCATCCATTAGATGAACTGTTTGATTTTCCGACCATTCGTCATGCTCCAACATTAAAGCTGGGTTGCTATTCGGATCTTCGAGATAACTTTCCGGCGACCAGGTTTTGTCACCATCGTCATCGATCATAGTTTCAAAAGTGGTGTCGCGTGCATTTAAACGCATGCGCATTAAATAAACATCGTCTTTGCTGACAGCTAAATCTTCAGCGACATCTGCCATATCATGATCGGTGATATGGACTAATTTAGCGGTTGATTTTCTCAGATTGAAAAATAATTTCCGTTGCGCTTTGGTGGTGGCGATTTTCACAATGCGCCAATTACGCAAAATAAATTCATGAATTTCTGCTTTGATCCAATGGACGGCAAACGAAACTAAACGCACGCCTTTTTCAGGATTAAAGCGTTTGACGGCTTTCATCAAACCGATGTTGCCTTCTTGAATTAAATCGGCTTGTGCCAAACCGTAGCCATAATATTGACGCGCGACACTTACGACAAAACGTAAATGCGAAAGTACAAGCTTGCGTGCTGCGGCAAGATCTTGCTCTTGATAAAATTTTTCAGCTAATTCTTGTTCTTCGTCAGCCGTCAATAAGGGAATTTGATTGACGTGACGGATGTAATTATCCAGGCTGCTAATCGGGACATTCAAATTCAGTGTCGCTAGCTGTTTACTCATTGAGGGTTACCTCGTTAATTTACTTTGTAAATTCTAGGGTGGTGATTTTAGCGCTATCCGCAGGTCTGCTCAAGTTGAGTAGCACTTATGCGGCGTTGGGCAAAAAGACCTACTTTAATACCCCACAACAGCATCAACCACATTCAGCAAAGGCCGCCCACTCAATGCACGCCGATAATTTTCCAGCATTTGAGCAGCAGCGCTATCAGCACGCGTGACGCTGGCGATGTGGGGAGTGACTAAAACTTTCGGATGGCTCCAAAAAGGATGGTCTTGCGGCAGAGGCTCCACCTCAAATACATCAAGGCATGCGCCGGCAAGTTGACCCTTATCTAAAGCTTGTAGCAAATCCTTTTCGACCAAATGTTGGCCGCGGGCGGCATTAATCAGGTACGCGCCGTGGGGCAGCTTTGCAAATAAGCCAGCATTCAGGATGCCTCGCGTTTCTGCTGTTAGCGGTAACAAGCAGATTAAGATATCCGATTGCTGCAAAAATTCTGGCAATTGTGCTTCGCCTGAAAAGCAGTGCACACCATTTATATTTTTCGGCTTACGGCTCCAGCCACTAACATGAAATCCTAGATTGACCAATTTTGCTGCCGCATCTGCCCCTAATTGGCCCAGGCCCATGATGCCGATGCGCTTGTCTTCCAATACCTGCGGCAGCCAGGTTTTTTTAGCTTTTGCTGCGGTGTAAAAATCCAATCGTCTGGCATAGTAAAGTGTGGCGGCGATGACATACTGGGTCATCTCGGTAATTAAATAAGGATCTACAATTCGAGCAATCGGCACTGAAGGTCTTTGGGCATCACTCAAGACATGGTCAACTCCCGCCCCCATTGACTGGATCGCTTTTAAATGGGGATAGCGTGTTAACTCACCATGGGGATAGCGCCAAACGATAGCAAACTCAACTTTGGCAGGGTCTGCCACTTGCGGCCAGACTTCGATGGTCAAGGATGGATCAAGCGCCTGCAAGGCTTCTATCCATATTTTGGGGTTGAATTTATCGTTGATGAGTAGAATTGACATAAAATTATCCTGATGGCGATGGGCAAAATAGTAGTTTAAATAAGCTTGGTTAGGGGTTTCCACTAATAAATGATTTAATGCTTGTGGGAGAATTTTTATAGTGCAAATGATATTTTAGATCACCCCTCATCCGCCCTAACGGGCACCTTCTCCCGCAAGGGGAGAAGGACAACTTTAATGATATTGCCAATAAAATAAACTTCCGCACCATGAAAGGAGCCGTGTTATAGAAGCTATTGAGTCTCGAAGAGACCCTTCTCCCCTTGCGGGAGAAGGTGCCCCAACGGGGCGGATGAGGGGTGAATAAACAAGTCCATGCCACTAACGTCGAGCTTGGATTTGCAACGCAGTTTGGTTTGTCTCAGGGTTTTTATCAACTGACTTATTGGGTGGAAGAATTGCTGAAGGTGGTTAAACAGTATAAACCTTAAAGTTAACCCAAAAGATTGATAGAAAAAAGTAGAGCGAGCCGAAATTCCTTAAACTCTCTCCATCCGTGGAAAAAATTGAAGCATACTAATTGTGATTACTGCAGGAAACTGGCTAATTAGTGAGACAATGCAGCTAAATCCGTTAGCTTCGCCATCCTTGTTCCGGCTCGCTCTAATCCATTAGCACACAGTCCTTGTGTTGCATTGTCTCTGTTAGCCGTCGGAAAGATATTAACAAAAGAATACTTTTGGCTCTGTAAGCCAAAAGCTATAATTCGTGTAAGCTTTTTGCCATAGTGATGGCTGGCGGTAGGCTAGTCATTTCATCGACTTAGCGGATATGGACTGTTGAATTAACTAAAGAGATAAGCATCAATTAAGTAATCTTTAAGGATTAAAATCCTAGCTGATAACGCAAAACATGTAAAGTTGTTTTATCAAAATTTTTTATTGCAACTTAATCGGCAATGCATGCGGTTGTATCCAGCCTGCATAGAAACTAATAATTAACAAAATTAATAAAGCTAAAGATAAACCTACGCGCCACATCATTGCTCGCGCGGCTTTCTTAGGATCGGCACGTTCGCGCATTAAATAATATAATGCGCTGATCAAAAAATATACAATCAGAAAAAATAATATGAGAACAACAATTTTCATGTTTTTTTCCTTTGGAAAAAATCAGTGTGATAATGAGAACAATAGAAAATCGCGATTTATATTATACTCGCTTTTTTTAAAATTGGTTTGGCTATGCGCTTAATTATATTAACACTGCTTGCGCTTTTATTCGTCGCATTATTCATGCGACTGGGCTTTTGGCAATTGGCGCGCTATGAAGAAAAGAAAGTGATTTTAGCGACACAAATTAGCCAGAAAAATACTGCTCCTTTTACATCGTTGCCAGAAGTCAAGACTGATTTTAATGTAATAAACTATCATCCGATAAGTTTACAGGGGAATTTTTTACCTATTAACTTTTTATTAGACAATCGCCACTATCAACATCAAATCGGCTATGAAGTATTAACGCCATTCAAAATTGAGCAAACAGATAAACTTGTCCTGATCAATCGAGGCTGGATTTCTCGGGAAAAAATCAATGATCTCAAGAACACAAAAGAAACGGTTACAACAAAAGGAATACTCTACTTTTCATTTGCGAAGCAAATAGCATTTAAAAACGAGCCACTTGAATTAAACCCAAGCACAATATTAATTCAAAAAATTAATATCGCGCAGCTAAATGGTTTATTGAAACAACCACTCTATCCGATGATCATTTTAATGGATCCCAAAAGTAGCAATGGCTTTGTGCGCGAGTGGCAATTCACCAATTCAATACCGGAAAAAAGCTTGGGTTATGCGCTACAATGGTTTAGTTTCGCTTTCGTGTTAGCTCTAATATATTTTATTTTACTATTTCGCTGGATATTCAAAAGGAAAAAACAAAATGCCAATTAACAAACTACAACGCCGCCCATTATTAATTTTGATTTTATTATTGCTATTTTTTTTGCTACCGATGTTTGCTGCTTGGTTTATTTGGAAAAACCCTTCGCATATTCCAACACATACCACTAATCGCGGCCAATTAATTCAACCCGCAGTCAATTTAAATGAATTAAGTTTTTACACAGAAAATGAAACCCAAAAATTTTCAGCATTAAACGGAAAATGGTTATTACTTTATGTCACCGGAAAAAATTGTGATCAGCAATGTCAAAAAATAATTTATTTAATGCGGCAAATTCAAACCGCAACTGGAAAAAATCAAGCGCGTATTCAACGCATGATTTTAACGATTAATAATCAAATCAGTCCCGACTTCCAAAAAGCCGCGGTAAAATACCCGCCAGTCATCTTAGCGCATACCTCTGCCCACGATTGGCAACAGCAAACCCCTTCGCTTACTAGTCGAGAACTTGCAATCTCTTCAGGTTATCTTTATCTTCTCGACCCGAAAGGATTTATGGTATTGGGTTACAGCCTGGATGAAAACCCGTCAAATATATTGAAAGATTTAGAAAAGCTATTAAAGGTGTCGCAAATTGGCTAGCCCACGCAAAAACTATCTGACCCTGGCAATCTTCACCACTCTGTTGGCGTTTTTTGTCGTGATGCTAGGCGCGTATACGCGCCTCACAGATGCGGGTTTGGGTTGTCCAGACTGGCCGGGATGTTACGGTAAATTGCTGGCGCCGCATAATGAAACGCAAGTTCTCCATATCCAGACGACTCAATCAGTGGAAAAAGTTGAACCGGTTAAAGCCTGGACCGAAATGGTGCATCGCTATTTTGCCGGTAGTCTGGGTTTATTGATCTTCATATTATTCATTTGGGCAATTCTCAGGCGCAGTCGCGGTGATCGGGGTCAGCCCTTAATTGTTCCGTTACTTTTATCACTATTGGTAATTTTTCAAGCTTTATTAGGCATGTGGACGGTGACTTGGCAACTTTTGCCACTGGTCGTAATGGGGCATTTGCTCGGCGGCATGGTTATTACCGCTCTTTTATTTACGCTTTGCTTACAAGCCAGCAGCTATCCCAAAACCTTTGACATCGGGCTTAAAAAAATTCGACCCTGGGCAGTATTGGGTTTATTGATCGTCTTTTTCCAGATCTTTCTAGGCGGTTGGACTTCTTCCAATTATGCCGCCATTGTCTGCCCACATTTCCCTTTCTGCGAAGGCAGCTTTTTCCCGCAGATGGATTTTCAACAAGCATTCAATTTTTTACGGCCAATCGGCATCAACTATGATGGCGCCAGCGACCTGAGTAATACTGCTAAAGTCACCATTCAAATGATGCATCGCTATGGTGCCATCATCACCGCCAGCTATGTTGGCATACTATCGCTATTCCTGATTGTTTCACGCCGCGAACTGCGCATGCGCATGATTGGAATAAGCATGCTAAGCATCTTAATCGTCCAATTCATTCTCGGAGTACTCAATGTTGAGTGGTTACTACCACTGAAAGTGGCAGTCATGCATAATGGCGTTGCTGCGTTATTGCTACTTTCTCAAGTTTTATTAGTCTATCGTGTCTATGCAAAATCCGCCCTTCCCTACGCGCGCTAGTTGGCGCGATTACCTCGAGCTTTGTAAACCACGCGTTGTCATGCTGATGCTGATAACAGCCGTGGTTGGCATGCTATTGGCAACGCCTGGCAATTTGACGTTTGCGTTATTGCTGGCAAGCCTTTGCGGAATCGGTCTCATGGCAGCCAGCGGCGCGGTTTTAAATCATATGATTGATTATCGCATTGATGTCATCATGAACCGCACCAAAAAACGCCCCTTGCCTTCCGGCAAAGTTTCCTCGAAACAAGCGCTGATATTTGCAGCGATTTTGGGATTGATTGGAATTAGTATTTTAATTTTATGGGTCAATCTATTGACGGCTCTATTGACCCTATTTGCTTTAATCGGCTACGCCATCATTTACACGGTTTTTTTAAAACGCGCTACTGTGCAAAACATTGTCATCGGTGGCTTAGCCGGCGCGATGCCGCCTTTACTCGGCTGGACTGCCGTCAGCAATCAATTGGATTACACCGCTTTATTGCTAGTATTAATTATTTTCACCTGGACACCTGCGCATTTTTGGTCGTTGGCGATTGCACGAATTGATGAATACGCCAAAGCAAAAATTCCGATGTTGCCAGTGACTCATGGCACTGCTTTTACTAAACTCTATGTTTTCCTCTATGTTTTATTGCTGGTTGCCGTCACTTTATTACCCTTCGTCGTCGATATGATGGGGCTGATTTATTTAATCGGCGCCAGTATTTTAAATGTTTTATTTATTATTTATGGCTGGCGTTTATTAATGCATGATAATAAAAAAGTTGCGATGAAAGCTTTTCATTTTTCGAATATTTATTTAGCTTTGTTGTTCGCATTTATGTTAATTGATCATTATTTTCCTATTTGGACTTAAATTTATGTCAAAACTAAAATTCATTTTTATTCTGTTTTTACTAGCGATTATTGCCTTGCTTTTTGGCTTGTGGTTTCACCATAACACTGCCGCCAAAAAACCGCCGTTACAAGCTGCCACTGTTTTATTAGCGCCGCGCGATATTCAAGATTTCAGCTTGACTGATGCCAATGGCCAGCCTTTCACGCAGGAAAATTTAAAAAATCATTGGAGTTTGATCTTTTTTGGTTTTACCAACTGCCCCGACCTATGCCCGACTACCTTGGCCGAATTAAAAATGGCTTATGAAAAACTTTTGGCAGACAAACAACAGCCAATGCCACAAATTGTTTTTATTTCCGTCGATCCTGAGCGCGATACCCCTGCCGTGATCAAACGTTATTTATCCAGCTTTAATTCGAACTTTATCGGCGTCAGCGGCAGCGAAAAATCGCTGAATCAATTGACGCAGGAAATGTCGGTCATTTATATGAAAGTCATGCCAAGCGAACACAATGCCGCCGAAAACAGCTATACTATCGACCACAGCGGCACAGTGCTGATGACCAATCCCGATGCAAAATTAATCGCGATTTTCAGCCTGCCGCATGATAAGGACAAAATTGCCCTGGATGTTGCCAACATTATTAATCATCGGTAATCGTTATGAAAAAAATAATAATCTTATGTTTCTCCCTGTTTTTATCTCTATTTGCTAGCCAAACTTTCGCTGCTGCCAGCACCTATCAAAAAGAAATGAAAGAAGCCAAAGGCAAATGGTTAGTCGTCAATTATTGGGCTGAGTGGTGCAGCCCCTGCCTGACTGAAATGCCTGAGCTCGATAAGTTTTATCAAGAACATAAAAAAGATGTCCTCGTTTTAGGCGTCAATTATGAAAAATGGCCGGCAAATGCTTTAGATAGTTTTGCCGAAAAATTTAATATTAGTTTTCCTCTGTTGTCAGAATTTCCGCGTGAAAAATACCGTTTTGGTGAAACCAATACGCTGCCGGTCACTTTTATCATTTCACCACATGGCAAATTAGTTGCCACCTTAAATGGACCACAAACGGCTAAAGATTTATTAAAAGCTATGAATATCAAAGAATCGACTTGATTATTTTATATTTTTGCTCCTAAATCGGCAGGTATAGCTAGTTCTTCTTGATTAGTTGTCAATTCTTTAACCGTCTGATCGCTTCTGTTTTGATGAAAAATATTCCAGATTGAAAGAACTTCAACAACAGTACTTGGAGAATTCCTGTTTTTCAAAACATCAAATTTAAATTCATCTTTTATCAAACCTAAAGCGGGAATTGCTATCATTTTATTCAGTGCTTCTTCTAATAGTTGACAAGCAGCTAAAACAGTTTTTTCCAAGGGGCCTTTTAAAAAAGCCGTGGAGTCAGCGTAAACTTTAAAATATTGATCAGGATAGTCACAGATATTAGAAAGCAGATAATCAGCATTATATAAAATCTCCCATAAATGGTAATTACTTAAAATATCAGGATATGTCCTTAATTGAATAAGGAGCTGCTTGATCTGATTTATATCTTCTTTTATCCCATTAAGTTGATTTGAGTTAAAATTATCTTGTGAGATGAAACGTAAAAACTTGCGCATATTAGTGTGTAGATCTTTTACAAACTTATCCAATTTTACAAGATCCGAAGAAGGCAAATGATCAGAATGTGCCGTTAATTTTTGATTTAATAATTGACGGAGAGTTTGATCAGCCACCATGACGCAGCCTTTTATGGGCGGGTGTAAAGTTATTGCTCTTAAAAAATCTTGCTGGTTTGTTAAGAACCCATTTAATACTTCCGAAGCAAAATTAACACAACGACGATTTAGGGATGGCGGTGGATTAATTAAAGTTTCATCAAGCAGTTGGAATATATTCTTTCCGTCTTGGTTTTTTATTTCTTCAATCTGAAGTCGATCTTCTTCTGATAGTTGTTCTTTTGTTTTTATAAACCAACGAATCACAAGTTCTGCTGTCGGCGCCGCTACCTCCTCTGTACCCTCACCAACAATTACTTTATTGCTTCCGATATTCAAGCCAGTAATTAAATGTTTAATATAATTATATGCATTAGAAATTATCACTTCTTCAGAACGATTCGTTTTTACGTAATCGCATAACTGCTGCGCCTTACAAAGCTTTGCTATTTTAGCAAGCTCATCACTGCTTAAAGCTTTTATTAAGCCGCCAGCTCTAATATGTAAAAAATAAGGCGGGGGCTCATTATTGCTAGCCCTAATACGCGCATTTTCCATCAGTTCAGATAAATCAATGATATCGCCTTCATCTGAAATAATAAATTGCCCTGGCATTAGCCCATGTAATTTTTCTGGATTAAGCCTGGGAAATAGCAAAGCTGTAGGATTGCTTGGTTGCAATAATGATGCAATAAAAAACAACATTGGCAAGAATTTTGAAGAAAAGAGATTAATTTCCGCTGAATTTATTTCAGCTCTTTGGGAAAGATAAATCAATTCAACACATTGCTGAAAATCTTTCAATATGTCAGCTTCAATAATTGCACCTGGCTTTATCCTTTCAATAACTGACTGAAGGAATTTTGAAATATGATGATGTGTTCTAAATTCTTTCAATTCCTCTGGGCATCTGTAGAGTTCTGTTTGAAAATAAGGCAAATATCTCACTAAATTTTCTTGTCTCGTCTTTTGTGTTAACTCCTCTAATTGTTTTTCAAGTTTTTTCGAGTAAATTTCTTTTAATTTTTTAACTTCTAATTTCACTAAAAAGCCATCACGATTAAGGCAATATGCATGTTACTCTTCTCGCAAAATTTCAATGTAGTGTTCACCATTGCAAATATAAACTGGAAATCCATTGTCTTTTTTATCAATGGTAAGCCGAGGGTACTCGGGTAGTGCTTGATTTTGTGTAATATGTGGAAACACGATACTTGCTTTAGTTAAATTAACATGCCGTGCATCCTGCCTAACACGCTGCCAATTTTGCTGAAGCTTTGTAATAGAAACTAATTCAAATTTATTGGGTTTTTCTAAAATCAAAAATTTTTTTTCTGGACTGTTGCTTAATAAGCTGCCATAAAATATCGCTTCTTTTCCCGGAGACAGCCGGCTCTCTGTCGTTTTTATTTTTTCCATTAATTCCATACCAAACCAATAAGGCTCGGATGGGTTGAAGCTTGCCTGGATTAGAACGGTTTTTTCAGGGATTTTAAAAGGCAAATTATGCGTAGTTCGTCGTTCTCTTAACTCATCCCATACCGATTTTCCATTGGCATTTTTGGTATTAAAATCGCCGCCAGCTTTACAGGCAGCTTTTAATTGAGCTTCCGTTAATGTTTCTTTTTTTGCTAAATCATGCAAATAAGTTCCACCTCCACTATCAGGTTCCATTCTGTTTAAAGCTATAAGCTGGAAAATACCCCGTGATGTTTCTGGGGATTGTAAGGATAAATAAGTAAAAAAATTTTCATTACTATCCCATATGAGAGTTTTTTGTTGCATTTTTTTATCATTTATTTTTAGATTTAAACAAGGAACTTCTTCCCATAAAAAACTATATTGTTAATAATCAATTTATCAAATCAAGCTTAAGGATAATTTAATGGTTTATGCAGGCAAGCATTTTATCATTTCAGGTAAAGTCCAAGGCGTATTTTTTCGCAAGCACACGCAAGAGCAGGCCTGCCAGCTCGGGCTTCATGGTTGGGTGAAGAATTTGCTTGATGGCAAAGTCGAAGTCAAAGCCTTTGGCGAAACTGAGCAGCTAGAAAAGCTTCATCAATGGCTCAATCAAGGTCCTAGGCTAGCACGCGTTGACTCTGTTATCGTCGAGACAATCCCATTTGAAACCGGTGAGAATTTTGAAATATTCTATTAATTTGATTGTATCTATCACCTTGCTATTTCTTTCCCAATGGGGGCATGCGCTCCCACTGGGTCAGAAAATAGACGCTTTAATTCAAAAAAATTTACCCCAAGCTGATATCGGCATTTTAGTTAAAGATTTAAACACTCAAAAAATTATCTATCAACATCAAGCGAATAAATATTTCTTGCCAGCAAGTAATATGAAATTATTTACTGCCGCTGCCGCTTTATTAAGCTTGGGGCCAGATTTTCGTTATCAAACGATTTTAGCGACGGATGCAAAACAGATAGATGATAATAGTTTAGCTGGTGATATTTATTTACTGATAAGTGGCGATCCTTCATTTACTAGCAAAAATTTAGCTGATCTTTTTTTACAATTGAAATCGGATTATGGGATTGAACAGATTAAAGGCAATATTATTGTTGTTCCGCCTTATCAATTAACTGAAAATTATGCTAGAGGCATTGAAGCAGAAGATACCCAATTTTCTTATGGCACAAAATTAACGCCATTAATTCTTGATCAGAACTATTGGCAACTAACGATAAATCCAAACAACCAAATCGGTCAATTAGCAAAAATCGATTATGCAATTAATTCCGACATGGTGATTAACAATCAAATTCAAACTAAAAACTCAAGTGAGCATTGTGAGAGGAAATTTCAAATTAGCGGAGAAAATCAAGCTAATTTAACAGGCTGTATCGGCATCAACGATGCCGCTGATATGGAATATCTGGCTATTCCTGACTCCTTTTATTACCTTAAATCGCAACTGCTGGAAATATTGAAAGCCAACTCGATCAAATTAGATGGGAATATTATTCTTGGAACGAGCAAGCCTCAATTAATTAATTTAGCGACAGTGCAATCAGATCGTTTATCGCAATTGGTTGATGAGATGTTGAAGTTTTCCAATAACTTATACGCGAATGCGATTTTTTTCGCTGTTGCTCAAAAAATAAAACCGTCAGAAATATTGTCATGGGATCAAGCAGCGAGCAACATCAAGCAATTCTTAGAAGGAAAACTACAGTTAGATTTTGCGTCAGCAAAATTTAGCGATGGTGCTGGGCTTTCTTATGACAATCGGCTTTCGCCGATCAATATTGTCGATTTACTCACGAAAATGTCACAGCAATCAGCGATTAATTATGAATATATCGAAGCGCTGCCGGTTTCGGGTGGTTATGGTTCAATCTGGCGCATTCAGCAGCCTGAATTAAAAGGTTTAGTACGCGCTAAAACTGGTACGATGACTGGCGTATCAGCGCTTTCCGGTTTTTTAATCACAAAAAATCGAGAAAAGCTGGTTTTTTCAATCATCATTAATCAAGGCTCTAGCGACAGTGCAAATAATCGAGCACTTGAAAATCAGCTACTGGAAATTTTATATGATCCCCAAATAGAACTTTCTGATATTTCGATAAAAACGCCTCAAGCTAGCTCCAATAAAATCAATGCTTTAGAAAGGGCGCTTAGAAAAAAATTGACTGATGATCAAACACAAGTTATTCGTGTTCCAGGGAAAATTACTATCACTATGCCACTCACAGCAGCGGCATCAAAATTCAAACTTTTAAATGAAGAATTGAGCAAACGACAATCAGACAATTTGATTGGAAAAATTATTATTCAAATTAATTCGCAAGCAGACCAAGCTGCATCGATTATCAATACAATTAACCAAATCCGTCAACTTTATCCTAGTATTTTGCACGTGCAAAAAAAAGAAAGCAAAATGATTGAAGTTCAGTTATTTTTTTAAATGCATCTTTACTCAACTGCTCTTGGTTCGCATACAATATTCTCAAAACTTATAAAGGCACACTTTCATGAGCACCATCTTTAAAACTTTTTTTATTATAACGTTAATGGTTTTTAGCTACCTGACGAAATCAGCACAAGCCTCAAGCTCTGCAGCAACCCACCCGAATTCTTTCGGTTTTCAAAGCCCTTCAGCGGAAGAAGATCAAGCTAATGAAAAATCGCCGATCGGTGATGGCATGTATACTGACGTCTATACATTTATCTTGCAGGACCTTTTAAATGCAAAATCCTGGTCCCTTAAAGATGCAAAAAATTTAAGAGAAAATGAAATTAAAAACCAGGGGAACCCCGATCTAAAGCCATTGATTGCAGATATTTATGAAGGAGAAACATCCGGGCTTTTAAGGATGCTATGCAAAACAGAAAATCACTGCGATCAAATTACCCTTTATCAAAAAGATGGCGTCGGCATTGCAACGACAGGGATGATGGAAAATATCAAGTTTAAAACCGATAGAAATATCGATTTCATTGTGGGCGTCTTAAGCGCTTTTACGCGGGAAAAATTAGGAACTTATACTTATCAAGCTGAAAATGGCGCAATATATAAAGAAAAATTAAAAGCAATTTATCAATCTGCTGATAAAAGATATGCCTACCCAGGATTTAAAAAGAAAAACCCTGATGACAAATTGATCGGTTATGTTAGCTATTTAACACAAAGATAAATCTCACCTTTCAAATACAAATATGTCTGACCACTCAAATAAACATAGTCATTTTTAAATTCACAATTCAACGATCCACCACGAGCGGATAGTTGTGCCGCAGTTAAATTATTTTTATTTAGCTGCTTGGCCCAATAAGGCACTAATGCTAAATGCGATGCACCCGTTACTGGATCTTCTTTCAATTGCTTATGTGGATAAAAACTACGTGAGACAAAATCCGTTTTATCACCTTTAGCGCTGATGACAATACCACGATATTCCAATTGTTTTAACTTATCCCAATCAGGCTGAAAATTTTTGACAATATTTTCATTATCTAAAATAGCAACACAACGATCCCGATTAGCGTTATTAGCGCTGTAAAGCGCTAATGGTTTGATACCTAAACTTGCTACTACCGAATCAGTCACTGCTTCTGCTTGCATCGCAACAGATGGAAATCTGATTTTTGTTGCATGTAAATAGCGGTTTGCTACTATTTGTGCTGACTGTGTGTTGATTTTTATTTTATCTAATGTTGGATATAATTCATTAAAAATGACTGCGGCCGCTGCTAAAGTTCCGTGACCACAAACCGCCAACTCATATTCTGGCGTAAATACACGCAAATAAAATTGCTGATCTTTTTCTACTAAAAAAGCAGTCGTTAATGCATTTTCTTTCGCAATTGCCAACAATAAATTATCTGCTAGCCAATCTGACAAAATACAAACACAGGCAGGATTGCCACCTGAAAAATGTTTTGAAAAGGCATTTAACTGATAAATCGGAATTTGCATCTGATTTTAATTACTCGTAGTCTTATCTTTTTCGGGTAAGAATCCATCGGTTTGCATGTTCCACAACAATGCAAAATGGCCTTGTTTTTTTAATAACGCTTCTTTTGTACCTTCTTCGACAATTTTGCCCTTATCAAACACTAAAATTTTATCCATGTTATTTAAAGTCGATAAGCGATGTGCGATTACGATAGTCGTTTTATCGCGCATTAATTGATGCAAGCTTTGCTGGATGGTTTTTTCAGTGACTGAATCCAGTGATGAAGTGGCTTCATCCAAAATCAAAATCGGCGCATCTTTTAAAATTGCACGCGCAATTGCAATGCGTTGTCTTTGTCCACCGGATAATTTAACGCCACGCTCGCCAACTAAAGATTGATAACCCTGCTCCAATTGTTCAATAAATTCATGACAATGCGCCAGTTTTGCTGCATGAATCACTTCTTCATCGGTCGCATCAACGCGGCCATAACGAATATTTTCCATCAAAGTACGATGATATAAGCTGGGATCTTGCGGAATCATGGCAATTTGTGAGCGCAACGAGTCTTGCGTCACCTGAGCAATATCCTGCCCATCAATTAAAATTTTTCCTTTCTGTACATCATAAAAACGTAAAATTAAATTAACAAAAGTGGTTTTTCCAGAGCCAGAAAAACCCACGAGACCAATTTTTTGTTTTGCCGGAATAGTAATGTTGAAATTTTCAAATACCGCTCGATTCTCATTATAAGCAAACCCTACATTTTCAAACCGTACTTCACCTTGCGTCACCTTGAGGGTGGACGCCCCACAGGCGTCCACTACATCGTGGTTTTTTTGAATCAATTTCAACGCATCGCCGATAATGCCGGTTTGCTTAACAAAATGGCTGATTTCATAAGTTAAAAACCACATCCAATTTAATAACCAGAATGCCTGCATGCCAACTTGCGCAAAATCACCCAGGCTTACCCATTGGTTAATCCAGCCATACAGTAATAAAAAAAACATCATGCCTAACATCAATAAACCACTAATGCCCATGCCGATACGCATGATTTCAATCAGCCACATCGCATGGCGTGCTTTATGAATTTCTTCTCTTTGAAAGCTTTCTAAATACTGGCTTTCGTATTGGCCGCGAGAAAATAAACGCAAATTTGAAATATTGGTAAAAACGTCAATAATTTTAGCATTTAAGGTTGAAACCGCATCGGCATGTCTTTCCCAGGAAATATTGCCGTAGCGCATAAATAAAAAAGTGGAGCCGAAGTGTAAAAATAACCAGCCTAATATTACCAAGGAAAAAAGCGGATTAATTAGCCACATTAAAACTAATACTGAAACCGTGCCAACAATTCCCGTAATAAACTGAAGGCAAATAATTTCTAAAGCTTCATGGCAGCTGGTGGGAAGATCCGAGATCTTTTTAGCAATATTGCCAGCAAATTCATTAGAAAAATATTCATGCGAATGTTGTTTCACATAATTAAATACAGCATTTCGAATACTGGCGCGAAAACGCGGGAAAATATAAATTTGTAAAATCCCCTGCACGCGCAATGCTACTTCAGTCGCAGTCCAAACCAACACAATCAAAATCAAAATGGTTTTAATCGAATGAAAAACCTCGCTGCGATCGCCTTGATAAGCTTCCAAATGGTTTACGATCAGCTTTAAAAAATAAGGAAAAATGGTTTCATCTACCGCCCAGATGAAGCTGGTCAAGATTAAAATGCTAAATAAAAACCATCTTTGCTTCACAAAGTGAAGTATAAATGGGAGCGTGCTGCCAGGTAATTTTATCATATAGATCTTGTATGTTTTTGGTAGTTTATTAATCTAATCTTAATGAAGTTGAAATAATATGCTGAATTTGCTAAGTTTTAGTACGCATATTCCCAATCAAGGTGAAATCCAGTGAATAATTAAGGTCGCATTTCGTCGATTTTGGCAGCGCCAAAGTCTTTGTCATGTCATCTCCCTCTAGGGCCTTAATTATGCAAAAACCTTACATTTTAATCCGCGATCTCAATTACACAATACGTGAAATTCCCTTATTTAACCAGCTATCGCTCAATTTTGGCTCTGCCAAAATGGGTTTGGTCGGGCGAAATGGGGTTGGTAAATCGACGCTTATGAAGCTCATTCTGGGAGAGTTAAAAGCAACTTCAGGCAAAATCGAAATACAGGGAAAAATCGTTTATTGTCCACAACAATTTGATAAAGAGACTTGTCAGACACTGGCCGATTTATTGAATTTAACAGAAAAATTCCTTGCGCTAAAACAAATCGAGCAAGGTAGCACAGAGACAAAATATTACGAACTATTACAATCTGATTGGAATTTTGCTGAAGAAGCCCGGCAGACCTTGCAGGCATTCGATCTGGCTCACTTAAGTTGGGAACGCCAGCTCCCAAGTTTAAGCGGCGGAGAAAAAATGCGTTTTATGTTGGCAAAAACGTTTATGCAAGCTGCTGATTTTATTTTTCTCGATGAACCGACGAATAATTTGGATGAGCATTCGAGAAATTTGTTATATCGTGCGATTGAAAACTCTAAAAAAGGCATGCTGATTATTAGCCATGACCGCCAATTGTTGAATTTAATGGAGGAAATTTACGAATCAAGCTCGCTTGGGATAAAAGTCTATGGCGGCAACTACCAAGATTATCTCGAGCAAAAGCAAATTGAGCAAGCAGCAAATTTGCAAGCATTAGCAGACGCAAAAAAATTCTTACAAAAAACTCAGCAATCGATTCAATCCTCTCGCGAAAAACACGAACAACGCCAGGCAAAAGGTAAAAAAGAACGCAAAGCTGGAAAAATCGATAAAATCAGTGCCAATAGTGCGCGCGGCCGAAGTGAACGCACGCAAGGAAGATTGGCAAAATTGAATGATGCCTTAATTGAGCGCGCGGATGAAAAATTAAAACTAGCGAAAGAAAAAATTGAAACAGAAACCTTTATTTCAGTAGCAATGCCAAATACTTATGTTCCCCGCTCTAAATTGATTTTGGAAATCACAGATTTAAGTTTTTATCACACCGCATCTCAACCTTTAATTGAAGATTTTAATTTATCGATTTATGGCCCAGAACGCATTGCAATTCATGGTAAAAATGGTTCGGGGAAAACGACCTTGCTCAAACTTATTCAGGGTAAATTTATTGCGAGTAGCGGTGTCATTAAACGAGGAACAGAAAGAGTCAGTTACCTTGATCAAGAAGTAACATTATTAGATCCAGAAAAAACGATATTAGATAATTTTTTAGCGCACAATCCAGACTCAACGCTAGAAAATGCTTATTTTTGTTGCGCGGATTTTTTATTTCGCAATCAGGATGCGTTGAAAATAGTAAAAAATTTAAGCGGTGGCGAGAAATTGCGCGCAGCTCTGGCTTGTATTTTATTATCTAAGCAGGCGCCACAATTATTAATTCTCGATGAGCCAACCAACAATTTAGATTTATCCAGTATCGAAAGTCTAGAATCGGCTTTACAAAATTATCAAGGCGCTTTATTAGTGGTGTCGCATGATGTTGTGTTTTTGCAAAATATCCATATTATGCGAAATGTTGAGCTTTGAGAGATTCACCCCTCATCCGGCCCGTTGGGCCACCTTCTCCCGCAAGGGGAGAAGGG
>CAYTUN010000027.1:0-25221 GCA_964441315.1 uncultured Gammaproteobacteria bacterium | reverse complement strand
TACCCGCCAGTTGTCCTTCTCCCCTTGCGGGAGAAGGTGCCCGATAGGGCGGATGCGGGGTGAAATGCCCTAGCTTCGTTCGCAGCAAAAAGCTTCAGCACACATCAATACAGCAACTCATTATCATGCTAAAATAACAACAGCTGAACTCAGGAGAAAAAAATGAAAAACAAATTCACCTATCCCTTAACCTGCCTGGCTTTTTTTACAGTCTCCGCGATTGCTTTGAGCTCGGCTCCTTTAACCATCACAGTTGATACCAGCCAACTTCATATTCAAGGCCATGATAATTGCGGTTTCTTTTTTTCCGCAACCCGCTCAGATAAAAATGGACCAACCGGTTGGCTTTGGACTAATTCAATCAATAATAAAAGTGGCACGGGTTGGGGAAACGGCACTCCAATAGGACAATTAACCATGTATGTCCCCAATCCTCGCACTGATTTTGTCAGACTTAACTTTGGCATTATAGAAAATTTAGACCAATACGGTGCCGGTGTGCAATGTTCTGGTGATGATACAAACGACCTTAAAAAAAGCTTCCCGGTACCATCTGGTAATTGCTTAATTCCTTTGCATGATGGCGCAAAAGTTTTTGTGTCGGGAACGATTGATAAAGATGGGAAAGTTCAAGGTGATTTTAAATGTTCCGCCACGCGGGGTTTTAGTCCGGTGATGGGTGGGGCTAGAAATTAGGGCCTGTTTATCATTGCTTTTTTGCAACGAAAAGCAATGGTGAAAGGCGCTATTAAGTTGCTATTATTTTTTTTCTGGAGAGTAAACAGGTGTGGGGTAGTCATCAAAACTTGGCTCATGAGAAAGGGAACTGTTAGTCCTTTCAAAAAACCTATGACTTCTTTTATTCAGCGAGTTTTCGCTTTCTGAAAAAGCTTCATCCTCGCTTCCGCTAGGATTTCCTTTTTTCTTGATTCGCATTTTATATTTCTTAATTCGAGCTTTTTTTTCTTTTTCTATTAATCGTTGTTTTTCTTCTAATTTTTTTCTTTCAGTTTCAGCTGCATAATTTATATCAATCGCTTCTTCGCTACTGCCCTCAGAAGCGATTTCATTATTATCTGACACAGGCTCAATAGGCGATGAAACTTCGTGCTTAATATTTTTGATTTTCCATTTTTTGAATTTTGAATCTTGGTTGATTAAATTTATAATGTGATTGATAATTGCTTTTTCGTTTAATGAAATTTTTTCCGAAATAGCTTCTAATGAATCCTGTTTTGTAATTTTTATAATTTCTGAAGTTCTAATAAATGCAATGAGACATTCTACTATCTTATCTGCCAACTCGAGAAATTCAGGCGGCTTATTTGAAATAATAGGATCAAGTGTGGGGAATAAAGCATAAACTATTCTTTCAGATACATTTTTATAATCAGCTGTAGGGATAACACTATCTACATTAGTATTTACCTTGTGTACTCTAAAACTTTCATAAACTGCGCTAGTGATATCAGCGCCTACCTCAACAACCGTACTAACACCGGGAACAAATAAACCGCCAACCCCACCGACGCATTTAGCAGTCTGTCGTCCCCAAAAACTTGTTCTACTTTCGGTTGCCTGTAAATATTGTGTGGCACTTTTGCTGACAGCAAAAAGAGACTGAGAAAGACGATTAAAGAATCTATCATAAAAAATATAGCCGATTTGATCAGGATTAAGTTTTCTTAATTCTATTAAAGCTTTGTCTTCTTTTTGGTCTAACTCTTCGCGTATGCTTCTTTCATTTAACTCCATTGTTTGAGATAAGCTTCGGGTTTTGACATCTATGCTTTGTTCTAAATTTTCAATCCTTAAACTTAATCGACTTGTCACATTTTCTACTCTTTTTTCCAATTCACTTAATTTATCATAAAGCTTTCTTTCTTCTGCATTAAGGCCCTCGTACTCATTTAGTTTATTGATAAGTTCTTCCAATGCGGGTGCATTGAGGGTATCGACAGTCTCGCCTTCATTAGAGTCTGTAATTTGTTTAACCAAACTTTCAACAGCATTTTCTACCAAATGTTTGTTTTTTGTAATGGTTGATAATTTCCTTAAAGAATTTCTTCTTTCTTTTTGTAATCTGAGCGCCGTCTTATTTCTTTCCAGGGCGATATCATTCTGAAAAATTTTACGAATTTCCGGTGTTTGGCTCATTTCTCCGATTGTTTTAGGTATGATGCCGTTTTTGTTAGGCTTTGACCAATCGCAAGCGCCGCACAATCTTCTTACGATTTGTAAAATCCCAAGGTTTATTGCGACGTAAAGTGGGGTTTCCTGGTTTAAGTTAGTTAAATCATCAACGTTAATTCCACGGTCATCACATTCATTTATTATTTCCAAGGCTTCAGCCGAATCGTTTTTTTTGAGTGCATGATGTAGGCGGTTACGCAAAGTAATTTCATAAAATGATTGCGTAGTTTCGTCCGTAATAAACTCTCCCTCATTAGGATGATTACCGGTAATCATAAACTTGTTAATGGTATAGTTTTTAGTCAAGCCATCTTTTAGTAGTAATGCGCCATTTTCTCCGATGTTATTTAAAGAAAGATCGATAAATTCAATATTGCTACACGCTAATAAATTTGCTAACACATCACAGTGACTATTGTTTAATCTATTATTAGTCAAGTGTAAGCTTCTGATGTCTTTTTTTTGGCGCAGCAAGCTTGCTACTAGATTCAATTGATTGGTTTCGAGTTGGTAACTCGAGATAGTAATTTCCGACACGATAAGCCCAGTTTTTAATAATTGTATTAATTCATTTGGATGGAGTTTTTCTGGGTGGATTTCCAGTTTTTTTAATTTAAAAATAATTTTTCTGCTGATATTTTCACAGTTAATAATAAGTTCTTTAAAGCCGCGTAAATCAGTAACGATGGCTTCTACAACAAATGTTATAAAAATAGAATATTTCTCAATATATTGAGCGGGGACCCATGCTTCAATTAACTTGATTGTATTTTCCCCCAAAATCCCCACGCTATTTTCTGCTGTTCCTTGTGTTCCGTTGGTGAGCACGTATTCTAAAGTTTTATGTACATAGCCTTCTGGATCAAACTCACCTTTTGAAATTTCTATGATTAGGCTGGAGTTGCGAAAACATGCGTCAATTAGCTTCCCAAAGATGCCTGGCCCAATTTTTGATTTTTTGATTATTAGTGTTTTTGGTTCAGTAAATTTTTTAGCATCCCACCCCGCCTGGAATAACCCATCCACAATTTTTTCGGGAAATTCATTGCCCGAAATGTCTAATTTTTTTAATGGCGAATTTATAAAATAATTTAATAAGAGGCGAAGTGTAGCGGGTTGCAAATTACATGATTGCAGCGAGAGAAAGCTGAATTGTTTATTTTCCAGTAGTATTTTTAGGGCAGCGAGCATTAAGCCGATCGCGTCTGGGCTAAATCGGGTTTGATCAAGCACTAGCGATATTATGTCGCTTTGTTTTTTTTGGATAAATTTGACTAATTTTTTTGTAATTTTTTTATTCAGCCTGAAGCCGGCTAGTTTTATATGCGCTAGTTCAATAAAAGCGCTGGTTTTTTTTAATATTTTTAATAAATATTTTGGTTTAATTTCGGTGTAGGATAGGCTTAATGCAACCAGCGTTTTTTTTAATTTTTTAATAGATGATATTTTAATGGCCCATTTTCGATTTTTCGAATTTTCTAGTGAAAGATTAGTTAAATCCAGGAATAAAAAATTAAATTTTTTCTTTTCTAATGACTGGTGAATAAACTTTAATGAATTAATAATTTCTTCAGGGGAATTAAATTCAATGATTGATAAATCAATTTTAATGACGCCATCAAGCGGCTTAAGTTGCTCTTTTAGCTGCTGTGGAATGAGAAGTGTTGGTTCTTTACTCACGCATAGGCCCTCCATGGCCTTGTTTTAATATTATAACTATGCGAACAAGTTGATCAATTTTCTAAATTATAACAAAAAAAGCAATAAAATCGGGGTTTACGAGAAGGTATAACGAAGCTTAAGTTGCTTTAATTCCTATCGCTTGCAGAGAGGTTAATCTCGAATAATTTCGTCAACTAGCTGACGGTTAGCAATCAAAACTTCAAAGTTTCTAAGCTCTTTTGGCAAAACCCAACGAATTTCCTGCCCTTCCAAACCTTGGGCCACCCCGATAAATTGTCGAATCTGCCAAAAATCGAGTTCCAAAACCTTTTCTTCATCCTCGTGTACGATATGACGAAAAAATTTCGGGGCGATAATTTCAATACCCACCTCTTCGCGAATTTCCCTCGCTAAAGCAGCTAATTTTTCTTCCCCGGCCTCCACTTTTCCACCCGGAAACTCCCACCAACCGGCATAACTCGTATGCGCCGGCCGTTCCGCAATTAATATTTCGCCCTTTGTGTTAAAAATAATCCCGCAAACTACTTCCACTCTAGGCTTAGACGTGTTCATAAATTGCAGCAGGCGAGTTGAAACGGGATGTGCTGGTTGGCTTGCGCGCTGCGATGGGATAAATCCAGTTCATAAAAATGAATGCTCAAGCGGTGCCGCCCGACGCTGATTTCAGGAAAAACTTTGAAAGTTTTTTTAACCGCTAGACGAAGCAGATGGGCTGGTGAGGCGGGGTCTAAATTTTGTTGATAAAAGCCGTTTTCGGCAGATTTGTTTTCCAGCTTTTTGCTGCCGCGCGTCAGCTCGAGCAATAAAGAAGAGATATTTTTTAACATGGCAAAATCATCAAACCATTCGCGGATGAGCGCATCATGCGCATAATTTTCATTCTGCAGCCATAGTTCAAACGTCGGCACATTGTAAGCGCAGACGCCGCCTGGATTTAATAAATGGGGGCGGATGGCTTGCAAAAAAGCATTTTCCCGTAGGCGCGTGCCAAGTTTTTCCTGGTTGGCGTAAAGATAGTCGATGGCATTATCTAAATCTTTTAAATAACTGCCTAATTTTACATGATCAACACCAGCAATTTTTTCTAATTGCGCGAGACTGGCGGCATGATTAGTTAACGCTTGCGTTAACTTGGATTTTAAATCGGGGCGGTCGATGACAGCCAAAATTTCTAATAGATTGATGACGGCTTGTTTGTGGTGCCAGTAATCCGATTTTTTTAGAGAATAATCCAGGCGCGCAAACAAACACTCTAGCCGCAGACAGATTCGGGTGTATTCGTTTAGAGGTTGTTCATAAATAATCATATCCGCTTCCTGCATTAGCCTGGCTCTCGGAGGGTTTTTGTGAGGGTGATACTATCATAATCCCGCCTTTTGGCGGGATGAAAGTTTTGGTTGGGGGTTTTTGCTATACGATGGGCTGGGGTGGTTTTGGTTTGGTGTGTGGTGGGGCAGGTAATATATATATAAATAATGTAGGGGGATCAGCGTAGCGTAATCCACCGGTTTTGCGAGGCCAATTAAAAAATGGTGGATTACGCTGCGCTAATCCCCCCTACATTTTGATGATTGTCTTATTGTCTCCTGACAGAAGTTCATCCTCCGATTCTCAAGTGTAAAAGGTATATACCCATTCCACCTAAAGCAGCTCGTTAAAATACATATCTTCAGGTGGAATGGGTATAGTCCTGCCTAACTTTTTATCGTATGATTGCCCTGCTTTCAAAACGGCTGGTCCCTTATTAAGGAAAAATAAAATGCTATTGAAAAAGGTTTTCCCACGGCAAGAAAATTTTTTTTCCTATTTTTGTCAGTTGGCGCTTCATGTTAATCAGGCGGCGAGTTTGTTTAAAAGCTTAGTGGCTGATACAAATCAAGCAGCGGATTACGCGAAACGCATTGCGCAGATTGAAGCTGACGGCGATAGCGTTGCGCAAAAAGCTTACGATATTTTACACCACACCTTTATTACACCGTTTGACCGCAATGATATTTTAGAATTGCTCGGAAAATTAGATGATATTTTGGATTTAATTAATCGCTGCGCCAAACGCATTGCCTTGTTTAAAATTTTACAAATCAGCCCGCAAATTCAGGATATTGCCAATCTTACGTTGTCTGCTTCGGAAAAAATTATTTTCATTATGGAAAAATTAAATAATTTAAAAAACAGCAAAGAAATTTTGCAAGCCTGCCGTGAATTAAATGATTTAGAGCGCCAAGCCGATCACGATAAAATGTCGGGCATGCAGGCGTTGCTTGAAAATGAAAATGATTTTAAGCAGTTTTTTAAAATGAAAGAGCTGTATGATTATTCCAAATTAATTGTCAGCGAATGCCACCATCTGGCTAATATTATAAAAGGCATTGTGCTGGAGTATTCCTGATGGTAGAAAGCGCTTTTATATTTATCGTTTTAATTATCATTACGGCATTAATCTTTGATTTTTTAAACGGCTTTCATGATTCCGCTAATTCAATTGCCACTATTGTTTCCACACGCACATTAAAACCGCATTGGGCAGTTTTATATGCTGCATTTTTTAATTTCATCGCTTTTTTATTTTTTAAATTAAAAGTCGCTAATACGATTGGCGTTGGCATGGTTGATCCGACGATTATTACGCCGTTATTTATTTTTTCTGCTTTAATTGGCGCGATCAGTTGGAACATTATCACCTGGTATTATGGTATTCCTTCGAGCTCTTCGCATGCTTTAATTGGCGGCCTTTTGGGCGTTGCCGTAGTTAAAGCCGGATTTCATTCCTGGAATTATGTCGGCGTGACAAAAGTCGTTGCCTCGATATTTTTCTCGCCGATGTTAGGTTTAATTCTCGGTTTAATTTTAATGACCATCGTCGTGCGCATTTTCGCCAAAACTGCGCGGCCTAAAATGGATCGCGGTTTCCGGCATTTACAATTATTTACCGCAGCGTTGGTGAGCTTAGGCCACGGTGGCAATGATGCGCAAAAAACCATGGGTATTATCGCGGTTTTATTATTTAGCACCGGCATGTTAGGCAAGCATTTTTATGTGCCGCTTTGGGTCGTCATTACCTGCAATTTCGTCATGGCACTGGGCACATTTTTTGGCGGCTGGCGCATCATTCGCACCATGGGCATGAAGATCACCAAATTACAGCCGGTGCATGGTAGCTGCGCGGAATTAGCTGGCGCGTCCACTTTATTTTTAGCAACGCATCTAGGCATTCCCGTTTCCACGACCCACACGATTGCAGGCGCTATTTTTGGCGTCGGCGCTTCACAACAGGCTTCAGCGGTGCGTTGGGGTTTGGCACGCAAAATCATCATTGCCTGGATCATCACCTTACCGGCTTCGGCTTTGGTGGCGGGGGTTTGCTTTTTGGTTTTGAAAAGGTTTTTTGGTTATTAGAGCCAGTTTAGATCTGTAGACAAACCCCCTAATAGCCAGCTTCTTTCTGGTGTCTGAAAGCAAGGATATATACCGAATCAGTTTTTAGCTCGTAGTTATAAAGAGCCACATAACCGGATTCGCCAAAAGTAATAATTAATTCCCTTAACTCTGGCAAGTCATCAAGCGGTCTGCCAATTTCTGGCCTTGCTTGTAAAAGAGCGAATGCCTGGTTTATAGTTTGTGCAGCGCGTATTGCTGCATGGGGATTTTTTTCAGTCAAAAAAAGCCGGCAACGTTCTAATCCCAATGCGGCTCCTTGGGTAACAATTACTCGTGGCAATCAGGTATCTCCCGTTGTCTATCAGTTCCCCAAGTGTCTAGCCATTGACTGACTTCTTTAGCAGTAAGATGTAACCCAGTTTCCTGAAAATTTTTCCAAGATGTTAAAGCCTCTTGCTTAAATGCTTCTCGCGCTTCTTCACGTTCAACATATTCGCGAATCGCCTTTAGCATGATCCAATGAGGAGAGCGGTTCTGTATCTCTGCTAAATGTTGGACGCGGTTTTTCAAGCCCCCGTCAAGCTTAAGTGACGTTGCCATAGCTGCCTCTTTAGGTTGATACTAAGTATTACTTATTAGTATAAGACAATAAACACTAAATTTCCAACCCCTGCCGTCGTCCTCCGGCTTGACCTGAGGATTCACTATGTAAGATAGTGTTCGTTAATTTATCGTTTAGAATAAAACTATAACAAAGTTAGTGAATTGTGCCTTATTAAAAATTTTTAAAACTTCTTCAGGTGAAACTTGCACTCACATGCCTTAATTTTTATTCAAGATCTAGCCATCGTGCTATTAGTCGCTGGTCTCATTACGGTTTTATGCCGCCGACTTAAGCAGCCGGTTGTGCTCGGCTATATTATCGCTGGCATGATCGTTGGCCCCTATACACCGCCGTTTTCCCTGATTCGTGATGAACTCACCATTAAAACGTTGGCTGAATTAGGCGTCATTTTTCTCATGTTTTTTCTTGGCCTCGAATTTAATATCCGCAAATTAATTAAAGTGGGCATTCCTTCTTTAATTGCCGCGGTGGCAGAAATTGCACTGATGATCTGGCTAGGTTATGAAATCGGTATCTGGTTTGGCTGGCAAACGATCGATGCGATTTTTTTGGGCGCAATGCTGGCAATTTCTTCTACCACCATTATTGTTAAAGCGCTAGACGAATTAGGCATGAAGCGCGAGCGCTTTGCGCAATTAATTTTTGGTATTTTAGTGATTGAAGATATTTTTGCGATCGCGATGCTAGGATTATTATCGAGTATCGCCATGAGCGGCTCACTGCATTTTAGCGAGGTCATGATTTCCCTTGGCAAGTTATCATCTTTTTTGGTTGTGTCCCTATTTTTTGGCATTTTATTCATACCCAAATTGCTGAATTACATTGCTAAATTTAATAACAACGAAACCTTGTTAATTACTGTTTTAGCAATTTGTTTTGGCTTTTGCTTGTTCGTGATCAAATTAAATTACAGCATTGCATTAGGCGCATTTGTCATTGGCGCAGTGATGGCAGAATCGCGCCACTTGCGCCTGATTGAAGATTTGGTAAATCCTCTAAAGGATATGTTTAGCGCGATATTTTTTGTCTCCGTCGGCTTACTGCTTGATCCACGGGTTTTATGGGACTATGCTCTGCCAATTTTTGTGATTACATTAATCGTCATATTTGGAAAAATCTTGACTGGCAGCCTCGGCACCTTAATCAGCGGACAAGATGGCAAAACGTCGATGCGTGTTGGTATGGGCCTGGCACAAATTGGCGAATTTTCTTTTATCATTGCAGCCCTCGGCACGACCTTGAAAGTTACCAGCGATTTTCTTTATCCGATTGCTGTGGCAGTTTCTGCGATTACAACATTACTCACGCCTTATTTAATTAAATATTCCGATCCTACGACGCATTTCATTTCTAAAATAATTCCACGCGGTCTGGCTAATACTTTTAGCCTATATGGTGGCTGGCTGCAAAATATTCAGCTCGATGAAAATCAATCGCCATTAAAAAAAATTGTGCGCAATAGCATCATTCAAATTGTCATTAATTTATTTATTATCATGGCAATTTTTTTCGGCTCAAATTATGCAGCAAATACCATGTGGGGCGTTTATTTATTAAAATTGACCAGCATTGATTTACAAGAAACGATTATTTGGGGTTTTGCGCTATTACTTTCTTTGCCATTTTTAATTGCGATTTATCGAAAAATTACCGCATTAAGTATGCTTTTAGCGGAATTAAGCCTGAAAAAAAGCGCCAATAAACGCCTCACACTACGTGTCCGCCGTGTTATTTCCCAGTTAATTCCAATTCTGTCTTTGATAGGTATTTTATTTTTTATCAGCATCCTAAGCGCCAGCATTTTGCCACCATTTGAACTAATACTGGTTATTTTCTGTTTGGCTGCGATATTAATTGCTTTATTACTGCCTTGGTTTATTAAATTTCACTCGCGTTTGCAGATTAGTTTGATGGAGACGATGAAGAAGGATGGGGAGTAAAAAACGTAGTGTCATCCTGACAAGGAAGTCAGGACCCATCAGGCCATGGAAAGATGAGTGGCGCATTATTTAACTATATGGCTAAAATGGTTAACTCGCAAATGACTTTGCCAACTTTAAATACCCTTGATGCAATTCACCAATTTTTTTCTGCAGCAACGATAAATTTTCCGTATTCGAAATAATTGTATCCGCCAATTGCAAACGCGATTGGCGATCAAGCTGATGATCAACCATTTTTTGTGCTAAATTTTTATCGATATTATCACGCTGCATGACACGTTCAATTTGTTCATCTTCGCTGCAATCAACTACCAATATGTGATCAAGTGGATAGTGCTTTCTGGTTTCTGCATTAAGCAGCGGAATAACGATAATACAATACGCTGCATGCAGCGTATCTAATTCATTCACTACAGCAGTGCGAATTTTTGGATGCAGAAGCGACTCTAGCCATTTCCGTGCTTTAGCATCGTCGAAAATAATTTTTCTTAATTTACTCCGCGCGATTTGTTTTTCATCATCTAAAATCGCATTACCAAAATGTGAAATGACTTGTTTTTTAACCACTGGATCATCCATCAATGCGCGCGCGATTTTATCGGTATCAATAATTGGCACACCAAGCTCGGCGAATAACTTAGAAACCGTTGTTTTTCCGCTGGCGATGCCGCCGGTCAAGCCGATACGTAACATAATTTACCTTAATTAAAAATATTGGGTTGTATGAATAAACAGATCCAGCCCGCTATTGCTAAATAAGGCGCAAATGCGAGCGGTTGATCGAAGCGTAGTTTTTTTATTAGCATACTTAATACCGCAAAAATAATGCCCAAAACCGAAGCAATTAAAATAACATAAATTAATGACTGCCAACCGAACCAGGCGCCTAATAAAGCAAATACTTTAAAGTCGCCATAACCCATGCCATCTTTGCCGCGGATTAATTTAAATAAATTGGCAATCAACCATAAACTCAAATAAGCAATAACTGCGCCAATAATTGCCGACTGAATCGGGCAAAACATAGCGTTTAAATTGAATAATAAACCCAACCATAATCCTGGCAAAGTCAATTGATCGGGCGCTAATTGATGCTCAATATCAATAAAAGTAATCGCAATTAGAAAAGCCGTTAAAATAAAAGTAGCAAGAAATTTAATGGTTAAACCGAAGTAAAGAAGCAATATAAATGCTGTGATAATACTAATTAATTCCACCAAAGGATAAATCGCAGAAATTTTCCCACGGCAATGCTGGCAGCGCCCACGCAATAATAAATAACTTAATAAGGGAATATTTGCCCACCAAGATAATTTTTTTTCACAGCTGCGACAGAATGAACCCGGCCAGGCTAAATTTAATTTTTTTTGAGGCTTTGACGCTTCGAGCTCAAGAAATAATCGACATTCCGTTTCAAAATCACGCTTCATCATCATTGGCAAGCGATAAATCACCACATTTAAAAAACTGCCAATGATTGCGGCAAAAATTAAAACAAGAATAAAAGTAAAATGCGTATTTTCACTTAAAAATTGCAGCATGCAAATGCTCTCGCATGGTGTGGTTGTTTGATGATTAGCATAGCGAGTTGTGGCAATTTTGTCATGATGCGTTATTTTTTGTGGAAGTTGGTTTTTATATTACCCCTCATCCGCCCCTACGGGGCACCTTCTCCCACAAGGGGAGAAGGGCAAACTGGGTGACATCCGCCAATATAAAAATTTTGTGCGATCAAGTATGACCTTTGATAAAAAGCTATTGAATCCTGAAGAGACTGCTCTCCCTTAAGTGTAGAACGATCTCTTCAGGGTTCAATAACTTTTCAAAAAAATTCTTATTTCATCAGCTCACATAGTCAAGCTTAATTTATTACATTGAAATTTGTTTGATTGGCAGATTGTCACCCAGGTTGTCCTTCTCCCCTTGTGGGAGAAGGTGCCCCGTAGGGGCGGATGAGGGGTAATATAAAAAATCAATTTCAATAAAGCATCATCTCATCAAAACAAATTCCCCAACTGAAATATCGGCAAATACATCACCACAATAATCGTACCAACCACCCCCGCCAAAAATAACACCGAAATCGGCTCTAAAAACTGAGTCAGCTGCTTCATTTGATCAAATAACTCCGTTTGATAACTTTGATAAGCCTGCTGCAATAACTGTGGCAAAGCCGAGCTTTGTTCACCGATTAATAACATTTGAATTAAATCCGGTGGAAATAAAGGCCCTGCAAGAGCCTGACTTAAAGCCAAACCGTTTTTCACCTCGCGGTCCGCCCAAAGCCAAGCATTGCGATAGCAATGATTAGAACAACTCTCAGCCACCAATATTAAAGACCGTTTCACCGGTAAATTCACTAACACTAAAATATAAAGCGAAAATAGTGCATAAGCGATATTCGTTTTTTTTATTAAATTACCAATCAAAGGTAATTTTAATAACAACTGATCTGCTTTGAGGCGAAACTGAGCACGCCCCAAATAAAGTTTTTTTAATTTCCAAACGCTTGCTAAGATAAGTGCTAAAATAAAAGGAAAAAACCACGTCAAAATTTCGAAAACCTTCATCATAATTCGCGTCGCCAGCGGCAATTGCACGTTTAAATTCTGATAAATACTGGCTAAATTCGGCGCTACATGAAACATTAAAAATAATGCAATAATAATTGAAACGCATAACACCAACAAAGGATAAATCAGCGTGCGCTTGATTTGCCGTTTAATTTCCAGTGTTTTATTGCGGTAATAAATCAGGTGATTTAACACCAGCGGCAGCATACTCGTTTTCTCGCCCAGGCTAATTAATTGAATACTGGTCTGATCAAATAATCCCGAGTGAAATTTCAAAGCCTCGCTTAAACTTTTCCCTTGTACAATTTTTATTCTGATGTCTTCAATGATTTTTTGAAATCCGGATTTCATTTCACTAGAGGCAATAATTTCCAATGCTTTTGCTATCGTGATGCCAGCATCCAATAACGTTTTTAGACGCTGTAAAAAATTATCGATATGACTTTGGGATAATTTGCCATCAGAAAATTTGTGATAAATTTTTTTTAACATCAGATTACCCTCAACATTTCATCTGATGTGGTTAAACCTGCCTGAATTAAATTCAACGCGGAATCTTTCAGCGTTTCCCGCGTAGCATTTCTCGCCAGCGCAATTAATTGCTGATGATCACGAATTATTTCTGAAGTTTCAGCAATTAATTCTGCCAAAGGTAAAAATTCAAAAATTGCCAAACGTCCTTTATAGCCTTGATAACAATGATAACAACCCAAAGCCTGATAAATTTTCTGATTATCCAAATAAATTTCCTGCTTGCATTGATGACATAATTTTCTAACCAAACGTTGCGCAATAATTAAGTGAATACTCGATGCCAAATGAATCGGCGCAATACCCATGTGTAATAAACGATTTAACGTTTCGACCGCATTATTCGTATGCAAAGTCGACAGCATCAAATGCCCCGTTTGCGCTGCTTTCATCGCTAAATCCGCCGTTTCAAAATCGCGCATTTCACCGACCATCATCACATCCGGATCCTGCCGCAAAAATGCACGCAGCGCTTCAGCAAAACCAAATTCCACCGCGCGATTAATCGCCGTCTGATTAATGCCAAAAATTTTAATTTCAATCGGATCTTCAATCGTGACAATATTTCGCTCTGTCGAATTTAATTGATTCAAAGCTGCATAAAGTGTCGCAGATTTACCACTTCCCGTTGGCCCAGTCACTAAAATCATGCCTTGTGGTTTTGTCAGCGCCGATTTAATCCATTGATATTGCGTTTCAGAAAATCCTAATTCATTTAAATTAAATAATTTACTTTCATCTTGTAATAAACGAATAACAATTTTCTCGCCCCACAAAGTCGGACAAATATTTACCCGCGCTTCTTTATTGCCATATTTGCTTTCAATACTAAGCCGACCGTCCTGCGGTTTATTTGACACCGCAATATTCAAATTCGCCATCACCTTAATCCGCGAAATCACTCGCGGGATTAATTCGGCTTTAATTTCTTTATGCACATGCAATAAACCATCCACGCGAATGCGCACACGCAATTGCGAGGCAAATGGTTCAAAATGCAAATCAGAAAGTTGATTTTTAACCGCATAGCTAAGCAATTGATCAACTAATTGAATGACGTCATCAGAATTTTCGCTAATCGCAATAGAATTTTCAGCAGGTGTTTGTAAACCAATATAAATTTCGCAATCACAGCCAGTTTGAAATTTTAATAATTCGATTTTCTCAATATGATTAATATCGCTAATAATAATTTGATAAAAGCTATCTTTTTGAAAAACACGAATCGCATTAGGAAAATTCAACGATAAATTTTGCACCAAGTTTTCGTGAGAGAACGTTTCAAGTTGAGCTAAGGGATAACCCAAAAATTCACTCAAATATCTAGCATAATCCTCATAGCTGACAAACCCATCCGCCACCAACTGATCCACCAAAACCTGCTTTAAACCCAAATAATGCGGCAATTGCCCCTCCGAAAGCACTTCCATCGCCACCAAATACCGCAAAAACTGCTCCAACAAAAATTCCTGCCCCATAAAGTTTCCCGCCATCTAATCTAGAAAAACCCAAAGCCTAGGCAGAAAAATAAACCCGAACAATACCGTAATTGCGTGCCATCCCAATGTGCTAAATCCACCCCCACCAGAATTGCATTTGAACCCCCGCCCGCTATAATGACCCCCTCAGAGAACCCGCGAAATCCGCGCCCCGCGCGCAAACCTTATCCCCTTTCTCTGAGAACCATCCCCACCCATGCCGGTGTAGCTCAGTTGGTAGAGCAACTGATTCGTAATCAGTAGGTCGCCTGTTCGATTCGGGTCACCGGCACCAGTGAGATCAGGGAATTGTGAGGTAAGCCTGTATTTGTTTAAGTCCATTAGAGCTTTTTAGGGTTTTTGCTGGGGTTCTTTAAGATATTTTGTTGCTGACCTTTTCCTGAAAGCCAAAAGCTTATTTTGAATTTTTACGCATTAGCAGTGGTGAAAAGAACAATGGCTGGTTTTGATTTTACAATTTCTATTTTGCCTAAAGAGCGAGACATAGCTAGACATTCGCTTGCCGTAGTTCAAAAACATGCAAAAGCATTAAAAATATCATTCAAGTATAGATGGAAAAAAGAATTAATTTCCCAATCTGACTATTACTACATAACAGTTGATGGCAGCTTAGTTGCTATTGAGCAGCTTTACTTTATAACATTTGACACTATTCCTGTATTTTGCAAGGGCTTTGTAAAATGCAGAAGTGTGCTAAAAAAATCTAATATTGGCGAAACTATACCTTTTTCTTTATTTAAAGCTATAAGTAAATTTAAAAATGAAATTAAAGATTTTATAAAAGAAGGTAAAAACACGCTTCAAACCAAGTTTATTATTAATACTTTATTTTTTGACAAAACACATATACCTGCGCTCGATAAGCAGTTAGAAAATCTAACTTTCTGTATCTCAGTTTTTCGTACTTATTGTGATAAAGTTATTGCAGAACAACTAATAGAATTGTTTCATACTGTAACTGAACTAATGCTGGCAGAAACCACAGTCTCTAAAACCAGTAAATTAACTTATGAACAACTAGCTGTAGAAGCATTTAAAATAAATGTGCTAGATGCGGAAAGTAGAGATTTGTTGATAGATTTAAAAAATATGAGGAAAAAAGCAAAGCATAGAGGGAAAATAATATCAGATAATGAATTAATGCCCATGTTGAATAAGCTTATAACCATATGCCAAATATTAGTAATAAAAATTATTACACTGAATCACATATTATAGGTATGCCTTTGCTCTGGATAACGTATGGTCCCTATGAATAAAAACTGTTTAATATTTCTTAAATTTTTACTTTATTATTTTAAGTAATTAGGACGTTTTGTAACCAAAATAAAGTTTTAAAAAGAGTTTAAAGCAATTCTCATTTCAGTGATTCAATCGGTATTCTATCTCTTTTAAGTACATCGAGAAATGATATTTAGAGAGCCCGCGATAATTGCACAAAATATGTTTCGCATGACTCCAAAAACCCTCAATGACATTAATATGATTTTTGGTTTTTTTATCGACCAGGGATTTACTGTGATTCACAGTCTGATGTTTACCATAACATCTGACTGAGCGATAACCGCGAAAGGCATCGGTGTAATAAACAGACCCTTTACAGATTTTGGTACGAATAGGGAAGTGCATAGCTTATGCTGCGGCGACGCAATTGTTTTCGTTTAATAACCTTCAATTAGTCCTCTCTCTGCGTCATCAACTCCGACTCCCCCATCCAGTAGCAAAATAACGCGGCCGGTATACGCATGATTCGTGTATCTGTGTCGGCTAATGCGAGTGGGCCAAAATCATTCAATGATTTAGTCACGAGATAACCATGTTTAATTGATTTTTTTTGACATAATGTTAATAAGCCTTTCAGTTCTCGTGCTCCCGTATGCTGTCCACGATATTTAATTTCAAAAGGAATAATTTCATTATTAATTTCTGCTACTAAATCCACTTCTTGCTTTTTATCACCTTGCCAATAACTAAAGCGAACGTTTTGCTTATAAAAGCGTAGCAATAAATGTTTAAATATGGCGGTTTCGGTGGCAATGCCCAGTGCGTTAGCATCGTCCAGCATACTATTTCCTTTTAATAAGACGGCGGGTGCAATCGCAGCATCGGCTAAATAAATTTTGTATCTTGCTCGTAGAATTTCTTTGCCATAGCCATAAGGTTGTAAGCGGTAAATCAAGTGTGTCGCTTCAAGTAAATCAATAAAATGTTGTGTTGTCGGGCGTTTTACGCCTAAATTGCTGCAAAGATTTTGTATATCCAATAAACCGCCATCATGCATGCACAAGTAAAGAAAAGTTTTTTCGAGCTCAAGAACACGGCGTACGCCAAAAATAGCGGTCATATCGCGTTTTAATGCTTTGTCAATGATGTCTTCTCGTAAAAGTCTTTGCGCTTGATTAATATTTTCAACACGAATCGTTTGCGGAAATCCACCGCGTAATAAGTATTGATGAAAATGCCCCAAATAAGGCATGGCGAGTTCTGCGATGCGGGAGAATTCTTGCTCAGGCCAATTAAATAAATCACGCAAAGATTTAATTTGTGGTAATTTTGCTAAAGGATAGGTGCCTTTTTTTTTGATTTGTGTTTTGAATGCTTCGTTTAATATTCTTGCTAATTCGGGAGATTTTGGTTGTAGTTGATCCATCAAAGTATTTAATTCAGGATAGGAAAATTCTTTTAGTTGCAAATACTCATAAAATGAAAGCGTGGTCAAGCGAATAGAATGCCACCTTCCTACCCCGGATTCCTTTTCTTTTTCAATCAAAGGCATGGCAGAGCCAGTAAATATCACGCGGCGGTCTTTGTGGAAATCGACTTGATGTTTGATCCAGGTTCCTGAGCTTTCGATAAATTGTGCTTCGTCTAAAAATAAGTATTCTGCGCCGTTAGCGCGCGGTTCGCGCATACGCCAGGCTTCTAAGATGACATCGATGCCAGCAAGCTTGATTAAGGGATGATCAAACGTTGCATAAAGAATGTTTGCAGCAGGAACCCCAATTTTAAGTAACTCTTCAATCGCTTGCAGCAATAGGGTGGTTTTTCCAACCTGCCTTGCGCCGGACAGCAATACGGCCCGAGGGGCTGGTGGCTGGTAAATCCAGCTAAATAACTCGCCAAAGACTGCTCGTCGCCAAGTTGGCAGTTCTATGATTTTTTCTCCTCTCCACCAAGGGTTGAATTGAGATAGAACTGTGATAAGGTCGTCTTTGAGTATTTTCATAATGCATACTTTACTAAATATACAGATTAGTTCAAGTATGTTTTAACTAATTTGATGGCATAGTTCTTTTTTACAAACTTTGGGGTATTTGAAGCTTATGAAGCTGGAGGCGCTATAGCTGTTTTGTTTAGTTCCATACCTAGGCTTTGGATACAGCCATAAATAAAACTGCCGAATACCGTGTAAATTCAGTCTATGCAAAATTTCCCAGCAGTTGCCAGAAAAGCCTTTGGCAAGAAAATTTAGTATTTTCAATCAGTTCCACAACGGACTGACTTGATGGATAATCTAAAACCCAAAACATAACTAAACCTATTCGAACAAACTATGAAAAGCCCCAGTAAGATGGCTAAAAAAGCCATACAACAACAATATAAACAAGCCGTTCAACAGGAATTGCTTCAAGCCATGCCGATAGACCGCTTGGAACTGGAAAAATTTCTAGATTTTTTAGAAAAAAAATTGGCTAAAAACGGTTGCGATCATTCGTTTAAAAATACGATCGACTATTTTAAAAATTATCCTAACACGGAAAATATTTTAGACTGGTTAGTAAAAAGTGGTGGTAGCTGTGATTGTGGTGTTATTTTAAATGTCCCAGATACTTATTATTTTATTTTAAAAAATTACTTGGAGAAGCAATTTTCTTCTTCAAAAAAATCAATAGCTAAACCCAGTTTTCAATCAATAACAGCTGCTGAATTTATTTCTTCATTTGGACTTAAAATTGATGTCTTGGCTCAGCCATGGAAGCTCTATAAAATTTTAGAAAATAATTCTATTCGATATGAATTTTATTATGGCAAAAAAAAGAATTCTGATGAATTTAAAATTATTTATCAGGAAGAGCAACTCGCTATAAAACCTGATGAGGAAAATTTTTTCGTTGATCAGTGGGTCAGACTTACCAATTTACAGACAAATGGGCTTCAAATCGAAAAATTAAATCTGAAAATGAGTGAAATGGATTTAAGTGCCGTCATCGTTTCCAGCAAAAATTTTACACCAGTTTATGGCTGGATATTTAATTCAATTACGCCTGGCTGGTACATGTTGATAGAAACTTCTATGACTCGAAAATTGAATGACGTAAGGCAGATTCAGTCATTTTTGAATAATTTTCAGTTGCAGTAAGTGAAAATTTCACTCGCCGCAACTGAAAGTAAGCAATATTTCAATCTGTTAATTAATCGTGATCGAATTAATCATCTGATTGTAATTTTTCATAGGAACAGAGGCGTTATTTTTAGTTGGATAAACCATAAAAGCATTAACTAAACGACCTTTTAACAACAAACTAGTTCCGACAAAACCGGCGGGAGTGTTATCTTTTACACCTTGGCTGACGCATTGATAAGTCTTAGTGCCTTTTATTGTCGTGCGTCGGGATAAAAGCTCACCATGCTCATACCATTCTGCTTATCTGAGGCGTTGCCCCATAATTTCTTTTTATTTTGCCTGCTTGATAAGCTATTTGTGAGATGGAAGCCAACATATTGGTTCGTTTAGTAGGGTTTTCGGCAGTAATTATTTTTGCTTGCGATATCAGTTTAGTCAGCTCATCGTTAATTTGTTTGAGTTTCAGAGCATTTGATTTATTTTTTACATGATGATTTAAGATTTTGTTAAATTTGCGAGAAATGACTTTCAATTGATTTTTTACTTTTAGATTTGTCTCTTCTTCGTAAATTTTTAAGGTACTTAAAATGTTATTCAACTCTATCTCGAGCAAATTTTTTTTAATCATGCGTGCTTCAATCAGTCGTTTTTCAATTTTATTTAGCAGTGTTTCCAGCTCATTTTTTCCGCCGCTACAAGTGATACGCAGATAACCTAATTTTTCATCGAGGCCATAATAAGACAATGGCGCAATCATAATGCCGTCGCCAAACAATAAAGCATAAGCAATATCTTCATCTGTTTCAATTTTGCCACTTTTGCCCAATGCTTTGTTTGCGGCTTCAGGTAATTCAAGATTTTGCAAATCACTTAAATCGGTTAAAACATAAAAAGTACTATTCGTTGAATAATCCGGATCGGGTAACGCCGCACCCATCTGATAAATTCTTTTCATGACATATTTAACTTGCGGTTTATAAAAATCTTTCAATCGCTTAAGCTCATTTTTATCAAGTTTTTCCATCGCTACAGCAAATGCAATTTGTAAAGAACGCGGTGCATGGCCACAAATATCAATGTTTGCTTCAATTAATTGCGTCATGCTATCTGTACTAAAATTGATAATTGCCGCCATTCTATCACCAGCAGCAGAAAGTGCTTTGGTAGCAGAACGCATTAAAAAAATACGCTCTTTTAAATCAGGGGCAATTTGTAAAAGCGAGACATGGCGTTTACCATCTAAACGCATTTCAGCATAAGCTTCATCAATAACAATCGGCACATCTGGAATTTGTCTTAAAACTTTTGCTATTTTGAGTAACTCATTTTCTTCAATATAAGTTCCCAATGGGTTATTGGGATCACACAAAATGATTGCGCTAATATTATTTTGACATTTTTTTATACTGTCAGACAGTGCCTGCGCGGTTAAACGGTAGCCTTTTTCGCGCATCACATTAATGAGTTGGAATCTTGCTTTTCTACCTTCTGCCGCATAAAGGCTATAGTAAGGTTGGGGAACAATAATTTTGCCCCCAGGATTTTTTTTGTCGATAACTTTAAAAATAATATTTAATGCGCCTGCGCCGCCTACCGTGAATAATACATGACTTGCATCAATTTTTACGCGATACCATTTGGTTAGTGCTTTAGCTAATTTTTGCCGGTATTCAAGGTCGCCTTGTGGATTGCCATAGTCAGAAGCAGCGCGCATGTTAACGATTTCATCTAATTGATCAAATTGCGGTTTTTTAATCGTTTCTAATTTTTTTCTGGCTTTTTGCGCCGTTTCCCATAATTTTTTCCAATAAAGCATAGCTGCTTTTGCAGCATGTTCATTAATAGGATATGTCGGTCTGCCCATGCCGGCACAGATAATATGCGGTTGCTTCTTATATTTTTTGCTGCTTTTTATTTTTTCATGTAAACTTTTTGTCCATATATTTAACAGCATAATTCTGTCCATATTGCCCGCGGATTTTCCATCAGGTGTCAACATAAATAGCCTCGAAATGTTTTAGAATAATTGGGGCTTGTTTACAATTGATTTTTTCGCGATGAAAAAGCAATTGTAAACAAGCCCTAGGAGTTAGCTTCGCAAGTCTCATTTTTTATTAAAACGAGCTTTTTTATGTGATTTGAATTTTTAGAGGCAATATACTAGCAAACTTTAGCGCGTAACTCATTATGAAAGAGATCTGTTTTATGAAGGAAAGAGATTATTTAAGTTTAGAAGCTATCGCTAACTTTCTGGCGAAAATGGCAGAAAAAAGTGAAAGTGTTTACTGGTTAAGTAGTCCAGATTTTAACCGTATCGCTTACATTAGTCCCGCTTACGAAAAAATTTGGGGGCGCTCCCGCGATGTTCTTTATACTGAACCTGAAATTTGGATTACTTACTTACATCCGGAAGATGTTCAAAATTACCATCCAATTCATGCGATGGCTGATCGAATCGCGCAAAAAGGTGCTATGGCACGATATGAGGAAAACTACCGCATTGTCAGGCCTGATGGTGAAGTGCGTTGGATCATGGACCGTGGGTTTCCGATTTATGATGAAAATGGGCAATGCTGTGGTGTTACTGGCGTTGCAGTAGACGTCACTAAAGATAAGCAAGCCGAAGAAGCCCTGCGAAAAGCGAAAGAAGCAGCAGAACTGGCTAACCAGCTAAAAATCGAATTTATGCGTAACATGGAGCATGATATTCGCACGCCTTTTAATGGAATTTTAGCTTTATCGAAAATTTTATGGGAGAGTGAGCTAGATCCGGAAAGAAAAGAATTACTGGGTGATATTACCCACAGTGCTAAAGATTTATTGGATTACTGTAATAGTATTTTGGATTTTTCGCGAATCGAACTTGGTAATTTATTAAAGATTGAAAAAAAATTTAATCTTAAAAAATTAGTAGATGGTATTATTGCAATCGAAACGCCGGCTGCTAAACTTAAAAATCTTAAATTAATTTTAAATTATCCTGAAAACATACCATTAATGGTATTAGGCGACTCTTACCGCTTGCAACGTATTTTAATCAATTTAATCAGCAATGCCATAAAATTTACTCATGAAGGCGAAGTGTTATTGGAGATACAATTAGCTAAATTCCTCAATGAAAAAAAAGTGATTATAAAATTTATCGTAAAAGATACGGGTATTGGTATCCCTGAAGAAAAGCAGAATCTGATTTATGAAAAATTTACTCGACTCAATCCCTCTAATAAAGGAATGTATAAAGGCACAGGACTGGGCTTGAGTATTGTGAAACAATTTATTGAGGAAATGGACGGTGAAATTGAGCTTAAAAGCGAGTTGGGTAAGGGGTCAATATTTACTTGTATTTTGCCATTTAAACTATCATTAATTAATGAATAGCGCTTATATGTTGAATAAATCGCTTAATAATAGGCGCCACAATTTTACCGCCCCAATAAACTTCGGCATGATCCAGGTTGGGGATAATGACTAATTCACTATTAGGTAATTTTTTCGCTAAGTTCTTCATCTCTTCTACACTGGGTTCTTTTGCGCCAATATAAATTAAACTGGGTTTGTTGATATAAGAAATATAATCTTCGTAATCAAACCATTCAGCAGAATTTGCTGCCAGTAGTGCTTGAGTATCATTTTTTAAAAATGTTTGTCGGATGGCGGCATTACTGATTTTATTTCCGATTAATTGTTCTAATTTCTCAACATAGGCGGTGGGGCCTTTTTTTAAGGCTTTTTTTATTTCGTCATTAAATTGCGTGAAATAAGGTGTGGCAAAAATATAAGATTTAAAGCGTTCCGGATAATATTTTGCCAAAATAAAACACATGGCAGCACCGATTGAGCCGCCGAAGCAGTGTGCTTGAGCAATATTTAATTGATCCAATACTGCGATAGTATCGTTCGCTTTACTCTTTAAAGTATAAGCCTCATTCACATGAGGTTTGCTACTTTTTCCATAACCACGGCTATCAATCAAAATTAATTGAAAATCATTTTTTAATGCGTCGACATATTCAAGACTGTACCAGTCTTGAACACAGTTACCATTGCCATGGTGCATGACGATGGGTTCACCGTTGCCGATGACTTCGTAGTAGATATGAATTGTTGGCTCATTGATGGGTTGTGCATATGGCATGTTATTGCTCGAATTTTTTAAAATTAAATGATAACTATTATTGAGATAGATGCTGCTGTCAATAAATAAACTCTCCATTCAGCAGGAACTGCTGAATATGTTGTTTCTTTCAAAAACATCGATTAAATTTCATTATTCACATCTTAATAAAAAACCTGAGCAAATTTGGAAATTATTTATGACATCCTTGTTCAACTTTCAGCTAAAAATAAATCAAACCAGCTTGAGAACAGAATTTCTTGCCGGATTGACCACCTATTTAACGATGGCATACATATTATTTGTTAATCCCAATATATTAGGCAAATCCGGTATGGATCCGAGCGCGGTTTTTATGGCGACAGCCATCATCTGTGCGCTGGGGTGTTTATTGCAGGGTTTTTTCGGCAGATATCCGATTGCGATTGCGCCTTCGATGGGAACAAATGTTTATTTCGCTTATGTGGTCGTGCTATTGCATCATTATCCTTGGCAGCAGGCGCTAGGTTTTGTGGTATTGACGGGATTTTTATTTTTGCTGATAAATTTAACGCCGTTTCGTTATTATGTATTGCGTTGTTTTCCAGAAAGCATGGTAGCAGCGACAGCAGCGGGAATTGGTTTGTTGATTGGATTTATTGCTTTGCAAACCAGTCATGTTATTGTTGCTAATCCGAATACTTTAGTCATGCTGGGAGATTTGCATGATATTTCCGTTTTGCTATTTTTTGCATTATTTCTACTGATTATTTTATTGCGATTATTTGAAATACCCGCGGCATTAATTATCGCGATTTTTGTTGGTACAGTACTCGGGCATTTTGCTGGTATCGGTCAATTCGCTGGTATTTTTTCACTACCACCAACACTTTCACCGACTTTATTTAAATTTGAGATGCCGCCTGTTAGCGCCGAATCAGCAGCAATTTTATTGGCTTTTTTGTTGATGCTGCTGTTTGATAGTGTTGGTACTTTAACGGGGCTATTATCCGATAAGACATTGTTTCCTCAAGAAACAGCTTTGAAACAAAAACGTATTAGCCGTTCTTTAATCGTGCAAAGTATTGCAACGGCTAGCGGTGGCATATTGGGCACGGCTTCCACCAGTCCTTATATCGAAAGTGCTACTGGTATTCGTGCAGGCGGACGCACCGGTTTAACTTCACTATTTATCGCTTTATTTTTTCTTGCTAGCATTTTTTTTGCGCCATTGGTAAAAAGCATTCCCACTGTTGCGATTACGCCGGTATTACTTTATGTCGCTTGTGAAATGGTGCAACAGATCCGATTTTTAAACGCTGGCGATTACACCGAAATTATTCCGGCTTTAGTAACATTTATTTTAATTCCACTAAGCTTTTCGATTGCAATTGGCATCGGCATTGGATTAATTCTATATGTACTATTGAAATTATTTTCAGGGAAATATCGACAGTGCCATCCTTTATTAATTGCTTTAGCTTTGATTTTCTCAGTGTTTTTTATTATTAGATAACATAGCGGTTCCCGCTGTAAAAGTGGTTGTTTGCCTATTCGCGGTACATCGGCTAAGAAATTTTATGAAAATTTTTTTGATGATGCTCTTTAATGAATGCTACAGCAGCTTCGCATGAAATCAGCTTGAATGAATTAATAGGTTGCTGATCGAGCAAAATGCAATCAGGATTTAATACATCCAAAAGCTCAGTATCATGGGTAGTAACAATAATAATATTATTATGTTTTAAGTCCGCAATCTGTTCTATTAAATATCTTTTTGCGCTGGCATCAAGTCCGTTGCTGGGTTCATCGAGTAAAATAAGTTGTTGTTTGGCGTTAGCTAATGGCACTAAAAATAGTTTTTTTTGGGTACCAAAAGATAGGACGCCAAAGGGTTGCTCCAGGTAATCTGTCAAATGATAATTTTCTATCGCAGATTGAAATGCTTTAAAGTCTTCTTCATGGCTTTTTCTAAGCGCTAATATGAATTCTAAATAATCCTTTGCGCTTGCGGTGGGGAAAAAGCTGGCTTGTTGGGGGACGTAAATTAATTTCTTTTTATAGGCTAGTTGTGGGCTATTTTTATTTGAAGGGTAGATGCTGATTTTTCCTGTATCAGGTTTGATTATGCATGCCAGCATTTCCAGTAATAACGTTTTACCGATGCCATTTTTTCCTAAAATAGCGTGACAGCCGGTTGAAAAGGAAAAATTCAATTGCTGATAAATAGTTTTTTTATGAAAAGATTTGCTAATGTTTTCTAAAATAAGTGTTTGTTGCATTATTTTTATACCTATTTAAATTTTATTAAATTTTAATACCCCGCCGCTTGCGGCGAGGTTCCAAAGCGCGATGGGG
>CAYTUN010000026.1:0-26363 GCA_964441315.1 uncultured Gammaproteobacteria bacterium | reverse complement strand
TTTAGTAAGATAGAAAAATATAAGAAATATTATGAATGATATAGAAATGCTATAGGCTATTAACATCTGCCCAAAAACATATAAAGTTTGCTTCTTTTTCTGCTCTAACGATTTTATTTTTTACAAGTTGTGCATTTTCTCTAAAACTTAATAAAATCTTAGAAACTTATTTTCTATTGTCTAGTAGGCTTGCTGATTTGCAAACGCTACTTATTACATTAAGTGGCGCGATGATTACTGCTGCCGCAATAGCTTTTTCATTAATTATGTTTGCTATGCAAGTGAATGTGGAGCGCATGCCTTATGGTCTATTTAGAAAATTTAGCTCAGATATAAAGTTATTAGTATATTTCTTGATTATTTTTATCCTTGCAATAACTATTGGTATTTTGTCTTTGGTAATAGAAACATTAGGAGTTACCATTGCAATATTAGTTATGTTTTGGAGTATAACTTTTATCTTATTAATATTAATTACTGCTTACAAAAGAGCATTAAAATTGATTAGTCCAATCGAGCAATTGCAAATTGTTGTTTCTGGCACAAGGGCTAATTTAAATGCTTGGGCTAAGGCAGCAAAAAGATTTGGAGCACTGCATGAGATAAAAGCGGGTAAAAATAGTCAAAAAGATCAACTTGATTTTAATCATGACATTGGAAGACTTACATATTTTCAGCAAATTCCATCATGGACAAATAGGGCACAACAAGCAATGCAGTATGCATTTGCATTAGCAAAAAATCATGCGACAAAAAGCGATTATGAGGCATCTCAAGCTGCATTAAATGCCGTAATTTATATAAACACTTATTATATTAAGGCTAAAGGAAGAACTTTTTTTCCTGAAATACCCCTGGTTAATAATCCATTATCTAATGATGCCTTTATAAATGAAACACTTGAACACCTGAGAAAATACGTCCAAATAAGTGTTTTGCGGCACGATGAGCAGCAAATACTACAAGCTTTTAATGCAATAAAAGCATTGTCTATGGTTTATTCAACTATCGATTATTCAGTCAAAGTTGATACCAAATATCATGCGAATCTTGCTATAACTTACTTTCTACAGGCTATTGAATTCTTAATGCCATATAAAATGGTAGAAGTGATTATCGGAAGCTTTCGTTTAGTTGCCCAGGTTTGCTTATACTTTATTGATCAAGGCAACATAAGGGATGTCACCACTAGTTGCGATAAAATTGCTCTCATTTCAAGTGTTTATACGATAGAGAAGACATTGCGTTCAGCTACTTACATAGGAATTGAGAAGCTGGCTGAAATAACACTTTATTTGTTAAAAGCAAAAACCGAAGATGTAAAATTCGTACTAGATAATATTCGTTCAAACATAGCTTTTATAGCTAAAACATTATTAGAAATAAATGATTATGAACGATCAGATCTACACAGTTATTATCTCAGCTTTTACTATTCTGCAACAAATAACCAAGCTCTAAGCTATAGACTTACGGAATTAGCGAATGCTATTTTAGAAGCAGCGCCAACAGATGCTCATGCAAAAACGGTAATCTCTCATATAGAACAATGGGCAGATAATCTTTTTTTAAGCCAAAAAGAGTTGCTATTACTTGCTATCGCAAAAAAATCGTCATTTGTCTTTGATTTAATTTGTTGGATTATCCAAGTAACAAAAATACTTATGGCTGTTGCAACAGCAGACTGCTGTGATTCTTATGATAGCAAAGAGCTTAAGCAGCATGCGCAGTTGCTGATAAATATTTTTTCTTTTATTCCCAATAGTGAGGATGCAGTAGTTTTCGTTGAAAACTACCAATTAGCAGATGAATTATTTAGTGTGGCAGTTGCAGCTAATAAATATAAACATGATGAGATAGCGTTTGATGTAAGAGATTTAATACTTTTCTGGATAGGTATGGCAGGAAAATATAGTACCAGATGGGCTAATTTAGAAAAAAAGTGTTACATCCTGGCGTGTTTGAACATAATCCTGAAATTGGAGGATTCTATTCTACTTAAAGATATTAGCGAAAAAATAGATAAGGGCGAATTGTTTGATGGTGAAACCCGACGTCATGCTTCAGCCGAAATAAAGAAGAAAATAGAAGAGAAAGCAAATTTTAACCCTTCTTTAAGTGAAATTGACAATACAATAAAAGAGATTGATGAAAAAAAATTAGAAACACTATTGATTAAATTAGCTGAAAGCCTTATTTAAGAAATTGAATTATATAGACCCAATTAGCAACATAGAGAATAAAGCCGTAGTTAATTCTGCACACTATTTTCAAGAGTAAAGAATTAAGTGATCTTAGTTTCAAATTGTAGATTTTAAAAATTTATGTACTTTAATAACAATCATTTATGCTTCATTTGAGCCAAACAATAAATATGCTTATTATATTTTTTCGAAAATTTTTCCGAACATAATCACATCATCGCAAGAAATTTGAAATTTTTGCATTATTCGTCTACATCGGTAAAAATAGATCTGTTTGAGTTCAACTCAGCTTCAGAACGTATTTCTTGATCTTTATGATGTTTAAATAGTTCTAAAATATCTTCACCATAACCTGCTCTTTCTTCTCCTTCTGAAATCAATTCGCTAATAGTATTTTCAATACTATTGATAGCTAAATCAATTTGTTCTACTGCATTTGCATCTTCACTAAAATTTTTTTTAAAACTATCAAGCGTATCAATTAATGGACTGAAATACTCCCCTGGCTCCTCGGGGTAGTGAAAATTATCTTTCCACTGATAAATAGTATCGCTTAAGTTTGGCAGTAGCTCTGTACGTACTAACTCTAAAATTTCGTTTATTTCATTAGGTGTCAAAACATTACGCAATGAACTGCTAAGGAAACCAGCGTCTGGAGTTTCTAAAGCAAGCTCTTTTATTCTGATAAAAAAATTTTGACGTTCCTCTTTAGTTAGTAAACCATATTGACACAAAGTTGTGACTAAGTCTGTTTCTGAACTTATATCTAAATATGAGCAAATATTAATATTTTCAATAAAGCCCTGATTTTTTTTTCAAATAGCTTCCTAAGAAAATTTTGTTACAACGGTAGGCTAGAAAATTAATAAGTTGCTTGTAACCATCCCTGTTAGTTTTATCAATTTCATTCAAGCGTTGAATTATTACATCAAAGTAAATTTCAGGAACGATAATTTTTGTACCTGTTAAACCTACTTCTCCGCAAGTAACTTCTTGAAGTAAAGTTTTTAAAGGGCTTCCCATTATATAAATATTTAACAGCTCGCGATTATCAGCTATGAATGAACCAAATGCATCCCGTATGGTTGGATGCTTATAACGCCAATAATAATTCTCTTTTTCAATTATTGAAATGACAAAACTGCCTTCTAATAAGGGTAATGCTTTAATGATAGATGCCTTATTTCCACCAAATAATGAAATAACACTGTCTTCATTTGATGTTAATTCAATAGGGCTAGCAAGTTTACCTCCACGCATAAAAACAATGGCTAATGCAGCTCTATTTTCATCGTCTAAGTTCTTTATAACATCTTTTAAGTATGTTATTGGTTTTTGGACAAAATCAGCAAGGGATGGTTCAGTTAACTGTAAATTTCTAGTAAGCAAAGGATTTCCAAGCCATCGAATCACTTCCGGCAGAAAATATTTGCTTTTAACTATATTTGGAAGAAAAGGCTTAATTTTACGTTTGAACTCTATAGGCTGAGTTCCAAGACGAATGTGATTATATAATAATTGTTCTTTTTCTTGGTGTGCTAATTTTTCTACTTGTATTACCACTTGCGATTCAAGCATAAGAGGAAATGCATTTTCTTTTAAGTGCACTTTAGCTTGCTGGTAAATGTAATCACGAGAAGTAAAAATCACTTTAGCACCATTTCTAATAGCAGCTTGAAGGTTGTACCAAGTTTTGTTCCATAGCAGTGTAGACTCCATTTCCAACTTTGTGGAACCAAATACATCATCAATCCAAAATAATTGCCTTGGATCATTAGGGTTTTGGTGGTAAATAAAATTCTTTGCATCATTTACTTTAATTGGAAAGCATTTCCAAACATCTAGTGCACCTAAAGTAAGTGCTGCTGCTATCGTTGATTTGCCCGATCCAGCTTCCCCCAGGAGAAGTAGAAATCCGTGTTCAGATAGTGCTTTTTCGCTTTTCTGAAACGCTTCTGTTCTAACAAATTTTTTCAGATCCTCATCTAAAACGCTTAAAATTTCCTTTGTCTGTGCATAAATACGCTCATCTAGTATCTGGCTAAGATCACCAAGCCCATATATGCGTGGAATCAACATGCGTAATCGAGGAGATTCACGAATATATCGGCTAATAGATTCGCAGCCATAGGCAAGAAAATGTTGAATTCCAGGAACTTTTTGAAAAGCTTCTTTCATTTCAGCTTCAGTTACTGCCGTAAGGTGCATGTTTGTCATTAAAACGTAATTTGTTGCCAAGCCAAGTGAAGCTAGTTTTTCGGCTTTGCTTATTTCTTCAGCTAGATCCGTTAATCGAATAATCCTATCGCGCTTAGAAGTGAATTTGCATTGTACTGTAAAAGAACCAGTTGTGATTTCCCCATCTTTTGGCTTCCAAATTCCACGAAAAGCTCCATCACGACCACCATCTTGACTTGAAAGAAAGCTTTGAATTGTTTGCCCCCAGATTTCCCCTGCTATTGTGCTACATAAATCTTGGAAAGCTTTCCAACCAAGGGTATGGAGCTCATAAGTAACGTTATATGCTTGTGAAATTGAATTCATGGGCAGTGACTTATTTTTTACTCAATAAGAGGTTCTGAGTAGATCAATGACTTGCATTGATGTATTTTGTAGGAAGCAGGGCATATAAGACGTCTTGTTGGCTATGCTAGTGAAAGTTCTCAGTACCCACTTAACATAACCCGTTTGGTATAGCTCGTGCAGGGTGTTTTTGGGCTTGTCGTTTTCGACAGATGAATTTGGACTCGCAATTTATTTAGTGAATGCATGATGTACCTAGTTAAATAGAACTTATGTGAAAAAGTATAACAGAGGGTATTAAGATTCAGTAGTAGCTATTAGTTTTTTGCGAATTTTACGTTTAATACCGCGTCACTGGGGACTTAATGTCCGCAGTGACGCGGCTATAGCCGCATCCTAAACGCTGGCAGCGCCTAGGCGATTTCATCAATACCAAAAAAATGTCCGTAGGACAGTCAAAAAATCGTATCATTTAAGCGCATGGCAAACTATTACAAAAAATGCATTTTAGCTACTGGCGCTTTAGCCAGTGCGATTACGATGAAAATGTTTGTCATGGCTACTCGTGACATGAGCTGGAGTAGTAAGTCCAGACTTCGCATGTGCAAATCTGGACGCAAGGTTGTCCTTGTGCATGCGGTATCTGCACCTAGCAGGTACTTTTTCAGTACTATTCCCGTTTTAGGAATTTCCTTTTGTTTATGTCAGGCTGAGTTTAACTCGGTATCTTTCTTACCACGCTTAATGCTGATTTCAGTCATTAAAGGTGTGATTAGGTAACAAGCGCTGTGCTTAACGCTATCCGATTTTTTCAGATGCATGACGAAATGATATTAACTCGAACTTAACATTGTTATTAATCCCGAAACTTCGTCTCGTTGCCACTGAACAGTTAGCGTTCGACTGTCGCACGGCGCAGTCGATTGAGACGTTAACACTAAGCGAAATTAAGCAGGTAGTGGGGTTAAGCAGTCAACGTCATTAAAATGGTTTTTAGAAAGCTAACTGGCTTTCGCACGCACAGAAACAACACGGTGGAATTACCAGTATTTATCGCTTTTGCAATCAGCATGATGATTCTTTCATCTCAATGTACTTGAATTTTAATTTTATTGTTGGCAATTGTATTTCGTTAAACTTACAGCAGAAAAAGAGAAAAAAGAGAAAATAGTGAAATCATGAAAATGCATCTTTGACTGCAACACTTCTTTCACTTTTTTCTCTTTTTCTGCAAAGAGTGCCACTTGGAATCTGCATGAGCTAGAGTCAAGCCCCCATTAAACTAAAAACGGCTAAATCTCAAAATGAGGTGTAGTGATCCTTACTTTTATGAAACAATTGGACTTACCGTGGACTTACAGAAAAATTTTGCTAAGCGCTTAAACGCGGAATTCAGCGCCAGACCCTTGATTTTACTGGTCGGGGTGACAGGATTTGAACCTGCGACCCCTGCGTCCCGAACGCAGTGCTCTACCAAGCTGAGCTACACCCCGAGGTCAAAAATTAGAAGGAAAGCATAGTTAGATTGGGGCCTATTTACAATTACTTTTTCTACTGCAAAAAGCAAGGATTGGCCAAAATCGCATCAAATTTTCGTTACATAGAATGACTATGCTGCCTCAAATTTGATACGATTTTGACTCAATCCTTGCTCTTTTCGTGACGAAAAAGCAATTGCAAATAGGCCCTAATGATCGCGCGCAAGCGTAAATAAGGCCAAATCGCGCAGATGTTGACGGAAAAGATTATCAGGTAGCTTTTCCAGAGCGGCCAATGCTTTTTCAATGTAAGTCTCAGCCAATTGCCGGATGCGCGTAAATACATCCGTGTTTTTTAGAATGCTCAGAATCTGATTAATTTCCTGAGAATTACCTTGAATAATCGCCTGGCGAATTAAAGTTTTTTCCGCTTCGCTGACGCAAGTCAGTGCATAAATCAACGGCAAAGTCGCTTTGCCTTCACTTAAATCATCACCCAATTGTTTGCCGGTAACGCTGTCATCCTGGGTGTAATCCAATAAATCATCAATCAATTGAAAAGCAATGCCTAAGTTCAAACCATAATCTTTCATCGCCAGCTTTAAATCTTGCCGATTAGCCGCAAGCGCTGCTAATTCCATAGCCGCTGAAAATAAAACGGCAGTTTTGCGGCGGATAATTTCCATATAAACCGCTTCGCTCGCTTCCGGATTATGCTGCTCCTGCAATTGCAGCACTTCGCCTTCGGCGATCACGTTCGTTGTGGTAGCGAGTACATCCATATAATCCATGCGCTTTAATTCCGTGAGCAATTGAAACGCCCGCGAATAAATAAAATCGCCAACTAAAATGCTGGTCGAATTGTCCCACTTGTAATTAGCAGTCTCGCGCCCCCGACGCAGTATGGAGGCATCAACGACATCGTCGTGGAGCAGGGTGGCGGTGTGGATGAATTCGACGATAACGGCTAATTGGATGTGATCGTTGCCAGCATAGGCTAAATTGCCGGCTGCCAATAATAACAGCAGAGGACGCATGCGCTTGCCACCGCTATCGATAATGTAATGGCCGACTTGCTCTACCAGAGGCACGGCTGAATGCATGCTTTTGAGAACAAGCTGATCTAATCTGCGGAATTCTGCTAAAACCGACTGACGGGCCTTTTCTAGCGCTAATTTATTAGCCTGATTGACTGCTTTTGTATAACTTATGGGTTGCATAGGCGCAAATAGTAGCAGGATGTGCTAGTCTCGTTCTAGATTTTTGATAAAAACTCTAGGGTTTCTTTGTCTGAATCCGTTCGACTTCTTCCGCGAGATTTTGCAATTCCGCTTCATACTGTTGCCAGAAACCTGTTTTCAAATATTTAAAAGGGCGGTTTGTTTCGGAAGCATCGTTTGATCTTTTTAACCGTCTAGGCCGGGGTAAAACTTGTTCTTTACCATCAATTACTAACTGACCATGGAAAAATGATTTTAAGTGAGCTTTTAATTCATCAAGATTTAATCCTGAAATATTGCTTAATTTTAGCAATTTTATATCAGCCTGCATGTGGCGAGCTACTTTCATAATAAATTCAAAAGAAGCGCCATCAATATCTAATTCTTCCAAAACACGTAAGGTTTTAAATAATTTGGTTGCATCCATATTTTCTGACTCATCGATCCCACGAATGATTAATCTATCGATGGAATAGCCAGATTCAATAATTAGATGCTGTAATGCTGCTGCTGACACATTTTGTAAGTCCAAACTATCGAGCTTTTTATGAGGTGCGGCTTTTGCCAATGCAACGGCATTGGCTAGGCGCATTTTTGCAAACCGTAATGTGGCAATTTTTTCATTATTGACTATAGCGTAAGTTTCGGCAGGACTATGGTTGGTTAATGAGAGCTGTTCAATGTTTGTAGCATTTTTGGCTTGTTCACATAAGATTCTAGCAGCGTCTGCTTTCATCAGACCGATGGCTAATGTTCTAAATTTACTTTTTGTGAGAAATATAGCTTCTGCGCTTTGAGTGGATATATGACTGATTAAAATCGTCTGCGTCGTTAAAAAATCTGTTGAAAAGAATCTTTCGATAAAATCACTTTTTCCTCCTATTAGCGCTACAGACTTGAATTTTTTCAAATTCAAATATTTCTCAACTTCCTCCCACGCAGTAACTGTAAGCTGATTTAAAAAGATAACATCCACTTTGAATTGATTTAATAATTCACAAACCGCTTTGGTTGAATTTTCCGGGTTTAATTCAAACCTTTTTGAAGTTTCGTAATATTTTATAGATTGGCCACTTATCTGTAATTCTGTATTCTGAGGCAGTTTAATTTTAGTATCCGATAAAAATGCAAAATTTTCAATCGTAAAATCTTGTAATACTATCTTGGGTTTTTTATGGCCACCGATATTGCCGATATCAATCTTGTCAATCGCAGCTAAAATTTGACGAATTGTCACAGGTTTCAATCCATTTAAATTTAATGTAACTTGATCAGGCTGTTTCTGGATTAATTTGTTCTGTATGAAATTTCCTAGGGCAGTTTGGCTGGATTCGTTAAAATCATAATCTTTGAAATCAGGATAAGCCGAAAAATCAATTACGATTCCATCTCGATTTCCCCAATCATTTAATATTGCTTGAAGTTTTTCTGCCTCTAAAGGCCGAGCCTTTTTTGTTAGATGTGAGCGGACATTGGGTTGCTTTTTATAGCTTGTCTGTGTTTGTTGTGGCTGGGTTAAGTAACTTGCTAATCTATATAAAAGTGCTTTACTAAATTCATGGCGGGCATCCTCAGTGGTTTTTGTTTCTGGCAAAGTTATTGAAATTTTTTTATCTGCTCTCGAAAGCTTTAATACTGTTCCGTCTGAAGTTGTATAAGTTTCTGATGCAGTATCGTCACCAGCTAAAATTTTTATTACTTTATCTATTTTACAAGTAAGTTCAATTTCAAAAATTTTTTTATCAGGATATTTAGAAAACTCTGCTGCTAATGTATTGATAAATAAAGTGGTTTGGGTCAGCTCTAAATTATCAAATATATCCAAAAAAAGAAAAAATTCTTTTTTTAATGTTTCGGGCGTTTCTACACATTGAAATTCTAAAGGCAAATTAAATTCGACGGAGGCAGTTTTGGGATTTGTTTTTGGGAGAAGTTTGATGCCGAGCAGCGTTAATAGTGAATTGTTTCTCTGAAGCCTGTTGTAGAGTTGCTTTCTGAGATTACTTTGCAGTTTTATGTAAATAATAGGAATTTCGTTAGCATAAATGCTTTCTTCATTAATAATTGATTTCCATTTTATTTTCAGTAGTGGTTTTTTGAGTTGGGTATCTTTTTCTTTCATGATGATTATGATTTTTATAAGTTGTTTTAACTAATTACAAATATACATGGAGAATTATTAACGCTGACTGATTTATTTGAATATTTTATTCCCCTTGCCACCACCCCCCCACTTGCCTTAAAATCACCCCTCTTTTTTCGCAAGCGGAGCAAATCATGAGCGCGGTAATTCAGACCGGTGGCAAGCAGTATCATGTCAGTATTGGCGATATTTTAGAAATTGAGCAGCTGACCGGTGAAGTAGGTAATGAGGTAAAATTTGACCAGGTGTTGCTATTGGCCGATGGCGAGAAAGTCTCGGTTGGTACGCCAATTATTTCAGGTGCGACTGTGGCCGCTGAGATTGTCGAGCATGGCCGTCAGGACAAGATTGAAATTATTAAGTTTCGTCGCCGTAAGCACCATATGAAGCATCAAGGCCATCGTCAATATTTTACTAAAGTTAAGATCACCGATATTAAGGGGCAATAACCATGGCACATAAAAAAGCAGGCGGTAGTACCCGCAATGGTCGCGATTCTAATCCTAAGTATTTAGGCGTGAAGCGTTTTGGCGGTGAAAAAGTGCCAGCAGGCAACATCATCGTGCGTCAACGTGGCACGCGTTATCGTCCAGGCTTGAATGTGGGCTTGGGGCGTGATCATACCTTGTATGCATTGGTTGCTGGGAAAGTTCAATTCAGCCACCGTGGCGCCAATCAACGGGTTTATGTAGACGTGATTGCAGAAGCGCAATAAGATTTTTCGTACGATTTTTTCGCAAATAAAGTAGAGAATATGTAGGGTGGATTAGCGTAGCGTAATCCACCGTTAAGAAATGCAGTACTACTCAGCTAATCGGTGGATTACGCTACGCTAATCCCCCCTACATTCAAATCCTACAAATCCTATGCCTTACCCCGTATTATCCAACTCCCTTTACAGCGGGAACCGCTGATATGAAATTCGTCGACGAAGCCCAAATTCATGTTAAAGCAGGCGATGGCGGCAATGGCTGCTTGAGCTTTCGCCGTGAAAAATTTATTCCCTTTGGCGGGCCGGATGGTGGCGATGGTGGCGATGGTGGCAGCATTTACTTAATTGCCAGCAAAGATTTAAACACCCTCGTCGATTTCCGCTATCAGCGCAGTTTTAAAGCCGAACGTGGTCAGGATGGCATGGGGCAGCAACGGACGGGCAAGTCAGGCGATGACCTCTATATTCCGGTCCCAGTCGGCACGATAGTTTTTGATGCCAACACCGATGAATTGATCGCCGATTTGAATGAAGAAAATGAGAAAGTTTGCGTAGCTCAAGGAGGCAGACATGGGCTAGGCAATGTGAACTTTAAATCTAGTCGTCAACGTGCGCCACGCAAAACGATTCCTGGCACACCGGGCGAAGAACGTGATTTAAAGTTGGAATTAAAATTGCTGGCCGATGTCGGTTTATTAGGCTTGCCAAATGCAGGCAAATCGACCTTTGTTCGCGCCGTTTCCCATGCAACTCCCAAAGTCGCCGATTACCCTTTTACCACCCTGCATCCGCATTTAGGCGTTGTCAGTATTGATCCCCATCGTAGCATTGTGATTGCCGACATTCCGGGTTTGATTGAAGGCGCAGCAGAAGGCGCTGGTCTTGGCATTCAATTTCTCAAGCATTTAACTCGCACGTCTTTATTATTGCATTTAGTCGATATTGCCCCCATCGATGGCAGTGATCCGATAGCAAATTACCGGACAATTTTGCATGAGCTGGAACAATTTGATCCGGAATTACTCAACAAACCACGCTGGCTGGTATTCAACAAAGCCGATTTATTACCTGCCGACGAAGGACAAGCTTATGCCAAAGATTTGGTGAAAAAACTCAAATGGAAAGGTAAATATTACCTTCTGTCCGCAATCCAACCAGAAAGCACGCGGCAGTTATGCTATGACATGATGAATTTTGTGGAAGAAAATAAAAGTCTTAAATATACCCAAAACGGATAGGTTTTAGGTGTTCTTGCATCCGATTGACGCGCGATCTTGTCACGTTTTTCAATTAAACGTTTATTAGCTCAATAATGCCCGTGGGAAACAAATGGTTGTGCAATAAGTTTGTGCGACCACCCCTCATCCGCCCTGTCGGGCACCTTCTCCCGCAAGGGGAGAAGGACAACGTTAGTGACATCTGCCAATAAAACAAGCAAGCATTGCCAAAAAACATACCTTATCATGAGAAGCTATTGAGCCATGAGGAGAGCCTTCTCCCCTTGCGGGAGAAGGTGGCCCAACGGGCCGGATGAGGGGTGATCTATCCAGGCATGCATCCAGACAAAAGACTGATTTGTTGCCTGACCAAGTCTAGGCACACGAATAAAGGATACAAAAAATAGGATAAAAGAAAACTAAAGCAGCAAATTCTAGCTTTTAACTTTCAACTGCTGATGCAAGCGTGATTTCAGGCGATCAGCTTTATTGCGTTTGAAAATGCCTTTGGGGACCATGCGGTCGATGGCGGAAAAAGCTTCATGCACGGCAATTTTTGCTTCTTCTAAAGAAGCGCCAGTTAAAGCTTTACGCGCTTTTTTAATAAAAGTGTAAGCACGGGAACGTAACGTTTGATTGCGCAGGCGGTTGCGTTCGATTTGTAAAATACGTTTTTTTGCTGACTTGATATTAGCCACGTTACTTACTCCAAAAATCTTGTCTAATGAATCGGAGGCGTGAATATGCCGTTTTTCGAGGTTTTTGTCAATTGATTCTTCGAATCAATTTTCAGTATTTTTCCTGAAAAAAAGTTTGATGGCAGTGCGGTGATAATAGGCCCAAATCGCCGCTACGCCGAGCATCTTGCCCAGTGTCATGATCAATAATGCCAAAGGATTAAAACGGCCAATCACCCACAAGAAAACCATGCTATCAACCGGCGTGCTCAGCGTTGCCGACCATAGCAAGCGATCTTTTAAAGGCCGCTTGCTAAATGTGAAAACCAGCCAATCGACTAATTCACCCACCATGAAGGCGCTGATGCTGGCTAAAGCAACTTTTGGGTCAGCCAGAAAATAACTGGCAATCGCACCGATAATCATCGCGGCAAATATGTAATGCCCTAACTCACGCTGGGAAAGATCGCGCAATAGATAAACCAGCCCGACGAAGGAATCCATCGGCGAAAGTTCATAGCCCCAAACCTGGTAAAACGGCACGTAGCTGAATGCCATATTCAGCAAAATAATTAAAATAATATAACCGATGGTGTAGGTGTATTTTTTTAAGAACATTTTGTTTTCCAGGGGATAAGCTGCGTAATTTACTCGAGCTGAGGGAAAAATACACTGGGTGCTTAATCGTTAGTGTTTCATTCAAAAGCAAAAATGTAGGATGAATTAGCTTTGCTAACCCATATAGCCCTGTCCTCGCTTAAATGAATTTGCTATCCTGCCGCCACTTGATGATAGGGCTTTCACCAATGTCAAAAGGTTTAATCCGCTCCACTGCGCTCGTTTCGGCGATGACGGGTTTATCACGCATTAGTGGTTTTATTCGCGACATGATTTTAGCGCATGTATTTGGCGCTTCTGCGAGTTTCGACGCATTTGTCGTCGCATTTCGCATTCCGAATTTTTTTCGTAATTTATCGGCAGAAGGCGCGTTTTCGCAAGCATTTGTGCCGACTTTGGCGGATTATCGTGAGCACTATTCGCCAGAAGATATGAAAAGATTTATTGGCGATGTGACCGGCACATTTGGTTTGTTGTTATTATTGCTGACAATTGTCACTGTCGTGGCAGCACCTGTTTTTGTTTATATTTTTGCGATTGGTTTTATACATGATCCCGTCCGCGCGGATTTAACTGCAACCATGTTGCGCATCACTTTTCCTTATTTAATGCTGATTTCAATTACTGCGCTTCAAGGCGCTATTTTAAATACCTGGGGACGTTTTGGCGTGCCGGCATTTACGCCGGTATTATTAAATTTAAGTATGATTTTCGCTGGACTTTATTTAGCGCCTTTATTTCATGTTCCAGTTTATGGATTATCTTATGGTGTTTTACTTGCAGGAATTTTGCAGCTGATATTTCAATGGCCGTTTCTCAAAAAATTACATTTATTAGTTTGGCCAAAAATTAATTTTAAAAATCCAGGAGTGCGGCGCGTATTTAAATTAATGGTGCCGGCGGTAATGGGGGTTTCAGTCACACAAATTGGAATTTTAATTGATACGTTTTTTGCTTCATTTTTACAAACAGGCAGCATTACCTGGTTGTATTATTCTGATCGTTTAATTTATTTACCGCTAGGAATTTTTGGTGTGGCGATTGCAACCGTTATCCTGCCGCATTTATCACGTCAGCATATCATTCAATCCCATGAAAATTTTATAAATGCTTTAGCCTGGGGCTTGCGCAATGTTTTATTAATTGCATTTCCTTCTGCAATTGGTTTAGTCATTTTAGCTTTGCCGATTTTAGCGGCATTATTCAGTTATGGTGAATTTACGCCACACGATGCGGTGATGGCGAGTAAAAGTATTGCCGCATTTGCTATTGGCTTGCCAGGATTTATGTGTATTAAAGTGTTGGCATCGGCATTTTATGCGCAAAAAAGAATTAGCCGGCCAGTGAAAGTGGCTATATTCGCTGTGATTTGCAATGTGATTTTGAATTTTATTTTCATCAAACCCTTTGGTTACGTAGGACTAGCTTTGGCGACAACGATTTCTTCTTCGATTAATGCAATGCTATTGGCGATTTTATTGGTGCGCGAACGCTTAATTATTTTTTCACGTGACTGGGTGATTTATTTTATGCGCTTGTTGTTTGCCTCAGTTTTAATGATTGCATTATTACTTTATTTCAATGTTTCGACTCATATCTGGTTTGAATGGCCGGCCTGGCAAAGGATTTTGCATTTATGCTGGCTGGTGATTGGCGGCATGTCTATTTATATTATTGGCTTGTTTGTCAGTGGCATGCGCATCCATCATATTCGAGACCATTAAAATGCAATTGCTGCGCTTACATTTCGCTGATCAGCTTCCTGCTTTTAATTTGCCTGGGCTTGCGCTCACCATTGGTAATTTTGATGGCGTTCATCTGGGTCATCAGGCTTTAATTCAACATCTAAAAAAAATCGCAAATCAAAAAAAATTAAAATCTTCCGTGATGCTATTCGAGCCGCAGCCAAAAGAATTTTTTGATCACGATAAATCCATGCGGATTTATTCATTGGCGCAAAAGTTGAATGAGTTTAAAAAACTCGAAATTGATTATGTTATTTGTGTTAAGTTTGATAAAACGTTTTCTTCAATTTCAGCTGAAACTTTTGTAAAAAATTTTATTGCGGATTTAAATGCACAGCATGTATTGATCGGCGATGATTTTCGTTTTGGCTATCAGCGAAACGGTGATTACGCCTTACTAAAACAATTAGCAGCACAATATGGTTTTCATTGCGAGCAAATGCACACGCATCACGAAAATAGTTTAAGGATAAGCAGTACGCTGATTCGCGAGCAATTAAAATCCGGCAATTTTTTACAAGCGAATAAGTTTCTCGGCCGGCCTTATCAAATTTCAGGTCATGTGACCTATGGCGATCAACGCGGCAGAAAATTGGGTTACCCCACTGCCAACATTGCTTTGAAAAAAATACGTCCATTGCACGGTATTTATGCGGTGCGCGTACATGGTCTTGGTATGAATCCATTGCCTGGCGCAGCGAGTATTGGTTGGCGGCCAACGATTGGCGATAATCGCTATATTTTAGAAACCTACATTCTGAATTTTGAACAAATGATTTATGGCAAAAAAATCGCAGTTGAATTTATTCAAAAAATCCGTGATGAAGAAAAATTTGCGACTTTGGGCGATTTAATTTTGCAGATGGATAAGGATGTGGAAAGGGTAAGGCAGATTTTTGGTATGTAAAAGTTTTGAAAATTCTCAAAGCGGTAGGAGAGATTTAATGAGTATTCAACTATTTTAAATCACCCCTCATCCGCCCCGTTGGGGCACCTTCTCCCGCAAGGGGAGAAGGGTCTCTTCATGGTTCAATAGATTTTCAAAACAAGCTTTATTTCATGGCATTTAACTTTCTTTATTTCATGGCATTTAACTTTATTTTATATGGCAGATGTATCCATTTATATGGCAGATGTATCCGAAAGTTGTCCTTCTCCCCTTGTGGGAGAAGGTGCCCCGAAGGGCGCGGATGAGGGGTAATATAAAAGCATCTTCATTAACAAATTTTAATGACTTTTTTAATATCACTCACCAAACAAGCAGCAATTAAAGTTTGCAGCGCTTCACCATCAGGCAAAATTAAATCTGCTGCAATTTCTTTTAACGGCAGCAAAACAAATAATCTTTCATGCAAACGCGGATGTGGAATTTGTAAATCCGGTGTTGTAATGACTTCGTTGCCATATAGAAGAATATCTAAATCAATGACCCGCGCAGCATTTTTTAAATGATTGCGTAATCTACCCTGAGCAATTTCGATTTGTTGCAGTTGATGCAGCAATTCAGTTGGATTTAATTCAGTATCAACCATAGCAACTGCATTAATATAATCGGGTTGTTGAATTGCACTGACTGGCTCACTTAAATACAAGCTGGAAGATTTTATCCAGCTGCTTTTTGGTAATTTTTTTAAAGCGGATAATGCGGTTTGGATTTGATCAATCGGATTATTTAAATTGCTGCCTAGTGCAATGTAGCAACGTTGTTTCATTACTTCACCGACGATTCTTCTCGAATTTTATTAATGAATTCCGTCCACCACTGTGCTGCATCTTTTAAACCTTTGCTGCCAATTTCAGCACGCAGCAAAAGAAAATCGTAGGCGGCGCGAAAACGCGGCTGAGTCAATAATTCGTCCACTTCGAGCGGATGATGTTTTTCTAATTTATATTGCATTAACCAGATTTCTTGCATCATGTCGGTTAAACGGCGAGGAATTTCCAGGGTGCGTACATGGCGGTTGAATATTTGATCGTAAGCGTTGCGATAGCGGCCCATAAAACGGCCTTTTTTCATGGCTGCTATTTTTTTCTGCAATGGGCCCCAGAAAAATACGGCCAAAATAAACGCAGGATTTAATGATAAGCCTTGCTTCAAGCGATTATCAGTATTATTCAGCGCTATTTGAACAAATTTTAAAAACTTTTCGTTTTGTTCTTCGAGATATTCTGCAACACTCGGCAATAAAAGTTCTAGTAAGTGATATTCACGCAATAATTCGAAAGCACGATAACCATTGCCGCAATAAAGCATTTTAATTAATTCATCAAATAAACGCGCAGCTGAAGATTGCAAAATCAATAAGCGATGTTCAGTAATCGCAGCGCGATTACTCGCTTCAATTTCAAAATCTAATTTGGCGGAAAAACGCAAAGCGCGCAACATGCGAACCGGATCTTCCATAAAACGTGATTCTGGTTTGCCAATCGTTTTGATAATTTTTTGTTGGATGGCTTCATAACCATCGACATAATCAATGATTTCTTCTTTTTTTATATCGTAATAAAGCGCATTAATTTGAAAATCACGGCGAAATACATCTTCTTCAATGTTGCCATACACATTATCTCGCGTCAGCATGGCGGATGCAGGTAGGGCGTTTGGATGGGGGTTGGCGCGAAACGTTGCTACTTCAATAATTTCACGCGGATAAAACACATGGACTAAGCGAAAACGGCGGCCAATAATCCGGCTATTACGAAATAATTGACGCACTTCATCAGGGTCGGCATTAGTGGCGACATCAAAGTCTTTTGGCGAAGCGCCCAAAAGTAAGTCCCGAACACTACCTCCTACCAGATAAGCCTGATATCCCTTAGCAACTAAAGTCTCAATGACTGCTATTGCGTGCGGGTTAATTTTATCTCTTGGCAGTGGATGTGCATGGTGTTTCAATGTTGTATGTTGGTTTCGATCCATGGTTTTTAATAGCATTTTTCTTAAGACTAACTCTACGTCATCTAAAAAAATTTGGAAACTCGGTATCAGCGGTTCCCGCTGATAAAGTGTTCGTTGATGGAATTCTGCCGGGCCTTAGCTTTGACGCATTCTCAAGTGTAAAAGGTATATACCTAAAACCTATCCGTTTTGAGTATAAATGCTTAGTTGTTGAAAATCTTATACACCCTGACTTGCTTTTTTGCTATGCTTTTTGGTCTTTTTTGGAAACGCATTTATGAATCATATCAATACAATAGGCTATGCCTGCGGCATCGGCGCAGCCGATGCCGGTACGGCGGCTTCTCCGATTATTTTGCAGGGTTCTGAGTATTTAAATGGCCTTGATTTGTTTTGGTCAAACATACTTTACGCGCGTGATAGCCAAATGCAATTAGCGGCCCTGGCCGCTGTAATAGAAATTAATCAGCGATTGGCCCAGATGGTTTATGAATCGGTTAAAGACCAACAGCAGTTTTTGGTATTGGGCGGTGATCAAACTTGCTCTATTGGCACCTGGAGTGGTGCGCGCGCGGCTCTGCCTAGCAAAAAAACGCTGGGTTTAATCTGGATTGACGCGCATATGGATTCGCATACGCCGGAATCTTCGCATACCAAAAATCTGCATGGCATGGCCTTGGCTAGTTTGCTAGGGCATGGCGATAAACAATTGACGGAATTATTTGATCCACAAGTTAAATTAAAACCCGAGCAGGTAATTTTAATCGGTGTGCGCAGTTATGAAGACGAAGAAAAAGTTTTGCTGCAAAAATTGGGCGTGAAAATTTATTTTATGGATGAAGTGCAAACGAAAGGAATTGATGTGGTGATGCAAGCAGCGCTGAAGCAATTAAAAAATTGCGATTATTTAGGATTGAGTTTGGATATTGATGCGATTGATCCGGCTGATGCGCCGGCCACGGGTTATCAAATTGCTGGGGGAATTAGTGGCAGTGATCTAGTGAAAGCACTGAAAAAATTTTCCCGATTGCCGAATTTTATCGGCATGGAATGTGTCGAATTTAATCCTAATCTGGATGATGACCAACGCACCGAAAAATTAATCGGTGATTTATTAAAGAGCGTGTTTCAACATGAATAATCAAGATTATATTCAATTAACCGATCACTATTCTGCGCATAATTATCATCCGCTGCCAGTGGTGATTTCGCGTAGCGAAGGTGTCTATTTGTGGGATGTGGAAGGCAAACGCTATTTCGATTTAATGGCGGCTTATTCTGCTGCTAATCATGGTCATTGCCATCCGGAATTAATTAAAACGTTGACAGCGCAAGCAGCCAAATTAAATACCGTTTCACGCGCTTTTTATAACGACCAAATGGCCGGTTTTTTAAAAAAAGCCTGTGAAATGACAGCAATGGATAAAGCGCTGCCGATGAATAGTGGCGCTGAAGCAGTAGAAACTGCAATTAAAGCCGCCAGGCGCTGGGCGTATCAAGTGAAAGGCATTGCAGAAAATCAGGCGGAAATTATTGTTTGTCACAATAATTTTCATGGGCGCACGACGACGATTATCAGTTTTTCTTCTGATGAAAGTTACCGCAAAAATTTTGGCGCGTATACGCCAGGATTTGTTGAAATTCCATTTGATGATGCAAATGCTTTAGAAAAAGCGATTAACAAGAATACCGCCGCATTTTTAGTGGAGCCGATGCAAGGTGAGGCAGGGATTAATATTCCGCGTCCGGGTTATTTAAAAAAATGCGCCGAGATTTGTCGAAAAAATAACGTATTGTTGCTTTGTGATGAAATTCAAACCGGATTAGGCAGAACAGGTGAATTATTAGCGAGTTATCATGACCAAGTGCAACCCGATGGCATTATGTTAGGCAAAGCGATCGGCGGTGGCATTTTGCCGGTTTCTTTATTTTTAGCGCGTAAAGAAATTATGGACGTTTTTAATCCTGGTAGTCATGGCAGCACTTTTGGTGGCAATGCATTAGCTTCTGCGATTGGCAAACGCGCTTTGGAATTAATCGAAGAAGAAAAATTAGTTTATCGCTCCAAACAATTAGGCGCTTATTTTTTAGCAAAATTACAGGAATTAAAATCGCCACTGATAAAAGAAATCCGCGGTCGCGGTTTATTTATCGGCATTGAATTACATCCAGGAAATATCAGCGGTCGAAAAATTGCAGAAAAATTAGCGGAAAATGGCGTGTTAACTAAAGAAACCCATGAAAATGTCATTCGCTTAACGCCACCTTTAGTGATTACGCAAGAGCAGCTGGATGAAGTGTTTTTAATTATTAAAAAAACGTTTGAAGCATTTTGATGATTGGTTGGTGAAAGTTGAGTAAATAATTTCATCATTTTAATTGGGCGTTAAAAAATCTAATGTCAATTTAAGTATCAGGAGATTGGCGGCAAATAGATAATGATTTGAATGACTCTTCACCGTAAGATCACCCCTCATCCGCCCCGTTGGGGCACCTTCTCCCGCAAGGGGAGAAGGGTCTCTTCAGAGTACAGCAGCTTTCCAGAATAAAGCTCATTTCATTAGCTTTTTCATAAAATAGCTTTTCATAACATGGCTTATTTCATGGCATCTAACTTTATTTTTATTAGCAGATGTGCGCGAAGTTGTCCTTCTCCCCTTGCGGGAGAAGGTGCCCGATAGGGCGGATGAGGGGTGATCTTTGATACAATCCTAATGCAAATAAGTCTCCAATCCCGTCAAAAACATTTGCACGGCAATCGTCGTTAAAATCATCCCCATTAAACGTTCAAGCGCAGTCAAACCGCGGGTGCCTAAAATGCGCATTAGAAATGGGGCGCATAAAACCAGGGCGGTAAAAATTATCGAAGCGGTGAGGACGGCTAAAAACCAGATGTGCATCGGGTTTGTGCCAGTTGAAGCAAATAACATGACTGTGGCGAGTGAAGATGGGCCTGCCGTTAGTGGAATTGCCAAGGGAACAACAAAAGGCTCGGATTCACTTGAGCTTTCATAAATAGGCTGTGGAAAAATCATGCGTAGCGCGATCATAAATAAAATCACCCCACCGGAAATACTCAGTGCTTCGGGGCTAATATGCAAGCCTTTCAAAATATAACGCCCAAAAAATAAAAAAACCGTCAAAATTAAAAACGCGAAAAATGATTCGCGCAAAATTATCATTCTTTGTTCGCGCGGTGAGTATTTTTTTAAAATGGATAAAAAAAGCGGAATATTTCCTAGCGGGTCCATCACTAAAATTAAAGTAATGACTGCTGAATAGAAGCTCACAAGATAGCCTCATGTTCTGTATTGGGCTTTTTTGCAGCTTTTGCATAAGCTTGTGATAAATATTCTGGTATGCGTTGTTCTAGCCAATAAATTGGTTTCAAGGGATTATTGCCGGAAATAAAACCGACGTGCCCGCCTTGTGGGCTGTATTCTAATAAAACTGAAGAAGACAGTTCATGCGGATAAACTACCAAATCTGTGCTGAATAAAGGATCATCCGCTGCCTGAATAATTAAAGTCGGTACACGGATTTTTTTTAAAAATTGCCGGCTGCTGGTTTTGCTGTAGTAATCAAATGCATTGCGAAAACCATGCAGCGGCGCTGTCAATGTGTTATCAAAATCATAAAAATTATTAATTTGTTTTAATGTTTCAATATCAACCGGCGGCTGCACAGTATTATATTTTTCCAATAATTTATTGCGTATATCGCGCAAAATTCGCCATTGATAAATGCGGGAAAAACCATGATTAACGCGATAAGCTGCTTTGTGTAAATCAAAAGGAACGGAAACCGCAACCGCTGCTTCCAGTGGGTTGCGCGTGCCGGTTTCGCCTAGCCATTTAAGTAAAACATTACCGCCCAGTGAAAAACCGACGCCAGTTAATATCGCATTAGGATATTGGCGCGCCAATGTGGAAACGAAATAGGCAAGATCATCCGAATCACCGGAATGATAATTACGCGGTAAACGATTAGGGCGGCCGCTACAGCCGCGGAAATGCAGCAACACGGCGCACCAGTCATGTTTGATGCACTGTTGCATTAAACCGCGTATGTATTGCGATTCAATTGAGCCCGCCAGTCCATGCAACATGACTACAATTTTTTGTTCGCGCATTTTCTCATTGACCCAGACAATATCGGTAAAATCGCCATCCGGCAGATCAAAGCGCTCGATGCGGGTTTCAACCGCCAAACGCGGACGCATAAATACCGGCCACATTGTTTGCAAATGAGGATTACGTAACCACCAGGCAGGTTTGAAAGCGCTTCTTCGAATCATAAATAAAGAACAGGAAAATTTATTGGTGGTACATTTTACTGTATTCCTTTACCGCATCAACTAATACTGCAACATGTTCAGGTGAAATATCGGGCAAAATCCCATGTCCCAGATTAAAAATATGACGATGGCCATAGCCATAATCCGCCAGGCAATGTTTTACTGCTTGGCGAATGTGAGCTGGATCGGCATAAAGTGCGGCCGGTTCAAGGTTTCCTTGTAAAGCTAAATTCGGAAATCGCTTGCGAAGCGCAGATAATTTCATGGTCCAATCGGCGCCAATTGCCTGAATCGGTAATTGTTGAATATCGTCGGGATAATTGACACCTTTAGAAAAAATAATAATAGGAATTTTTGAAGTCTCACGAATATTGGCACAAACTCTTGCCATTGGCGCTAATGAAAAATCAAGATAATCCTGTGGCGATAAAATTCCGCCCCAGCTATCAAATAACATAATGCAATCAACTCCGGCTTTTATTTGATATTGCAGCCATTGTGTTGTTGCTGAAATTAATATTTCCAAGATTTGTTGCAATAAACCCGGATTTTGATAACGCATTTTTTTTATGATGGAAAATTGTTTGCTGCCGCGGCCTTCGACCATGTAAGTGGCAACCGTCCAAGGACTGCCAGCGAAGCCGATTAATGCAATATCCGATGGTAATTCTTTTTTCACGAAGCGAATGGCTTGGCAGGTAGGATCTGCAAATTTTTCAATTTCCGCCAAATGCAAATTTTTTATTTGCTCTGCTTGCCGAAGCGGTTGCGAAAATATCGGCCCTTCGGATTCGACAAAATTTAAATCCATTCCCATTGCATGTGGCACTTGCAAAATATCCGCAAAAATAATTGCTGCATCCAGCGCAAAGCGCTGGATCGGCTGTAACGTCACTTCTGCTGCGAGTTCTGATGTTTGGCAAAATTCCAAAAAATTTTTGGTTTTGGCGCGTAAGGCGCGATATTCCGGCAAATAGCGTCCGGCTTGACGCATTAGCCAAATGGGAGTGCGTTCAACGGGTTTGCCGTGTAAAACATCGAGAAAAATGCTCATGATTGCCTTTGAGGTGATTGGATTTGCAGTGCTTGTAATATGCCAGTAATGATGTGAATAAAAAAGCGAAGAAGAATGAACATTTAACGTTCCCGCAAACCACTGTCCAAAATCAACCGCTCATGCCTCTTTAAAAAATGCCTCTAGTGTCACGACATTGCTGAGTAGAGATTGGCTATAAGTATTGGTTTTGACGCCATTAGCTGAAATCAAGGCGGTTAGTATCTGTTTGCTGGTACCGCTGCGTTTTTTGAAAACATTCAGTTTATTTTGCAGGGATTCGGCATAAGCTTTACTGATCACCAGCGCCTGGGACGTATATTTAATTTCGCAGATGGTGATGGCGTCATCGCTGCGATCGATCAGCATATCAATTTGCGCGCCGCGCTCGGTAATGTTACGGGTCGTTTGACGCCAGCTGGCTATGGTTTCAGCCGATTTAACTTTTAAAGCTTTCAATATATGGTCAATATGTTTATGACAAACCGCTTCAAAGGCATAGCCCGCCCAAACTTGATAGCAAGGTTTTTGTATCTGTTTCAGCCAATGATCCGGCGCAAAGCGCTTTTGTTTTTGTGGCGCCAGCCAGTACAAATAAAATAAGCAAAATTCATCAACAACTTTATAGTATTCGCCCCTTTCATGTTCCCAGGGCATATAAGATTGAATGAAATGCGTTTGCTCCAACTGCTTCAATCTTTGACTCAGCCTTCCGCCGGCGCCAGAAAGACGCGCTTTTTTAGCAATAGCAGCGCGGCTAATTCCTTCTTTTTTTTCTGCGATCAATTGAATAATCTCAACGTAAGCTTCTGCTTCGTGAAAAAGTGAATCGAATAATTTTTTAAACTCATCTTTTAAAGCAGAATTTTTATCGAATAAAATTTTTTGAATATTTTCTGCGGCGCTGAATCCATTTTCTACGTATTTTAAATAATAAGGAATGCCACCCAATGCCATGTAAATTTCTAAAATATGATTTTTATTTAGCTGAATATTGCGGCTTCCTAAAAATTGCGCTGTTTCTGCTAATGTGAAAGGCGCTAATCGGATTTCACCGGTGCAACGATTATGTAATCCGCCTTTATTATAAATAATATTTTTTATTAGCCAGGATGCGCTTGAGCCACATACGATTAATAAAATTTTATTATTTTTTGACCAATGATGGTTCCAATAATAATCCAGCGCTTCTAATAAGCCAGAACGGCGCGATGCCATCCAAGGTAATTCATCTAAAAAAATCACGATTTTTTCATTTTTTGCGAAATTTTTAATCAAGAGTGTTAATATTTGAAACGCTTCATCCCAGGTGCTTGGGGGTTTGATGGCGATTCCTGGCGTGTAAACTTCAGTCAATGCTTGGGCGAAATGTGAAAGTTGGTTGGCCAAAGTACCATTTTGTAAACCCGTCGCTTGTAAAAAACGACATTTCTTTTTTCCAAAAAATTCTCGAATTAAAAAAGTTTTTCCAATGCGTCGTCTGCCATACAACACAATAAATTCGGCTTCTTTTGAATGATAAGCTTTTTCTAAGCTTTGAATTTCACTGGTTCTACCGACTAGCATAGGATTACTCCATAAGGGCCACTTATAGAATCATTATAAGTGGCCCTTATGATCAAATCAATTTCCACAAGGGCCGCTTATAAAAGCTTTATAAGTGGCCCTTATTCACTAGGTTCATAAATTGGCTAATTTATTGTAAAGTCGCTGTTCACGCTATTTTTTGATTGATAACTATAAGGAAAAAACCATGTCATCCTCCGCGATTAGTCCCAGCCGCCAAGAAAATTTCCCCGAATGGTATCAGCAAGTCGTCAATGCCGCTGAATTGGCAGAAACCTCGCCGGTACGCGGCTGTATGATTATTAAGCCTTGGGGTTATGCCATTTGGGAAAATCTGCAGCGTGAGCTTGATGAACGTTTGAAGGCAACCGGCCATGTCAATGCCTATTTTCCATTACTTATCCCTTTAAATTTAATGGAAAAAGAAGCGGCGCATATTGATGGTTTTGCCAAGGAATGCGCTGTCGTTACCCACCATTGCCTGAAAAGTGATGGTCAAGGCGGCTTAGTGCCAGATGGCGAATTAGAAGAACCTTATATTATTCGGCCTACCAGTGAAACTATTATCGGTATGGCTTATGCCAAGTGGATTCAATCGCACCGCGATTTGCCTTTATTAATCAATCAATGGGCCAATGTGATGCGTTGGGAAATGCGCACGCGATTATTTTTGCGTACTTCAGAATTTTTATGGCAGGAAGGCCATACCGCGCACGCTAAAAGTCAGGAAGCGATGGAAGAGGCAATGATGATTTTGCATTTGTATGCTGATTTCGTTGAAGGTGTTTTGGCGATGCCGGTGATTCGTGGAGAAAAAACAATCAATGAACGTTTTCCAGGCGCGGTCAATACTTATACGATTGAAGCGATGATGCAAGACTGTAAAGCCTTGCAAGCCGGAACTTCACATTTTCTTGGGCAGAATTTTTCTAAAACTTACGATATTCAATTCACCAATGCGGAAGGACAAATTGAGCATGTATGGACCACTTCCTGGGGTGTTTCAACCCGCTTGATCGGCGGCTTGATAATGACACATAGCGATGACGATGGCCTGGTGTTGCCACCTGCATTAGCGCCGCACCAAGTCGTGATTTTGCCGATTTACCGCAATGAAGAAGAACGTAACACAGTGTTGGCTTATTGTGAGCAATTACAAAAATCTCTAGCAGCAAAATATTTTCAAGGCAGTGGGATTCGCGTTCATATTGATAAACGCGACCTGCGCGGCGGCGATAAAAATTGGCAATGGATTAAAAAAGGTGTGCCGATTCGTTTAGAAATCGGTATGCGTGATATTGCCGCCGACAGCGTATTTATGGCCCGCCGCGATAAATCACTCAAAGAAAAACAAACGATCAAATCAGGGCAATTGACTGAAACCATCGAACAATTACTCGACGAAATTCAACAAGGTTTATATCAACGCGCTAAAGCTTATCAATCTGCACATACTTATGAAATCGATTCACTTGAAAAATTCGAAGCATTTTTTAATGAAACCAACGATGACAAAATACAGGGCGGTTTTGTTAGTTGTTATGCAGTGGATGATCCAAAAATTGAAGCGTTTATTAAACCTTTAAAAGTTTCAATGCGTTGTATTCCGTTAGCGCAAGATAAAAAAATAGGCAAATGTATTTTTACTGGGACGGAAGTGGATAAAAAAATTATTTTTGCGAAGGCTTATTAAAGGCAGGCACTAAAAAAAATAAAATTTCAGAGTATACCCAAAACAGATAGGTTTTAGGCGTTCTTGCATCCGATTGATACGCGATCTTGTCACGTTTTTCAATCGCAAAAGCTCGAAATAGAACAACTATTCCTGCACTTTTGCTCAATCAAAACGTGACAATCTCACGCATCACTCGGCGCAATAACACCTAAAACCTATCCGTTTTGGGTATAAATAAAAAATAAATTTTTATTCCCAGAATGGCACTTTGAAAAATTGTTTTTATCACCCCTCATCCGCCCCTTTGGGGCACCTTCTCCCACAAGGGGAGAAGG
>CAYTUN010000025.1:0-27180 GCA_964441315.1 uncultured Gammaproteobacteria bacterium | reverse complement strand
AAGGGGCGGATGAGGGGAAATAAAACAGTATTTTCTTTAAATTAAGGAATAAACAAATTGGAAGAGGGTGATTAATTTCCCCTCATCCGCCCTTGCGGGCACCTTCTCCCACAAGGGGAGAAGGCCAAATTAAAGGCATTGGTGCTAATTAATTGATGCTCATTAGAAAAACTGATGCTCATTAGAAACTGATGCTGGTTAGAAGCGGAATTATTAAGTTTTCTTTCTTCCAAAAGGAAGAAGGAATAAAGTTAAATTAAGCAGGAACTAAATTATGATGAGCCAAACCTACAAACACTGGAAATTACAGCACGACAAAGACCAAATCCTTTGGTTGATTTTTGACCGCCAAGGCAAATCGGTCAATGCATTGAGCGAAGAAGTAGTATTGGAGCTCAATGAGATCATTGCCTCAATTGAAAAAGACGGCAGTGTGCGTGGTGTCATTCTCAAATCGGGTAAACCCAAAGGCTTTATTGCCGGTGCGGATATTGAAACCTTCCTGCATTACAACAATGAAAACGAAGTTTATAAAATGGTTCGCCAGGCACAAACGATTTTTGACCGTTTGGAAGCTTTAAAAATTCCCGTGGTGGCAATGATCAACGGTTTCTGCTTGGGCGGTGGCACTGAGTTGGCATTAGCTTGCCATTACCGAATTGCCGACGAAGACCAGGCAAAAATCGGCTTGCCAGAAGTGAAACTCGGCATTCACCCAGGTTGGGGCGGCACGATTCGCACCTTAAAACTGATGGGCGCGCCACAAGCGATGGATTTAATTTTGACCGGTAAAGCGATCAGCGCACGCGCCGCGAAAAAATTAGGCTTGGTGGATGAATCAGTGCCGTTGCGTCAATTAGAACGCGCCGCGCGTTATTACGTCTTAAATCGCCCGCCGAAGCACAAAGCGACTTTCTTGCAACGCATGACCGATCAAGCCTGGGCCCGTCCGATTTTAGGCAAGATGATGCGCAATAAACTCGCGCAAAAAGTTTCTGCTGAACATTATCCCGCACCGTTCGCAGTAGTCGATACCTGGGTAAAAAATGGCGTTTACAGCAAAGACGCGATGGAACAAGAAGCCAGAAGCTTTGCCAAAGTCTTTATGACCGACACCGCACGCAATTTAGTGCGCGTATTTTTCTTGCAAGAAAAAATGAAAGGCCTTTCCAAAGGCATCGAATTTAAACCGAAACACGTTCACGTTATTGGTGCTGGCACCATGGGTGGCGACATCGCAGCCTGGTGCGCACTCCAAGGTATGACCGTCACGCTACAAGACCGCGAAATGAAATATATTGCGCCAGCAATATCTCGCGCTGCGAAACTCTATAAAAAGAAATTAAAATTACCGCGTTTAGTACAAGCTGCCATGGATCGCTTAATGCCAGATGTTGATGGCACCGGCGTTGAAAAAGCCGATGTGATTATCGAAGCGATTTTCGAAAACAAAGAAGCCAAGCAAAAATTGTATCAAGAGCTCGAACCGCGCATGAAAAAAGAAGCGCTGTTGGCAACCAATACTTCTAGCTTGCCTTTAGATGAACTCAATACCATTTTAAAAGACCCAACCCGTTTGGTTGGCATTCACTTCTTTAATCCAGTTGCGCAAATGATGTTGGTTGAAGTCGTTAAAGGCGAAAAAACCAATGCTACTGTGGTCGACAAAGCAATTGCCTTTGTGCGTGCGATTGATAAATTGCCATTACCAGTTAAAAGCGATGCCGGCTTTTTGGTCAACCGCGTATTAATTCCGGCATTAATTGAAGCGATTAAAATGATGGAAGAGGGCGTGCCTGCGCCAGTCATCGACAAAGCAGCAACTCAATTTGGCTTGCCAATGGGCCCGATTGAATTAGCTGATACGGTTGGATTAGATATTTGCTTGCACGTCGCAGAAATTTTAACCGCGCATTATGGCGGCGATATTCCTGTCATCCTCAAACAAAAAGTCGCCAATAAAGAACTCGGCCGCAAAACCAATCAAGGTTTTTATAAATACGAAAATGGCAAAGCAGTTAAAAATGCCAGCAATAGCAGCTCGCCAATCAGTAACGATATCATCACTGACCGCATGGTGCTGGCGATGTTAAATGTTGCCGTTGCCTGCCTACGCGAAAACATCGTCGCCGACAGCGATTTACTCGACGGCGGCATGATTTTCGGCACCGGTTTTGCCCCGTTCCGTGGTGGCCCGATCCATTACGCGCAAGCGCGTGGTGTTGATAATATTGTCAATCGACTGGAAGAATTGAGCGGAAAATATGGCGAGCGCTTTAAGCCGGATGCGGGTTGGAAATCTTTTCATTCGAATCAACCAATAGTTGTCAAAACAGCGGCTATTGAAACTCATTAAGCAACTTCGAAAAACCTCAAAATACGATAAGTATTACTGAGGTTTTTCTCAATAGGAATATTGCAATTTTTTGAAATCTACCTTTGAAAATCTCCTAATTTCAGGCAGAAAAAGTTTAGAGCAAATAATTAAATTAAGGCTGGGCATAGGGGTATCGAAAATAATCTTCAAAAAAAGCGTCATCATCACTGCCTGACAATATATCGTCTGGTTTTATTTGTATATCTGATGGTGCAGTTAATTTTGAAAAAGCGCTGTACCAGGGCTCTTCCCCCGTTAAAATCCAATGCTTCGGATTTAACATAAGTGGCAAGTTTAATTCTTCAAGGTTTATTAAAGCGTTTCTCATATCTACTACCGAGTTTGTAATGATTTCATGATGTTTATCATTTAGCATCTTCAAAATTAAGATCGGATAAGCATGGTTGCTTAAATTAATTATAAATGAACTGGTTTTAGAATCATCAGGAGCTTTTTGTTTCCATTTCGCATGTTTTTTGATTACACGCTCAAGCTGCTTCTGCTCATTTTTAAAGCAATGATCTAATGTAACTTCAGCACCATTAATCATTAATCTTTTTTGAGTATGTTCGACACCAACCTGTCGCATTATTATATGCGGAATAATTGTGGGCGTGACGCCACAAATGATAAGGTGACCTAATAACCGCGCGCATATTTGAAACACGTTTAAGGCATCACTGGGTTTGATTGTTAGTTGCGTCAACATCCCTGAAAAGACACCAATATAAATTGAGTTGCTTTCGGGGCTAATTATTATGTTTCTCAAGTAACCTTCTATTTGAAGAATATTTAGAGCGCTTAATTCTACTTTTACTTTATTTGTTTTATTGCTGTTTTGAATATTGATTCTAGCTATTCTTATATTTTCTTCGTCAATATCAAATCCATAAATTTTTATAGGGTTTTTGATTTGGCTGTTAGACAAAGTATTTAAAAATTTGGCAATATCTTTACCATCGCCGCAGGCTGCAAATATAATAACAAATTCACTTTTTGAATTTTGAGTTATATCCGGTTTTAATACACTTTCAATTAAATAAGCTGAAATTTTAGTATGAATTTCGGCATATTTATTTTTTGTATCATCATTATACCCGCTTAGCCCATTAGCGAAAAAACCAGGATTTATTGTTTTTCCGAAAATTATATGAAAGCCTTTTTCTATCATGACAGTAGGATCTTTTTTGAGTTTTTCTATTAGCCATCGTAGGGATGCATTTTCTTTTGGTAATATATAGAAAACGCCGGAAATTCTGAAAACTGCAATACTAGCATCTGTAGTGAATAACGCTGTATGATCTTTGCTTCTCATATAGAGGGGGGGTATAAAAATCATTATTTTCTTATCACCTGTATTGGGTCCCTTTGGTATTATGAAAATCTGAAAAGAAGAGTTGATGGTCGGATAATTTTGTGGTTTAACGAACTTGGGAATCAAGTTGAGCCAACTGGCACTCATGAAAACAGATCGTAAGCTGTTTATGCGTATAATTTTATCAAGAATACTGTTTATTTTTTCCTCAACTCCTGAAAATAGCTGAGAGTATTCCTGTGGAAATATCTTCTGAATTTTTGTAAGGATATCCGGAAATTTAGGTTGTAATAAATCAAGGACGGGGCTAACTTGCGGTATTATTTTTTTAAGCTCAAGCGATTTTAATTGGCTTTTGTAACTCTCTAAACGCTGATCAAATTTTGAAGAAGATTCTTGGTTTGAAGCAGAAAAATAAATTGCTTCATCCAATGAATAATCTAATAAATTTAAATTTTTGTAAAGTGAAGATAGCTGATTGAATTGACTGCCCATGCTCAATTCATTTAATAAAATAATATAATCAATGAGGTTTTTAGCATCATTTTCATTAATCAGTTCTTGCTTTGTTAGGTTATTTTTTATATCAGGGAACGATGTGCTATTTATAGTTGAACAATTAAAGATTAGAGAGTTTTTTTCTAGCCTTATGGGATTATATTGATAAGGATAATTTTGTGTTATTTCTTCTATGCATACTTTCGCTGCTCCAATTTGTTGTCGTCCAATTTCTAAGACGATTTCGACAATTGAGTATGAATTTGCTTCTTGTATTAATTTAATTTCTATTTTCATTTTTATTATTTTTGTTTTTTTAGAAAAAAATGCCTAAAAAATTTTACATTCTTTCCGTTTAAGCCATGAAAACTTTCTTTCATGACCACTAAAAGCCATGCTTTAAACTTAGTTTTTGATTGATTTTTATACCCTGCCAACCATACCATACATTTAATATTTCTTTGATAACTCTGCTAAATTCTAACTCAAAGCAGCTAAATTTTGGAGCCAATTTAATGCAAAAATCAAATATTTCTTATCCATTTGATAGTAAGCAGCCCGCTCTTCGCATCAAAACCACACCCGAATATGCCAACGACCTAGGTGATATTTTTGGCGGCTGGCTAATGTCGCAAATCGATATTGCATGCGGCATTACCGCTTCAGAAATTGCAAAATGTCGCGTAGCAACCGTCGCCGTAAAAGAATTATTATTTTTAGCGCCTTTGTATGTTTACGATGTCGTCAGTTTTTACACCGAAGTGGTTAAAATCGGCACCACTTCTATCACCATAAAAGTCGATGTATTTGCACAACGTTATTTAACGCAAAATATCCATAAAATATCGGAAGCCACCTTAGTTTATGTGGCGATTGAAAAACCAGGGCAAAAGAAATCCATTGCTTCTTCTTGATTTAGCGCATCAGCGCTAGTAATTCTTACTCGCCTTAATTTTAAAGGTTCATCTATGTTTACTTTATAACACGAGTTTTTATTGCATCATTTTCCAAATTTAAGTTGATGATTTCAAGGAGGATTGCTTGAAAGAGGTCAGCGCTTAGTAATACATTGCATGAGTTATTTTCTGTATCTGGCTTTCGGGTTTTAATTAGCCCGTTGGCATGCAAGATTTTTCTTTGTTGCAATGATTCTTCGCTTGGTTTGGTGATTTGAAAGATTTCATTTAGCCGTTCATTTTTATCATCATAGAGATATGCTAATTGAATTAAAGTGATGACTATGCAAATTTTATATTCTATGTCTCCTGATGACATTGCTTCATTTAGAACTAATGAATGATAAAATGATTTTGCAATGCTGAATAGGATTTCAGTTGAGTTATTTTTTGGTTTAATTGAAGTAAATTTACTCAAGTGTTCATTAATATAAACAGCAATTTTTTTGGCATCTTTTTTTCTAATATTATCCAGAAATGCCTTAGGTAAAAATGAAGTGGCTTCACTCATTTTTATTAAATCAAGGTTTGAAGCACATAAATTTGCTTTTTCAGTGAGTTCGCAGCCGCTGAGTTCTTTCAAGCTTTTACAATTTAATGAACAGCGATTGTAAAAAAAAGATCCCACAGCTGACAGTTCTTTTGATATTAAATTGACTTCAGAAAGATAACTGCTTCTTATGTTGACAATTGCATTTGTAGCTACAACGCTCAGATCCAGCAAGATACAATCGGAAAAATTGATAATCACATTTTTTATTTGATCAGATACTCCAGCTTTAACAAGCATATTGCCTATTATTATGCAATTTTTAAATTCAAATATTACTTCGCTTTCAGGTTCCATCGTGTAATTATTTATCACCTTCCCCTCAAGCAAGGATTCTTCCTGATTTTGTTTTTTTTTGTCTTTGCCGGATTTCACAAGATCTAATATTTTTAAAAAATACTCTTGGCGATTTTTATCAAGTATATTTTTTTGAATTGTTGATTTAATTTCGGTCTCTAAATCTGAAAAGTTTAACTGAGCTGAATTAGTCGTTTGCAGTAATCTATCACCTTCAACATTACCGGCGCCGGCGGTAATTATGCTTTGGGCCAAGGCGATGCCATGGTGCCAATTATGGGCGATGAAAATACAGTTTGGTATGAAGATTTATTGGCGCAATACTCCAGCGACAACAACGGCAGCGTCAGCCTCGGCAGCGGTCTGCGGTTTGCGACAGCTTATGACCAGATTTTTGGCGTCAATGTGTTTGTCGATTACAACGATACCGATGGCCAAGGAAATTATTGGTTTATCAGTCCGGGTTTGGAATGGATGGGCTTGCGTTGGGATTTGCATTTGAATGGTTATATTCCGATTTCCAACCAAGAAACTTTTATCGACCAGGCTTTTGGTAATACGTTAGGCATTAGCACTGATGTGGTGAATACTGGTCACGTGCAGTTTGATAATTTATTCAATGTTTATGCCGCTACTGGGCCTGGTGTTGATGCGGATTTTGGTTATCGCTGGTTTGCAGCATTTCCCTTGAAATCCTATATTGGTGGCTATCATTTTTCGCCTAAATTAGGCTCAGATATTAATGGTGGTCGCATCAAGTTAGTTTATCCGCTGAATCATCGCGTTTCTGTGATGGCGGAAGATAGCTACGACAATACTTACCACAACACTTTTGCTGCAGGAATCAGTTTCACCTTGGGCGGACAAGCGCATGATTATAAACCGCAAAATATTCGTGACCGGATCTTAGATCCAGTCGATCGCAATATTAGTGATTTGACGCGTGGTAATACAGTGCCGGTAATACAAACGCAACAAGATACAGGAATAACTGCTGTTTTTAGAAATAATGTGCAATTTTTCACTGCGGTGGGTGGGAATAATTATAACCCAGCCAATCAAGCTAATAATTGCACCTTTGAAAACCCTTGCAATGCCAGTTCATTCAATCAAGATGTGCTTGCTGCGATAAACCAATTTTCCCCTAATGCGGTGTTTTATTTTAATACGGGAAATTACAGCGCAATCAATGGATCTGATGCGATCACGCTTTACAATGGCCAATCATTTTATGGACGCACACTGGATTTCAGATTAGCTGCTAATGGCAATCAACGCCCCTTGTTTATCGGTGGTTTTATTTTAAGCGGTAATAATACGCTGGATTCCATTCGCGTTTATCAACAAGGCACCGAGATTGTTCGAGGATTGACTGCAGATGGAGCGACTAATTTGCTTGTTAATAACAGCGAGATTGGTGATCCCAACCTCTCTCAAGGAAGTTATACAAGAGCAATTGAATTAAGCAATGGCTCTACCATGACGGTAAATAATTCAACCATAACGGCTAATCCGGCTAATTTGAGCCCTCCTTTTGAAACTTATGGTGTGCTTGCACAGTCAGGATCAAGCATTACCATAAATAACTCCACGGTGACTTCAAACCTTCCCAGCAATAGTGGTGGAGGTAATGAGACAAGTTATGGCATTGCATTAGTTGATTCTAGCCTGACAATGAGTAACTCTGTCGTAAGTGCAAATGTAACAGGCAATAACCTTGGTAACTTTGCTGCTGTCGGTATTTACGCAGGCAATGGCGCTTCTGCCAATATCAGTTCAAGCGCAATCAATGTTAGTGGGTCTACCTCCGCTGGGATCTTAAATATCACGGGTTTAGCCACCGTTGGCTCATCAACGATTAGCTTGAACAACAACAGCAGCATAAACCTGCAATCAAGCACTGGCACACAAACATTATTTTCCGGTAGTGGAATTAGCTTGGATAGCAGCACAATTTGCCGTAAAAATGGCACGATTATTCCTAATTGTTTCCCTGCTGATAAATAAATTTACTAGACCAAGCCCAACGAAAACGTTATAAAGCTGATAATCCACACACTGGATTATCAGCCCCATGCGAAAACAAAAATCTTTCTCCCTCAATCAAACCATTAAAAATTTTTCTCTCAACTGGTTCACCATCAACATGGGCACCGGCATTACCGCCGTTTGTTTGAGTTTATTTCATCATTTAATCCATTTTACGTTTTATCTTTCCGTTGCTATTTGGTTGTTAAATATTTTTTTATTTATTTTTTTCAGTTTAATTTTAATTAGCAGAAGTTTTTTGATTGTCGATACTTGGCGCGTGTGGCTAAGCCATCCGGTGCAATCTTTATTTTTTGGTTGTATTCCGATTGGATTAATTACTATTGTGAATGGTTTTAGTATTTGGGGAACGGGTTTAATCGGTGGAATCGCAATCGATATCGCAGCGGTATTATGGTGGCTGGCAGTGATCTTATCCCTGTTATCGGTTTTACTAATTCCGTATTGCATGGTTACCCGCCATCAACACGTCATGGCAAATATGACAGCGCTTTGGTTGTTGCCTTTTGTTGCTTGTGAAGTTTGTGCCGCGAGCGCGGGCATGTTAATTCCGCATTTGTCGTTAATGCATGCGTATTTAATTTTTTTATTGAGCTTGTGTCTGTGGACCGTTTCCATCTTTTTAGTGCTTTCAATTTTAGTGATTTATTTACAGCGATTGTTTTTGCACAAAATGCCCGCTGTTGAATTGGCCGCAACAATTTGGTTACCGCTAGGCCCGACAGCGATGGCCGCATTGGGAATTTTGCTTTTGGGCAGTGAGATGACGAATTTCGAAAGCTTGATTACCACCAGATCAATGCAAGATTTATTCCACATGTTCGGTGGTTTATCGCTATTTTTAGGCATCATCTGTTGGGCGCTAGCAACTTGGTGGTTTGTCATGGCCGTGATAGGAACTATCAGCTACCTCAAACAAAAACCGCGTTTTTCACTCGGCTTTTGGGCCTATATTTTCCCATTAGGCGTCTACACCATGGCTTCGGCCATACTGGCCGAACGATTGAAATTAACCGCTTTGCTTTATTTCAGTTACTTTCTAGCACTCACATTATTTGCTATCTGGCTTGTTATTGGTGCCAAAACCTTACTTAAAGCCTATCGGCATGCAAATGCCGATGATGATGAAATTTTGAGGAAAGTGGCTTAATATGCACTGTTTTTATTCAAAACAGGAAGTCATCATGAAACGCCAGCAGCTTAAAAAAATTCTATCGATTAGTTCTATTTTTGCAGCACTTTTTCTATTAAGCGCCTGCGGCATCAAATATCCTGATCCCGGCAAAATCAGCATGGATGGCCAAAGCACTGGCACGCCGGATGTCAATATCAAAGACACCCAACAAAATCCCACAATGAATTTAACCAATGATGAAGTCAGAAAAGCCGCTGAAGCAGGGGACCCAGACGCGCAATATGCCTTAGGTTACATGTATTACTACGGCAAAGGCGTGCCACAAAATAAAGCAGCGGGCGAAAGCTGGATCAACAAATCCGCCGCCGCCGGCCAGCCACAAGCAATCCAAGCACAAAAAATACTTGCCAGCTCAAGCCAAGGCAGTGGCAATGTTGCTGCTAATTCGATCAATGCAAGCACTGCCCAACAAACGCAAACACAACGGCAGAATAATTTAAAAACCGCTCTCAATAATGATGAATCCAATAACTATGCAAGCGGTGATGATAATTCAATGCCCGCATCTGCCAGCGCGACAGTAGCTAATTCTCCCGCAGTCGCAAGAGACCAAGGCGAGAGCGACGCCAGCACAGCTGACAGCAGCAACGCCGCTACTCCTGCTAAGGTTTCAACCGGCAGCAATTTATCCCAATCCAGCATCACCCTAAGCGAACTAAAAACCGCGCCAAAAAATTCCTACACCGTGCAACTCCTAGGCGCCTACGATCAAAAAGACGTCAGCCGCTACATCCAAAACCACCGCCTGCAAGGCAAAGTCGCCACCTACCGCACCATCAGAAACGGCCGCGATTGGTACGTCGTCGTCTATGGTTTATACGGCTCTTACAAACAAGCCGAAACCGGCATCAAAGCCTTGCCCGCTGTGATTCAAGCGCAACGTCCTTGGATTAATAAAGTGTCGAATGTTCAGGCGAGTATTGATAAACCGGAAGCTACTCGATAAGCAGCGGTTTCCGCTGTAAAAGTGATTGGTTGCATAATGTAGCGCGTTTGAAATTTGACGTTTTTTAAAACTATTTTTTCACTTGCGCCTAGAAAACTTGAAGAAAACCACAAAGCACTAATTTGGTACCGAGGGTCGGAATCGAACCGACACAGTGTCACCACCACCGGATTTTGAGTCCGGCGCGTCTACCAGTTCCGCCACCCCGGCTTTGAGGAAAAGGAAGATAGCTGAAACTGGGTGATATTGCAATATGAAAACTTCTCATTGTCATTGCGAGCGAAGCGCGGCAATCTCCTGACAACCAGTTGGCAATAAACTCTCCATTACTGCCAGCTAAAATCAGGAGATTGCCGCGCTTCGCTCGCAATGACAATATGGGCGCTTGAAGTAATTTGCCAATAAATTTATTGTAATCGCCCAAACCTCGGAGCCTCTATGCAAGCCAAACCCGTCAAAGCCTCGGCAGTCAACAACCACACCTATAAAATTTTTCCCAATGACATGAATTCCAATGGCACCGTCTTTGGTGGCCTGGTGATGTCAATTATTGATCGGCTCGCTTTAGTGGTGGCGGAGCGGCATTCCGGTTATACCTGTGTCACAGCTTCGGTTGATTCGATCCACTTTTTAGCACCGGCAACGCGCGGCGATGTTTTGCTATTTTCGGCGGCAATTAATCGTACTTGGCGCAGTTCAATGGAAATCGGCACCAAAGTGATTGCAGAGGATTATCGGACGGGCGAGAAAAAACACATTGTGTCGGCTTATTTTACTTTTGTAGCTGTCGATGAAAACCGCAATCCAGTGGAAGTTCCTGCTGTTTTGCCAGAAAGCAAAGAGGAAATACGGCGGTTTAATGAAGCCAACGACCGCCGCGAGCGGCGGCGGCGGGAACGGGAGGAGCGTCGGGCTGAGAGGGAGAAGAATGTAACTTGAGTGGTTAATTTTCTTGTTATGGAGTAGATATTTTCCGATTTATTTTAGGCTCTGCATTACCCTTTGCTGTTCGGTTGAATTAGGTTGAGCAGTAGAGCTTCCAAATGTTGTATGGCTAGATGTTGCTAAGAAATTAGCTTTTTGTTCCGAGGTAACTTCTTCTGATTTTTGGTTTCCTTCAAGGATATCTTTTTTTTGTTGTTTAGCAGCTAGATAATTTAAATCAAAGTTACTTTTAATTATTTCATACGCTGCTCTGAACAAAGGATGGTTACTTCCACCATTCTGCTCATAGGCTTTTAACTTGCCAGCTAATAGATCTAGTCGGCGTTCTATTAAGCTGTAACGATAAATTTTTTCATGGATCCTGCTATATTCAATTCTTGCTTGATCAACCTTTTCAAGGGGCGGGATTGTTTCACTGACGGGTCTCTGTTTGCGATCATTTTCTTCTCTAAAATAAACATCACTTTCTAATAAAAGACGCCTTATCTGAATAAAATCTTTTTCAAGATTAACTGCAAGTTCATATAAGACCATGTTAGTTGCATAATCACCCAGGGTTTGTCTGGTTGGCTCATCAATTACTTGCTTCAATGATTCATCGCTTGAAAGTCTATTCTTAATTGTTTCAACTAGACCCGGCTCATCCATATCAAACAAGTTTGTAGCTGCGACCGTCTCTTCCAGACTTTCAATTTTTGTTTCATGCTTTTTGATTGCACTAGCTATTTCAGACCACTGAATTTTCTGCTGATCATCGTTGATTTTATATAAAATTCCTTCTTCATTTCTCTGCCAATCCCATTTGGCATTTGGTGTTAGAAAAATAAACCCTTCCTTGTTCAACTGATTAAATAGGTCAACGTGATCTTGTTCTGTGCTGATTTCTTTAACTTTTCCATCCGAATTGAAATAAAGATTTTTTGAAGCTACTTTCCATGGTTCGGGATAGGGGTTCTCAGTTTCATTGCCATGCGTACGCGTTTCGTCTAACTCCGGAGAAAGATGGCCAAGAACATTTTTCTCTATTTCATTTACTAATCCCATACTTTTAATGTATTCGAGAGTTCGATTTTCTTCTTTTATTGCTTTAATGCGATTTAAAAAAGCTTGACGGATAGCATTTTCATATTCTTCAGCAGAAGGGCGTTTATTAATTTGACTACGGTTAAGATGCACAGATAGACCTTCCCCGCCCACGATATATTCATATACAAGCTGACTGGAAGACGCTAGTTGATCAAAGTCAGCAGTAATAAGTTTTTTAGTTTGCTTTATACTGTTAGAAGGTTCGTCAAACTCAAAACGTAGATAAGCTAAGATTTTAACTTCTTTAGGTGAATAGCCATCAGGCGGTAACGGTGTATGAGTTGCTTCAAAATTTTTAGAAGCGTAACTGTATTCAACGAATCCAGAATCTTTTTTTATAAAATAGCGCGGTTTACCATTATTATCGAATAGAACTTTGTTATTTTCGTCACTAAAAGTGAAAATAACTTCGCCTGCTTTTGTTTTTGCATCTTCTGTGGTAGTTAAAAATTCTTTGTTCAGCTTGTGCACTTCTTCAATTAATTTATCGCGGGGTGCTCCATGGTTCGATTTTAAATAAGGATTCTCATGCAAAATTTCTTTAGACCGTGTAAGCTCTTCTAAAGTCTCTTTTTGAATTTTTGCTCTTTTATATTCATTAGGTTCATTTCTTAACTTACTAAGTTGTTCATTTTCTGCCGGGATAAAGCCATCAATTGGGCCACCGTCATCTGCGGTTTTAGCTTTGGTGATTAAATTTTTGCCCATAGCGCCTTCTTTATGCTTTTCAGGAGCGGAAGGATTGGCTTCTCTTAAAATAACTGCATAAAAATTACTTTTGGCAAAATTAGTATATATCTCATAATATCTACTAAGCATCCCGTATGTATTTTCTACGGTGCGTGGCGTCAGTGCTGTGTAGTTGTCAGTAAATTGTCTTGATATGACGTTTTGTAATTTAAGTATTGGGGGGGCGATAGTCTCTGTTTGAAAACTGACTGACTTGGTACTGCCTGCTCTCTTCCGGCTAAGTTGCCGTCTTAATTGTGCCAGGTCTAAATCGCCTACATCTTGACTAGATTTGACTTTAAGGAATATTGGTAAGGCTGCCGGTATTTTTAGATCACCTCTGGCTAGAGAAAGAAGGTAGCTTTGGAAGGCTATTATTTGATTTGATAAATCTTGCATATGATCCCGTTTTTTTTTATTATTCTGCCCTTGTGACTTTATGCATAAATTGTTTATTCTGTCAAGTTATAAATTGCTTTTGCTGCCTATTCAAGATCAAAGTGATTGGGTTATTTGAGAGCATTGATTTGGCTGGCAATGTCTACTGTATTCGCTCAGTTCATTTAAATATATTTTAAGAATACAGTAAATCTGCAACATTTGGTCGGAAGTGTACATTTTTTCTGTGTCAGCGCTTAGTTTTTTAAAACCCAGCCAATCTAATTTTGGGTCCCTGGTGCAATAACCAATCAAATTTTCGAGTACAGTTCCCAGGCTAACTCCAATTGTTTGATCAACATTATGCTTTACTTCCCCATGATAAATGTCCCATATTTTTCCTACTTGCGTTTGAGTGTCTTTATTACGCACATAGTTATATTTTTTGGGGACTATTTGATTAAGTTCAATTAAATGCTGAATTAAATTTGAAATGGCATTATATAAATCAGAGTTAGATTGTTCAGCTATTTCTTGAAACAAATCGACAAATTGTTCCAGTGAAGCATTAATTACAGAGAATTGTGTGTCGTTGAAGTAACCTTTATCGTAAGGGAAAGCAAGGCTTAGCCCTGATTCCTGTTTATGTTGATCTATTAATTCTTTTTTAGATTTTTCGATAATCTCATCAATGCAAGGCTGTTTAGGTTCAGATGAGGGAAAGGATGAAATTGGTTTTATATAGCAGGTATTTGAGAAGAACCAGGATAAAAATTTGTCTTTAGTCCAAAACAACATAAGATACGCTTTATTTTTTGATGTGGTTTCATATGTAAAGTTTTTGTTGTTGTTGGGCTAAGTGTACTTTAATTGAATTAGATTTTCAGCTTTTATTTCCCAAACTGAGCCAATCGATATCCAAGCGAAACATGTAAAAGCCTCCGTTGTCAATAATCATGCCTACAAAATCTTCCCTATCTATATCAACTCAAATGGCACGCTCTTCGAGTGCTCTACTCCCACTTTCCCTTATAGTCTACAAGCGACCATTTTTACCTCAAATATTCATCATCACATCAATTGTGTCACACTAGTTGTGTGATACCGATGATGTGATAAAAGCGAATTAATGGAAAAATATTTTTCCCAAGGCATCGCAGGAAATAATATCACGTGCTTGATCCAGCCATTTCTTATTTTATTAGGCAACATTCGTATCCACTATAAGAAAACTTATTTTTACTCTTTGCCTTTATTATCGCGAAAAAAGCGCGCTTCGAGCCAAAATCGCATCTCGAATGCAAAACACAATAAGCATTTCCATTGCATCCATGCGCCTTAACAGGTAGATTATGCTTTTTTCGAACTTAAGCGAGACAAATCATGGATTTATTGAATTTAGTTGGAATCAGTTCTGCCTATGCAGCTGATACGGCGCAACATAGCCCACAAGGGAGTTTTCTTTCTGTATTGCCGATGTTGGTGATTTTCGTTTTGGTGTTTTATTTCCTGTTGTTGCGTCCGCAACAAAAGCGTGCGAAGGAGCACCGCAATTTGATGCAAAATTTGGCGGTCGGTGATGAAGTGGTGACGGCCGGTGGTGTTGCGGGCAAGATTGCTAAAATTAATGACAATTTTGTTGTTGTCACCGTGGCTGATAATGTCGATATCACCGTGCAAAAAAGCTCCATTTCTACGGTGCTGCCGAAGGGAACGCTGAAGAGCATCTAAATGCAAAACCGTTATCCGCTTTGGAAATATCTGTTGATGATCGGGCTGTTTGTGTTCGGTCTTTTATATGCTTTGCCGAATTTATATGGCGAAGATCCTTCCGTGCAGATTTCCACCAGCGATAACCAAGCAGTATTGCCACAAACAGCTACACAAATTCAGCGCCTGCTGCAAGCGACAAATCTGCCGTTCCTCGATATCAATGATAAAAGCGGCAGTATATTAATTCGCTTTGCCAATACCGATACGCAATTAAAAGCGCGTGACACCATTAAACAAGCATTGGGCGATGAATATATCGTGGCGTTAAATCTCGCCAGCCGGACGCCGAATTGGTTGCAGTCGATCGGCGCTTATCCGATGAAATTAGGCCTGGATTTGCGCGGCGGTGTGCACTTTTTATTAGATGTTGATACTGACCAGGTATTAAAAGCGCGCCAGGAAGGCGATATGAATACGATGGGCAGCGATATGCGTGAGCAAAATATTCGCTATGCTGCGTTAACGATTCAACCGCCGAGCACGATTCAAATTGCATTTCGCAACGAAGCTGATCAAAACAAAGCCTATGCTTACTTAGCTAAACGTTATTCCGATTATTTATTTACCCAAACTAGCGCGGGCAGCCAATATTTTGTCAATGCTGCTTTAACCGATGCGGCTAAAACTACGATTACCAATTACGCGGTTGACCAAAATATGAGTATTTTGACCAATCGCGTCAACGAATTAGGCGTCAGTGAAGCGGTAGTGCAGCGCCAGGGCAGCAATCAAATCAGTGTGGATTTACCGGGCGTGCAAGATACGACACGCGCTAAAGATATTATCGGTAAAACAGCGACTTTACGCTTTCAAATGGTCAACATCGATGCGGATGCGGGCGCGGCAGCAGCTGGCAATATTCCCTTAGGTGATCAACTGTATCAATACAACAAACAAGCCGTTTTGCTCAAAAATCAGGTGATTTTGCGCGGTTCTTCGATTACTTATGCTTCTGCCATGATGGGAGAAGATGGTCGGCCGGCAGTGCAAATTCGGCTAGGCGGCGGCAGTGAAAATTTATTTTATCGTGTGACCGCGGAAAATATCGGCAAGCCGATGGCAGTGGTTTATGTTGAAACCAAATCCGATACGCAAACGATTAATGGCAAACCCCTAACAACACGCAAGCAAATTGAAAGAATTATCAGTGTGGCAACTATCCGCAGCGCCCTCGGCAATAGTTTTCAAATCCAGGGACTGGATAGTATGCAATATGCGCAAAATCTAGCTTTATTATTGCGCTCCGGTGCGCTGACGGCGCCAGTCGATATCGTGCAAGAACGCACCATCGGCCCAAGCCTCGGTGCTGCTAATATCGATAAAGGTGTCAAATCCGTCATTATCGGCTCATTGGCCGTGATTATTTTTATGCTGCTTTATTACCGCTTGTTTGGTTTAGTCGCCGATATCGCTTTATTGCTCAATATTGTTTTTATCATCGCTATCCTTTCAGTTTTAGGCGCGACACTGACTTTGCCTGGCATCGCCGGTATCGTTTTGACTGTTGGTATGGCAGTCGATGCAAATGTTTTAATTAATGAACGTATTCGTGAAGAATTGCGTTTAGGTAATTCGCCACAAGCAAGCATTAATGCTGGCTATGAACGCGCATTTGCCACGATTGTCGATGCGAATGTGACGACATTAATTGTGGCAATTGTTTTATTTGCCTTGGGTAGCGTGCAAGTGAGAAGTTTTGCCATCACTTTAACCATTGGTATTTTAACTTCGATGGTCACGGCAATATTTTTCACTCGCGGCATTATCAATTTAATTTACGGCCGCCGCCGCGTGAAAAATTTATCTATTGGCATTAAATTAAAAACTTTAGAGACTGGTAAAGCTTAGATGGAATTTTTTAAGACAAATACCAAAATTGATTTCATGGCGCAACGCAAATGGGCGGCGTTGGTTTCCTGCATTTTAGTATTCGCTTCAATTATTTCTTTGTTCGTCAATAAATTAAATTTAGGCCTGGATTTTACTGGCGGCACACAAATCGAATTACACTACGCAAAAGCCGCGAATTTCGATCAAATCCGCGATGAATTAACCAAAGCTGGTTTCGCCCAAGCTGTCGTGCAAGCCTATGGTAATTCACAAGATGTCTTGATTCGCATCGCGCCACAAAATATTTCGCAAGACGAACTCAAACAAAAAATCACCACCGCATTACCTGATGCAGAAATCCAACAAATGGAATACATCGGCCCGCAAGTCGGAAAAACTTTAGTCACCAATGGTATTTTGGCAATTATTGTTTCCCTCTTGGCCACCATGGCCTATATTGCATTTCGTTTTGAATACCGCTTTGCCGTCTCCGCTGCCGTCGCCTTATTACACGACCCGATTTTAATTTTAGGCGTTTTCTCCTTTTTCCATATGCAATTCGATTTAATTTCCCTTGCCGCACTTTTAACCATCATTGGCTACTCATTGAATGACACCATCGTCGTCTACGACCGCGTCCGCGAAAACTTCCGCAAAATGCGCAAAGGCACGCCGACAGAAATTATGAATTTGTCGATTAATCAAACCTTATCACGCACGATTATGACTTCGGGTTTGACTTTGCTAGTGGTCATTGCGCTATTTATTTTCGGCGGCGAAACACTTCGCGGGTTTTCATTGGCGATGATTATTGGTATCGTGATTGGAACCTATTCTTCGATTTACGTGGCAGGCGCATTAGCGATTGCGATGGGATTAAATCGCAAGCATTTGTTGCCGGCGGCGAAGAATGAACTTGAGGAATCACGTCCTTAAAATAAAAATTAATTTAAAGGAATAGAAAATGTCTAAAGAAGGAACTGTAAAGGCAGGCTATCCAACTCTCAATTTCAGTTTGGTATTCGATGGTAAACACTACGATTTGATTACTGATAAAATTGCCAGAGAAGCTTTTAGAATAGTAGCTAACAATGCTCTGAACGTAGAATTAATAGATTTCATATTCTTTGTTGTTAAAAACTACGAGAAGTTGAATGAAGGAAATTCGAGTATTTTTCAAGAATTTAAAAATAAAATAATAAATGAATGGTGTAGTAATGACCATATTAATTGTTTGAATTCCCAGTCGCTCAAATTAAACCCCCAACAATTAAATACTAAAGATGAAATAATAACAGTATTAAATTTATTATTTTCTCATAGTGTTAATGCCACTGTGGGTGCTGCTGGTGAGGCCAGCCAAAAAGATAGTATCAAGGCTTTGATTGATTTTGGAAAAGATCTGCAAGCCAAATTTATTACAATAAAGAATACCAGGGTCACTAAGAAGCTCTCATCAGATATAGTCTTGCAACAGGCAAATATCCAATTGGATGAGAAATATCAAAAAATGGTTGATAAAGAATTTTTTGATAGTGTCTTCGTCGAATCACCATCTTTTGAATCTCCAGATGATCATAATTTAAAACGTGAATTTTATTTATTTTTATGCTGTAGTCTTTTGCCTAAAAAGATAGCTATGAAAAATGAAACAGAGAGTAAATCACATAGGCGATTTGCTACTAAGCTTAGTATAAGACAATCACAATGGTTCAATCCTAAAGCTAAAAATGCAGTCCCAACTCTGCATATATTAAAGACTGATACGACCATAATTCAAATATTAGGAGAATTTTTTAATAATTTATATGTGAAAGCAGATGAAGCTAATTATGGTCCTGCATTTCAGATAGTTAAAAAAGAATTTTTCAAAATTACAAACCCTTTAGTACAAGAAAAAACAACTGATGAAAAAAGTATAAAAACTGATATAGCAGAGTTTTCTTAATTTCAAGGAATTGACAAAGCTTATGCTAATAAAGGTTTTTGTGCTTTGATTATAAGAAATTGAATTACAACTATAACTTGAAAAAAATGATAAGTAATTTATTGAATCGTTAGTCTAATTTAAAAACACTCGTTAATTCCCCATGCAACCGCGTATTCGCCGCCATCACTTTTCCGCGTTCCAGATAGTTTTCTCCACCTTGATCATCCGTCACCATGCCACCGGCTTCTTGCACAATTAAGGCGCCTGCGGCAATGTCCCAGGAGGCTAAATGAAATTCATAGTAGGCATCCAAGCGGCCGCAGCCGACATACGCGAGATCTAAAGCAGCGGAGCCGGCACAGCGTAGATCGGCAACTTGGGGCAATAATCGATTTAATAATGCCATTTCCGATTCATATTGTTCCGGTTCACGCACGGGAAAACCGGTGCTGATAAAAGCTTCTTCCAATTTATGGCGTTGTGAAACGCGAATGCGTTTTTGATTGAGCATCGCGCCACTGCCGCGGCTGGCTGAAAATAATTCATCGCGTAGTGGGTCGTAAATTAATCCGTGTTCTAATTTATTTTTGTACATAAAGGCGATTGAAATACAAAAGTGCGGGAAGCCATGGATGAAATTATGTGTGCCATCTAAGGGATCAATGATCCAGACATTGACGCCATCACCGACTAACGTACCGCTTTCTTCGCCAATAATCTGGTGATACGGATATTTTTCTCTGAGTTCTTCAATAATAATTTTTTCCGCTAGTTGATCGATTTCGGTAACGAAATTATTGCGGCCTTTTTCGGCAATGCTGACGGTATCGAGACGGTCATAACCACGAACAATCGCCTGGCCGGCTTTTCGCGCGGCTTTGAAAGCTACATTTAGCATTGGGTGCATAATTTACTGGCCATTTTTTAAAAAATAGCATTCTAGGGGATTCATGGGGGGTTTACTAGTGTTTGAGAGTTGTGGAAGAAGGTGTCCGTAAGTGCGGATGGGGGGTGATAAAAATGCATTTTCAAAAACTACGCGATTTCTGAAACTTCAGTCACAGATTGCTGTGTTTCTATTTCAACCCAGCCATCAAAAAGAGGGAAATAGAGGGCACAACGTATGGGGCGTTTGTAAATTGCATCAATGACTTTTGTGTAGGTTTCAAGTTGGTTGCGATGTAGCATAATTTGATGACGATAAAATTTATCGAGTTCATCCGGTGGAGCAGCTGTGGTTTTATAATCGATGATCCACTGAAAACCATCGGCATAAAATGTGCGGTCAATAATAATTTTTTTAATTTGCTGCTCTTCTTTGTACGATAGCGTTAATTCACTGGCGGCATCAGGATGGGGAGATAAAATCCAGCGCGCGCGAGGGCTTTCGCTTAAATTTAAACCTGTTTTTTGTAAAATGGATTTTGCTGCTGCAAATTTGCTTATTGCGTAATTTTGTTGTTTAAGTTGACGATAATAATAATTCAGCCAATTTTCATCGTACTTATCGGGCCATTGTTCTGTGCTTAATTGGCTTAAATCATAGAGCATTTGGTGAATTACGATGCCGAGTGTTTTTTCATCCTCTTGATTATCGTTTAGTTCAATAGTTGTGCTGTTTACTGGCAGGATAGTAAGGGGGGCAATTGTTGTGTTTGCATGTTTAATACGAATTAAGTTATTTTGATAAACTATTGAACTTTGGTTTTCTTTGATAATTTCATCTTTATTGGCAAATTCAAATTTATCCTCAAACAAATTCAGTAATAATCCCGTGATGGTCTTTTGGCTTTTCACGCTTTTGTAAGGGCCACTAACCAAATGCAGACTTTGTTTGGCGCGAGTCACTGCGACATATAATAATCTCGCTGTTTCCAGCTCGGTTTTTTTTGTTTCAATATAACGTAAATATTGGTGATGTTGATCAGATTCATCTTCGTAACTTTTTACTGGTGCAAGCAATAATTCATCCGCATGGCCTTGACGTGGACGCAGCCACCAATATAGCAAAGGATTGCTATCATTTTGTGGGCGATTTTCTAATAAAGGTAAAATGACGCAATCAAATTCCAGGCCTTTGGCTTTATGAATTGTCATGATTTCAATTTGCGTATTTTTAAAGTCACTAGCATATAAGCGAGCTAAATATTCATTGATTAATTCCGCATCAATAATTTTGTATTGTGTGTTTAATTGATCTAATAAATTAAAATAATCTTCAGCATAAATTAAGTCGGATTTATTTTTAATGAGGGCAGGGCCATCTAATTGATACCAGACTCTTTTCACTAGCTCGCTAAGAGGCGCGCGCTCGATGGTGGCTAATGCATAAGAAATAATCGAATAAATATTATTTAAACGTTGAAGCGCATCAAGCGATAAACCTGTAATCTTTTCGTGGTTTTCTATTGCTTGCCAAATTAAGAAATAATCGGGATCAGAGCTCAAAATAACTAAATCATTTAAAGTCAGTCCACACCAGGGAGCGCGTAATAAAGCGAGCCAGGCGATGCGGTCTGTTAAATTCAGTAAAGCACGTGTGATGGTCATTAAATCCTGGATAATAATTAAATCCGCAAGCGCTTCCATTTCAATCGCAGTGTAATCAATACCAGCAAGACGCAAATCTTCGCGAATTTCTAATAAATGACTTCGATTGCGCACTAATACCGCAATTTTTGCGTCTGGCTTTATCTTCAAGGCTTGCTGAATAATCAGCCCAATCTGTCTGCCGACGTAGTCGGCAGTTTGATAAGTAATTTCTGCAGCCTCAAAGTTTTTATTAGCGACTGCTTCACTAAATGGTATAGCGCCATACTCCATATTTTCTTCTGGTGGCATAATTTTTTTAAATAATTGATTAGTCCAATCGACTAATTTTCTGTCGGCGCGGAAATTATTGCTTAAAGTTATTTTTTTTAATGAAATTTGATTAATGCCTTCATTTGCTGCTTTTAAAAATAATCCGACTTCAGCTTCACGAAAACCATAAATCGATTGCATCGGATCGCCTACTAAAAACAAACTGTGGCCATCGCCTGGCTCCCAGGCTTGGGTCAATTTTTCTAATAAATGATATTGTGTCAGCGAAGTATCCTGAAATTCATCGACTAAAATATGCTGGATTTTATGCTCTAAATAAAATGCCAGGTTGGTCGGCAGGCCATTTTCTGTTAAGGCGGCAAGTGCCTTCAAGCTATTTTCCGTAAAATCACAAATACCATTTTCTGCGAAAAATACACGTAATTGCGCGCATAGCCAGGGAAGAACTTGGGCTAAGGCTTTTAATATCTGCCATTGATTTTCAGCTAATTCAGGTTTTGGCAAAACTTTGATTGTGGCTAATAGACTTTCCAATATTCTGTCAGAATTCAGCTGGCTTAAAAATGTCGTCATCCGTTTTTTCATTAACTTCTGTTCAGGCGCATCACTGGGAAAACCGCAAGTTTTATTAATGCCTTTTTCTTTACGTAGTGTGTTGCTTTCAGTTAATAAAAAATGCGCAACTGCTTTCCATAAATTTAACTGTTGAATATCAGGTGCAAAAAAATCGGGTTGTTTAATTTCAGAAAAATAAGCTAGAAATTTTTTATTTTTTATCTCGAGTTGAGATGATGCATAGCGCATCAACCGATACAATTCCTCAAAATTTAACCGACAGGTTAAATCACATATTTCTTGAAGATGATCTTCAATTAAATTTTGGAAGCTTTTTTCTATTTGCTTACGCAAATTTTCAGTATTATCGCTTAGTAAATGGGGTAGCCATTGATCACGTTTTGCTAATAGTTCGGACAACTGCGCGCGTAAATTGATGTAGTCATTGTTAAAATGTTTGAGCAGCAAGTTAAATGCTTGTAGCAATTCTGAATTGTTTTGCTCTAATTCCAAAAGCTGATCACAGGCCTTTTCATAATAATGTTGTACGAAAGGCGAGGCAGCATTATTTAAATTGAATTCGTCTTTTTCAGGCACAGCGTTAGCCAGCCAGGCACAAAAACTATCAATCGTTAAAATTTTTAAACGTTTCGGATTATTTAATAAGTTCCAGCCATAATGTTTGTCTTTTGCTAAAACTTTTTGTACAAGTGCGCTTAATTTTTCATCATTACTATTTTCTGTTAAAGCAGAAAGAATCCGTTGCTGCATTTCGGCAGCGGCTTTGCGTGTGAAGGTGATCGCTAAGATTTCTTCAGGATGTTCAACGTTATTTGCGAGTAATGTTAAATAACGCGCGACGAGTAAACTGGTTTTACCCGAACCAGCCGGTGCCTGGACGATAAATGATTGATTGCTATCAAGCGCTAATTGCCGCATTGCTATATCGGTATCACGCATTTTCAGCCTGCAAGCGGTAAATTTGACACAGTGAAGTCAGATCGCAATTTATACAGGCTTGCTCTTTCGGATTAATGCTGGCATTGCCAGCAGAATATTCTTTGACGGCTTGATGGCATTGGTGGTACCAAAATTCTTGCAATTCCTGTCCAGTAAATTCCGTTGGCATTAAAGGCGCCAATGATTCACTATCGGCTGCGCGCAGACCGATTAATCCGGTGTAGTTATGATTCATGCCTGCTAATGCAATGCCATCAATTTTTTCAAGTGCGCTTGCATATAAAGGCAATTGAATCGATTCAGCGCGCTCATCCAGCCAGGAGGTGGGATTAAAATTATCGACGCGACTGGTTTTATAATCGATTAATAAAATTTTACCGTCATTTAATTGATCGATACGGTCAATTTTTATGTGGATCAATTTGCCGGCAAGCGGCAAATCTAAGTCTTTTTCGGTGGCTATGACGGCGAAGGGCAGGCGAGTTTTTTCGAACTCCAGCCAAGTGAGTATGCGTTTTTTGTGTATGGATTTCTCTATTTTTAGCATGGCAGGCGTCATGCTGTATTTGTATTGCGCATGATAGGGTTTGCTTGCTTCTATGATTAGCTGTTCAATTAAATTAGCTAGCGATTGAGCGTCATAATCTAATAAACCTTGATAGGTTTTTGTTTTTTTCCAGAACTTCTCTAATACGGCATGAATGATAGTGCCGCGTGAAAGATAATTGATGCCAGGGGAAACCGGTTCTTCTAGTGGTTGAGCATTTAAGCGATAAGTCGCAAACGCTTTAAAATAGCATTGTTGCATGGCATCAATAATGTATTTTCCAGATTTAAGTTTTTCTACTAACACGGGTTGTGCTTGATTGTCTACATGCCGTTCTAATTCGACAGATTTTTTCCAGAGTTTTTCGGCATAAGTTTCAATTTCAATTGAATTTTGAATGCTCAGATATGCTGAAAGCATATGATAGGGACGTTTTTTTGCTTCATCTTCATTTTCTGCATAACTTAATACGGTGTTATCACTTATATGCATCAACTTATTAAAAACATTTTCCGAAAACTCATATTCCTTTTTCAAATGACTATGCGGTAAATTAAATTTCTTTTGCCACAGTAGTGGCAAAAGTGGGTTTGGTCTTGGTGCGCTTATGAAATTTTCATTAAGACCAGAAAACCAAAGATAATCAAATTCACGGTCGATCGCCTCCAATGCGCCAAGGATTTGAATCGGCTTAATGTTTTCTTCTGGTTGAAATAAGGTATTTTCTGCGAGCTCTTTTAATGCTGAAATCGCGTCTGAATAGGCGCAAGGAGAAAGACTGTAATCTAATCCTCCGAACTCTTTTAATAATACTTTAAATCGTTCAATTAATTGATATTCGGTTGAGTCGATACTGCGTTCTCCTGGCCAGCCCCAGCTTTTTAGCATCGCTAAAAAGTATTCTTGCCATTCTTGATAGGTTTTTTTGCCGGTTGAATTAGCTTGCAGTTGAAGAAACTCATTTAAAATTTTTTGCAAAATAGGGCAGATCGATTCATTTTTTAAGGTTTCCAATAATTCATTTAATGTTAAACGATATTCTTTTTCCCTACGCCATAGCTGTTCTAACAATAAACGCGAATATTTTTCTTGTTGTGATGCTAAAACATAGTTAGATTTAATGAGATTAAATAAGCTTTTAAATTCAAGTATCGGTTGCGTACAATCAAATATATCAAATACACGTTGAATGATTTCGTAATCAATCAATTTTTTACCAGTATAAATATTGATAAACGTATTTGCATCTTCGGGATAAAAAACATCTTGAAATATTTTAATAATCTTTTCCTGTTTATCACGCAAATCAGGAATAACAATACCAATGGTTTGCTCTTGGCTCTTTTCAAGTTTTTCCTTAGAAAAATAGGCCATGCTATAAATTTCTTCTTGAGAAGTGCTGGCAACTTGTACCAGCGGCAATCCTTTTTTTTCGTTTTGAAAAAACAGCACAGTATTTTTTTCAGTCAGGTGGTTTAAGAAAACACGTTTTAGTGGGGAAAATTCCTCGAAGCCCGCAAAAATAATTTTTTTATCTTCTATTTTGTGTGTATCTGCTAACTGAAAAAGAGCTTCTGAAAATGTTATCAACTCTTGTTGCTGACAATACTTTGTAAAAGCTTGATACCACCCCCCAAAAGCCCTCCCAACCGCTCGTGGGTCCTGTGCCAGCTCCGCAACCGGCAACCCCCATTCGATGCAAGCCGAAAAGGCTTGCATACATAATTTGGCCAGCGGTTTAATCTCAATGTATTTTTCTTTCTGGTGCGACTGCTGAATGATATTTTGCCAGATTAAAATTTCGGTATTTTCATCAATAATAATTTCATTACGGTTTTTTTCCTGTTGCCATAATTGTATTAAATAGGTTTTAAAAGGCAGGCAAACCGGGCTTTGCCATGCTGATGCAGGATTTAGTGCTATATGTTGATTGAGACGTTGATTAAAATAATGCGCCAGCCGTTTGTTGGCGGTGACGAGCAGGGTGTGACAATCCCATTGTTCGATTAAATTTTTCCAGGTGATGCTGTCCATATTTCTATTATTGGATTTAGAAAAAGGTTATTTTTTAATTTCAAAAATGATACTGATTTTAAATCCGTTACCCTGTTCTGGTTTGCCGAGTTTAATTTCAGCACGATGTAATTTCGCAATTTTTTGTACAATGCCTAATCCCAAGCCGCTGCCGCTACTTTTATTACCTAAAATCCGATAAAATCTTTCGAAAATACGCTCATGTAATTCTTCCGGAATGCCAGGGCCGTTGTCCGTGACGGTAAAAATGATTTTATTATTTACTTCCTCAATACCCACTTTAACAACACTTTTTTCAGGTGAGTAGCGGATTGCATTATCAATCAGATTACGCATCATAATGCTGATAGCAGTTGGGTTACCCATAATTTTGCTAATGTTTTCTTTTGCCAGTAATTCTATTTCAGAGTCTTTTTTAGTTGCGTCAGCAACTAATTCACTAATGACAATTTTCGCCTGCTGAACGAAATCAACTGGCATTGGCTTATCAAAGCTATCATCAGCGGACATCCGACTCATGATTAATAATTGCTGCACTACATGCGCACTGCGGTCTACCCCTTCCAAAACCTTTTTCAACGCTGATGTGCGCTCTTCTTCAGTATGCGCCAATAATGCAACTTGCGTGTGTGCTTTGAGCGCTGCCAACGGTGTGCGTAATTCATGCGCTGCATCCGCAGCAAAACGTTTTTCACGATCGAGAGCATCATGCACACGCTGTAATAGTTGATTCAATTCTTCAATGACTGGCACGATTTCAACGGGCACATGACGTAAATCGACTGGTCTCAAATAAGTCGGTGCGCGATGGCTAACTTCATAAGCAACGGATTTTAATGTGCTTAATCCACGGCCAACGATCAGCCAAATTAACAAACCTAAAAACGGATAGGCGATTAACATAATAATAATTGAATTGCGCGCGATGCGTCCTTCCAATAAATCGCGAAAATCATAGCGTTCTGCAACAATAATTTTATTTTTGCTGGCTTCATTAAGGGTAGCAAATACGCGCCAAGGCTGGCCATTAATCCAATACTCTGATAAACCGTCTGGTAGCATGCTCAGGTTTTCGCTAATGGCTGGCATCGATTGCAACAGCAATTGTTTGTTTGGCCCCCAGATTTGAAAACGAATGTGGCTATAATCAGAATGTTCGCGAAAATTCGGATTTTTATCGAGTAATTGTGAAATTTTTTGTGCTTCACGATTGACTGCTTTTTGCAACGGCAGATAATCGCCCGGACGGATTTGATGACTGGTGAAAGATTCAATCGTAAATGCAGCTTGCGTTAAGCGCGCATCTAGATGCAATTGTAATTCGCGGTGTTCTAAAAAGAGGTTGCCAATAATCGATAAAGAAGTAATTAAGGTAATGCTGAGTAATAAATTAATCAGCAAAAATGT
>CAYTUN010000024.1:0-27469 GCA_964441315.1 uncultured Gammaproteobacteria bacterium | reverse complement strand
TATGCTGATTAAATAATTAATATTAAATCTGCTGATGAAATAAAGTTCAATGCCCTGAACTCCGCCTTTTTTTTAAAAGATATTGAACTACGAGGAGAGCCTTCTCACCTTGTGGGAGAAGGTGCCCCAACGGGGCGGATGAGGGGTGATAAAAAATATGTTTTTTAAACTTAGAATAGCCGCGATAAGCCTCTGCCATAAATAATTAGTAAGCAAAAACTTCAGCCAAAAGGTTTTTAGATCCTCAACTCTCAATATCAATCACAGCATTTGCTTTCAAAACCAAAGCGCTTTATCCTACGCGAATTTTTTAAACAACAACCATCAATAGGGCAAGGAAATGAAGAAAATTGCAGTCAAAATTGCGGTACCAGCGTTTGTTTTGGGTATGACCAGTTTGGTTTACGCTGGCGGCTTTCAATTATTTGAGGAAAGTGTTTATGACATGGGTACAGCGTTTTCAGGTACGGCTGCGCGTGCTGATGATGCTGCTACGCAATTTTATAATCCAGCGGGCATGACGCGCCTGGAGCATCCTGCAATTGCGTTTTCTGCAACCGCTATTGATCTAGATATTGATGAACATGCGACTTCTGCAACGAATACTGCCGTGGCTGGAGGCGGTTCTGGTTTAATTCCACAGCAAACAAACGTTTCTGCTGTCACCGGCAATCCCAACCAAAAACCAGGCGGCATTGAAGGCATTCCTGCTTTCCAATTTGTTTATCCTTACAAAAAAGTTGCTTTTGGTTTTGGCATGAGTGTGCCTTATGGTTTAAAGACCCAATATGATGGCGGCAGCCTGACGCGCTTTATGGCAACTGATTCCCGTTTGACTGTTATTGATTTTGGCCCTTCTTTTGCCTTGCAATTAACACCTAAATTATCGCTTGGCGTGGGATTGGATATTGATAACGTCACCACCACTTTAAACCAGCAAACTTTTATTTTCGTACCAGCAACACAGTTATCCCCACAAGCTACCTATGAAGGCAAGTTTGTCAATAAAGGCGAAGATTGGGGTTATGGCTGGAACGCTGGTGCGCTTTATCAATTTACACCTAGCACACGTGCTGGTTTAAGTTACCGTTCAAAGCTGGATTTTGATGTCGATGGCCCAGCTTCTTTGACTTTGCCATCCAATCCTTTCCCATTTTTGCAAAGCCCGACTGGTCGTGCTGATTCCTCCTTTACCTTGCCGGCGACTGCCAATCTTTCGCTTTACCACGATTTCAACGAAAAGTGGACTGCATTAGCAGGCCTGATATGGACTAACTGGAATGAAATCCAGAATATTACAATCCGTTATAGTGGCACTATCAGTAATGTGATTCAGCAAGCCAACTTGAACCTGGCTTTCCGCAATACCTGGCGTCCTTCCATCGGTATGGCTTACCATGCCAACAAGAAGACCACGTTAAGAGCCGGTGTCGCCTATGACGAATCTCCCGTTAGAAATGATCAAACCCGCACTTTCCGTTTGCCAGACAACAATCGTTACTGGGTAGGCCTGGGCGCAAGCTATGCTGCCACCAAGAACCTGTCATTTGATGTGGGTTATGCTCACTTGTTTGTGCCTAATACCAGCATTAATGGCTCGCAAAACTTTTCTGGCAATATCCAAACCGTTACCTCAGTCCCGTATAGCGTGACTAACGCAGCTATCGCTTCCTTTGATAGCCAAGTTAACGAATTTGGTATCCAAATTAACTACCGTTTTAGTTAATGCTCAATCCCCTGTGGTTGCCCATCGTATCGGTAGTACCGAGACCAGGGCAGGCACGGGGGCCTGCCCCTACATTTTGGTTTTTATTTTTTTGAATTGTTCAACAAAGCCCAGATATTTTTCACTGAAAACTGCTGACGATCATTGCAACTTTTTTAAAAAACTGATTAATATGGCCTTTGTTATTGTTTCTCTTTGTCATTGCGAGCGAAGCGTGGCAATCTCCTGACATTACGTTAGTATTAGATCATCTGGTTCCAAGTTGGAATCAAAAGATTGCCACGCTTCGCTCGTAATGACAAAGAATGGCAATGAAAAAAAGATCCACGTAAAAACTGAGAAAGTACGGACTCGCATTGATACACAGCGGCCCGTAGATTTTTTTGAAAAAAAATAGTGAGAACGGAATGTTAAATGAAAAAGCACAAGCCATTTTAGATTATTGGTTTGGACATGCAGAAACTGCAGTAACGCCTTCAGAGCATCGTTGGCAAGTTTGGTTTGGCAAAGATCCGAATATTGATCAGGAAATTAAAGATCATTTTGAGGCTGATTTTCAACTAGCGGTGAAAGGCGATTATCAATCCTGGGCAAACGAACCTCGCGGAAATTTGGCATTGATTATTTTATTGGACCAATTTTCGCGCGTAATTTATCGTGGATTTGCACGATCTTTTTTACAAGATGATGCAGCGCTAAAACAATGCCTGCAAGGCATTGAACAACAGCACGATCATTTCTTAAGTTTAATTGAACGCACATTTTTTTATATGCCTTTAATGCATGCCGAAAGTTTGGAAATGCAAACTTTAAGCGTGCGTGCTTATCAAATGTTGGCAGCATTAGCGTTTCAGGAAACGCGCAGTACTTATGAAAATTTTTTGGTGTATGCGGCGCGTCATTATGAAGTGATCGAAAAATTCGGCCGTTTTCCGCAACGTAATGAAGTTTTAGGACGTCCCAGTACTGAGGCGGAATTGGAATTTTTGAAAAACGCCAAGAATCTTTTCTAATAAGAGTTTTATGAGTTTTTTAATTTTTAATCCCCAAGGACTTGAATTAACGGCTGAAGAAAAAGAATTTTTCGCGCATCCGTATTGTCGTGGTGCGATTTTATTTAGTAAAAATTATCAAGCACCTGAGCAATTAAAAAATCTCGTTACTTCAATTAAAAAAGCCAATCCCAAATTATTAATCACTGTCGATCAAGAAGGCGGTAGAGTCCAACGTTTTCGCGAGGGTTTTACCCAATTACCATCGGCGCATGAGCTTGCTTTAAATTATAAAGAAAATAAAGAAAAAACTCGTGAAAAATGCTATCAGACAGGTTTAACGATGGCAGAGGAATTAAAGCGTTTCAATTTTGATTTAAGTTACGCGCCGGTATTAGATTTAAATTATGGCGCATCACAAGTCATCAGCGACCGCAGTTTTCATCGTGATTCAGCGATTGTTATCGATTGCGCCGCACATTTAATCGCCGGCATGAAAAAAGGCGGCATTTTGTCTTGCGGCAAACATTTTCCAGGCCATGGCGCGGTTGTTGCCGATTCGCACTATGAATTGCCGGTGGATCAGCGCGATTTTGAAACCCTTTGGCAAGAAGATTTACAGCCTTTTGCAAAACTTGGCCATCAATTAGATTACATCATGTCCGCGCATGTGATTTATGCAGAAGTTGACGCAAAGCCTGCAACATTCTCTGCTTTTTGGTTACGTGAAATTTTACGCAAAAAAATAAATTTTTCTGGCATGATTGTCAGTGATGATTTAAATATGGAAGCTGCTAAAAAATATGGTTCTGCTGTTGAACGTGCGCTACTTGCATTAGATGCAGGCTGTGATGCGATTTTGCTTTGTCATGATTTAGCCGGTGTGGAACAAATTTTGTCGGAGAATAGCGGCTTTCGCCGCTATCAAAGTGCTTAGTGTTAGTAGCATGCATGACATGGGCTGTGGCATTTTTTAAAACTTTGTTTTTGCTGAGCTGATATTCAGTTCTGCGGTAAACTCTGCAGTTTGTAATGGGATATTTTATTTAAAGGTGTTTTATGCAATTACCACAAGATATTCAAGCTGTGATGAATAAAGCGACTTGCCTTTATACTAAAGCGGAAGTTGAAAAAGCGCTTGATCAAATGGCGGAAAAAATTGATCGTGAAGTAGCGCAATTAAATCCGATTTTTATCTGCGTTGTTGTCGGTGGCATGGTGCCACTAGGACAGTTGCTGACCAGGCTTAATTTTCCTTTAGAAGTCGATTACATGCATGCAACGCGTTATCGCGGCAATACCAGTGGAGCGGATTTAATTTGGAAAGCAAAAAATCGCATCGAATTAAAAGACCGCGTCGTTGTAATCGTTGAAGATATTTTAGATACGGGGCTCACATTAAAAGCGATTGTTGAAGAATGCTATCAACAAGGCGCGCGTAAAGTTTACACCGCAGCCCTCGTCGATAAAAAAGATGCGCGCGATCCATATGGCCTACAGCAAGCAGATTTTATCGGTTTAAATGTCGATAATTTATACGTCTTTGGCTATGGCATGGATTACAAAGAATATTTACGCAACGCGCCGGGGATTTATGCGGTGGCGAGTGAGTATCAGTAAATCAGCGGTTTCCGCTGATAAATCGTTAGCTGTTTGATTAAAAATCCAATAACCGCTGCAAACGATGCAATAGCGTCGATAGTTCAAAAGCGGTTAATTGTGCTAGCCTGGGATGTAAAATCCGACGAATACTAATTGATCGGCAATGTTCAATCAAAGCATAACTATCTACTTTTAAGCTATCACGACTTGGCAAGCTCACGTGCAAACCACTAAATGCATCATGTGATTGGCTGCTTAATGGACAAATAAATACAATAGGTGGCAGTGTATCTAAAATAATTTGCGCATTTAAAATAATAACCGGCCGAATTTTACCTACTTCATGAGATTTTGCAGGATCTAGTTTTGCCAGATAAATGCCACCACGCGTCAATACTTCTATCCGTTCCACCAGTCATCCCCATCTTTTGGTAAATCAGTATCGAATCCTGTATCAAGCTCATCAGCTTCCGACAAGTAAGCCTGATTTTGCTTCATTGCGTTAAAGCTCTTAATGATGGCTTCCTGCTCAAATTTTGCTTTGACAGCTTCCAATTCATGAGCAATTGCTTGTCGAATAAATTCTGTTCGAGATAACCCTAATTTTCTAGCCACTTCTTGGCTGGCTTCGGCGAGCTTATTGGGTAGCGCAATCGATAATGTGGTCATATATTTTATCTCATACTAAAAAATACACTAATTTTCATATAAATTATAATACAGAATCAGAGTGTTTTCCGCTATCAAGCAAATAATTGTTTAGCACTTAAAATTATTGTTCTCTTGAAATAGCATTGAATTGGGTGGGCAAACCCAACTTTCAAAGCGCTTCTTCAACGGGAACCGCTGAAAGTCAACCAAACAAAATACAAACCAAAAAGCCCCAAAAATATCAAAAACATCACACTTTCCTTGACCTGAAATAATTCCATCCCGATCCCTACCAATCCAAAAATCAAAGTCGCTAGACAAAGCAAATAAGTCACTGCTTTGTTACTTAAACCTTGATCAATTAAGCGATGATGCGTATGGCCACGATCTGCTGCCAAAGGTGATTGTTTTTTAAATAGCCGTCTTATAACAGCCGCCATAATTTCAAAAATTGGGACGAGCATGATCCAAAGCAAACTGACGGGCTGCAAAATGGCAGTCTTACCTTGGGTCAGATGGATGGCGAACCAAACCATAATTGCGCCTAATAACATGCTGCCGGCGTCGCCCATAAAAACTTGTGCGCGTTGAGTTTTAAAGGGAAAGTTGAAAATCAGAAAACCTAAAATGCTCATAGCAATAATCGCTAAAAAATTAGCGTCTGCCAAAGTGCCATGCCAATAGCATAATGCCATCAATAAAATAATTTGAATAAAACTGATTCCGCCTGCGAGGCCGTCTAAGCCATCCATCATGTTGTAAGCATTAATAATGCTCATCACAGCAAATAACGTCACCGGAATGGCAAATAGTCCTAAAGCAATGCTATGGGCGCCAACTAAATTGCCGAAGCTCAATAGCTCCAGTTTCCCCCAAAAAATGATAATAAGACCAACGAGAAATTGTGACAAAAGCCGAAGTTTTGGCGTCAATTCGTGCCTGTCATCTAGCACTCCGACCAGAACTAAAATGCTCATGACTGTAATCAGGCTCAGGTAAGGTAAGAGGCTGACAGGTGAGGTAAGAATGCCTGATAGGATGCCTAAATAAAATGCAATTCCGCCAATCAGCGGGACCTGGCCTTGATGTTGTTTACGTTCGTCAGGATGGTCAACCAGGCCAACTTTTAAAGCAATCGGTTTTAATAAATAAATAGCAGTGACGCTGACAAGAAAAGCCAACAGCATGCTTAACCAGAAATGCATAGGGATCTCGTTTCAAAATGACTGCCAGGAATTTGCAGCCGGATCATAAAACATGCAGGGGTAAATAAAAAGTTGTTTAACAGTTATCAGGTGCTGCTCAATTGTCCCTGGACCGCTGAATCCCGCCCTCCATGGCGGGACGACAGGGGGATTAATAGGTGTTTTGCTATCTGATTAGCTTTTGTCAATATCAATTAATTTTAACTGTTTCCTAAAATCACTTTTTTTAACTTGCTTGATCAATTGGCTTTTAGTTTTTGCGTTTAGTTTCAGTTTCATATTGCTTAAATAAAAATCGATAGTCCATGAAGATAATTTTAGTAATTGACCCACTTTAGCGTTGCTGAAATATTTTAAAAAATATTTCATGCATTGCGCTTCGCGCAATGTGAAATAAATTTTAGGGAATTTTTCACCCAAATAATATTTTTTATTTTCTGTTGGCAGCTTTATATCAGTTTTTATTCGCTGTTTCATAAATAAATTCCTTGAATGTTAAAATAATTTTCGATGTCAATTTATGATTGTTTCATAGTGGCCATATGTTTGGTTTTGATATAAAAATTAGTAAGTGCGCAAATTGTACTGCCTGAAACCGGCAGATTATTAAGGATTTTGTATAAAGTTTTACGTGACAACTGGATTTGTTCGGCAATATGTGTAACGCTGAAATGATGCGCTGTAATTAAATCTTCGATAATTTTTTTAGGTTCGCTCGGCAAGACCATAATTAGCCTCATTATTATTAAAAGTTTTTATGGTTACAGTGGCTTGTTGCGGGTTTGTTTTGCTGGGCTTTAATCAGGACAGACGCAAAGCCGATCACAACAAGCCATTACCCAGTTGACAGTTAGTGCTTAACAAAAAGTACCGATTTTTATTATTAGGGTTGACTTTCATTATTTAAAAATTTCGCTACTATCAGCCATATTGGGTTTAACTGTAACCGCAAAGATTTTTTCAGGAGAGGTTATTGTTATTATTGGCGCTGAATCATTTTTGCAATGCTATTGAACCATAAATATAATAAATGGTACATAAGACATTTGCCATTTATGTTGTAAGCAATTTCTTACAAAAGGTAACAAACCCCATGGAAGCAGAACGTTTAGCCCGCGCACGGCGAGTGCAATTATTGCGTGATATGAGCCAACTCTCGCGGCGTGAATTTGCCGAAAAAACCGGTATTCCTCATAGCACGATGCAGCACTGGGAGGATGGCAATGTGCATTCACTGCCGGAAAAATCAATTAATCGATTGATTACCGGTTTGGCCGCTATAGGCATTCATTGCAGTTTTGATTGGTTATTGCATGGCGCCGGCGAGCCACCGCTAGTGATCGATAAATGGGCCATCACTGGCCAGGTGATGACGGAAGAGGCCAAACATAGCGAAGCAACGCAAAAAAATCAGATCAAGCAAATTCAGGCAGAAACTGAAGTATTTTTAAAACAACATAAACATGCCGTCGATTTTGTGGTTAATGATGATGCGATGGAGCCAATTTATAAAAAAGGCGAAGTAGTGGCAGGTATCCGCCGTTATGGCAAGGCGATCGAAAACTTAATCGGTCAGGACTGTATTGTGCTGATTCAAGGTGGCGAAAGCTACCTTAGGCGTTTGATGGCTGGCAGCCTAGCCGGCTGCTATCACCTTTCCCACATCAATTTGGCGACGACGGCACGCAAGCCTTTCTTTTACGATGTGAAATTAGTGAGCGCGGCGCCAGTTGTTTGGCTGCGTCGTATTCATAATTAAAAAGCTTGTCACTGATGCGTTATTCAATTAATTTATCATGCCTTGTCATAGCTCAGAGTGATGATTAAGGATGCTGAATTTTTTTCTACCATTGGTCAGTTTAATTTTGCCGCTTCTCGCAGGCATTGTGGCCTTATTGGTTCAAAACTGGGGCCGTGTAGCGAGGCTTCTCTGTCAATCAACGATTGTGTTCAGTTTGGTCATATTTATTGTTAGCTTGATTTATTTTTCAGGCCAACAACTCACGCACTTCACATTATTTCAATTCGACAGCATCAATTTCACCCTGGCATTCCAATGGGATGCGCTATCGCGCATCATGATGGCCTTGGTTTTATTTATCAGTTTAATGGTACAAAGTTATTCAGCCCGCTATTTAAGCTCAGATCGCACTCAAGGCCGTTTTATGGCGCAATTATCTTTGGCGACATTTTCGGTATTGTTATTGGTGTTGAGTGGGAATTTATTAACAGCATTTATCGCTTGGCAATTTATCGGCATTTCACTTTATTTATTGCTGAATCATTATCATTATGATGAAGAAGCGAATCGCGCCGCCAAGAAAAAATTTATTATTAATCGGCTCGGCGACATCAGTTTTTTAATGGCGGTGTTGCTCTGTTATATTTATTTCAACACCAGCGACTTTGCCACTTTGTTTTCTGCCAATCCTGTGATACTGCATATTTTCGGCCAGGCTATTTCTGCTAGCACGGTCATTCTCGTTTTAGTTTTTTTGGCAGTAATGACCAAGTCAGCGCAATTTCCATTTCATATCTGGCTGCCTGATACCATGGAAACACCGACACCAGTTTCTGCATTCATGCATGCCGGCATTATCAATGCGGGCGGATTTTTATTAGTACGGCTATCACCGTGGTTTAGCCAGAGCAGTCAGGTTTTGTTATTGGTTTTTGTGGTGGGTGCGCTCACTTCGTTGTTAGCTGGATTTTTCATGCTGACGCAAACCGATGTGAAAAAACAGCTGGCTTATTCGACGATGGGTCAAATGGGATTTATGTTATTGCAAATTGGTTTGGGTTTTTACGCCTCAGCCATTTTTCATTTAATTAGTCATGGATTTTTTAAAGGCAGTTTGTTTTTAAGCGCGGGCTCGGGTTTGAGTGGCCTACCATTAAAAGCAAAAAAGACGACAGTTTCTTTCTATAAAAAAATGGCTTTGTTCCTGTTTGTCATTTTGATCATCAGTTTATTTTGGTCTATCGCTTACCCATGGATTTCAGAAAATAACATTGATTATTTAACTAACCCTTTAATCATTTGTTTTATTAGTGTGACTTTAGCGCAAATACTTTGGAAAAGCTTTGATTTTGACATAAATAAAATCGATTATTTGATTTTAATAGTGGGATTATTTCTGGTATTTGCTTTTTATTTCCATTTAATTAAACCTTTTGATCATTTTTTATTAAATAATCTTGTTGTGGTTTCTCCTTTAAATATTTCCTGGCAATGGTTGCTGGTTGGCTTTCTGATAGCTGGCCAGATTTTATTTTGGTTTGCGAACCATCAAAGATTGACGCAGACGGCGCTTGCTCGTTCACTTTATATGCTCAGCTTTAATAAGCTCGGAGTGGAAGATTTTTACCGTCATTATTTGCTTTATCCGCTGAGAAAATTAGGTGATTACTTTAATCAACGTTGGCTGAATCCCATCTCTTTAGCTGTGTTAGCAGGCTATTTAAGCTTGAATTTATTATTAGGCGTATTTGCCTGGCTTGCCGGTGTGGAAATTCAGCAAAGCTTGCTGTTTGCGCTTAATTTAATGCTGTTTATTTTTTTCCTGATTATCGCTAACCGGCCTAAAAAAATTAAACAATTAATTTATTGTTTGGCATTAGCAGAAATTGCTTTAGTCAATGCGGGTTTGTGTTCCATTTCCACTGAAACCACAGGCATCATGCTTTATCAAGGATTTAACGTTTTATTTATTTTACTGGCGTTGGTTTTCCTGATGAAAAATTTACGGCAGCGCAGGATAGAGCGCAGAATAAAAAACAATCAATTGCCCTGGTTTAGCATTTATCTAAGCGCTTTATTAATGTTATTAATTGGTATTCCCGGCACGGCAATTTTTAATGCAGAATTTTTTGTTTTGAAAAATTTATTAATTTATACGCCATTGGCAGCTATCGTTTTTGCTGCCGCGATGATTTTATTGAGCATGGTAGTGTTACATGCGCTTCAAGAATATGTTTTTAGTAAAGCAGCTTTGAAAAGTTACCATCCTAATATGACTGTAAGCAGTCATCTGGCTGCCATTTTGGCGATAGTTGTGAATCTCTATAATGGCTTGTTTCCTGAAAGGCTTTGGGAAATTATACTCAATTTGTGGTCAAGTTTATGAATCCCAGCGAATGCATTTCATTAATTGAAAAAAATCTTGCGGTTCAGTGGCCGATTTATGCTTTGGTTGCTATTAATCCTTTATCAGATTTGACAGATTTAGCTTTTGAATCTGCTTGTGCCAATCTAGCGGAACACATGCCAGTCATGGGTGTGATGAATATTGCTTATTATCATCGCTTGTTTGCCTTAAAAAAGATTTCCGTTTCTAGTTTAAAGCAAGTGGCTGGTGATCAGTTTGATGGCCTGGCCGAATTGCTGACAAATGCCAATTTTCAAAGCGATTTAGAGCTTTTTGAAGAAACCCGCAAATATCAGGCTAAAAATAAATCTAGAATATTGCTTTCCGAGCAAATGAAAAGCCATCTTAAATTTGATTTAACCAATGAAATTAAAAAGAAAATTTTTAAATGGCTAATGGCTTATTTCGATCAAGGACAAGCCAGCTGGCAATTTCCTCATAAAAGTGAAAACTTTTATTTAAGCTGGAAGAATTTGGCAGCTAAAGAAAACTATGCTTTAAAAACACTGCTTCTGCAAATGCCTGATCAACCAGATGATGCGTTGGATTATTTGCTGAAGCAAATAAAATTACCTCAACCAGTACAGTTTTATTATTTTCATCAAATTATTTGCCAATTGTATGGTTGGTCCAGCTTTATTAAATGGCTACAGAGCCGACCAGACAATCCTTTGGTGAAGCAGAAAGCTGAAATTAAAAGTCTGATTATCATTTGGCTTTGTTATGAAATCGTTAATTTACAGCGCTATTCGAATTTGTTTAAAAATGAGTTTAAGTTTGAAGTCGAAAATGAAGTCGAGCCGACTTTATCTGATTTCAGGACTTATCTGAATAATCAACGAAAACAGCTCGAATATGATATTGGCGAAAAATTTTATGATTTAAAATTAAAACATTTTTATTTTCTCTGGCAACAAGCTTTAGAATTAAATTATCAAAACGAAATTTTGACAAAATTATCGCAACCAAAAATTAATAAGCAGCAAGCGTTGGCTAAAGCTCAAGCCATTTTCTGCATCGATACGCGTTCAGAAGGTTTTCGCCGTCACCTGGAAAATTCTGGCCCCTATCAAACTTTTGGTTTCGCCGGCTTTTTTGGCTTTGCTTTTAAATTAGAAAGCAACATCAATGAGAAAGTTTGCTTGCAGTGTCCGGCATTATTAGCACCTGAAGAGCTGGTTAATTTAACGGAATTTTATTCCGGATTTAAATATCGCCAGCATGTATTGATTCAATTGCTGATGACTGCCAAAAATCACTTATTAACGCCATTTATCTTATTTGAAATGCTGGGTTTTTGGTTCGCGCTAAAATTACTGGGTAAAAATTATTTTCCTGCAAAGTACAAAAAATATTTTGAAAATATCGACCCCGCTAAATTTTCTTACGAAGTTTTTTCTAAAGCTGGTTTTGATCTAACGCTTGCAATCAACCAAGCCGCATTATTTTTGAAATGCTTAGGTTTAACGAAGAATTTCGCTGATACCGTACTCATCTCTGCGCATCGCGCACAGTCGGATAATAATCCTTATCAGGCTGCTTTAGATTGTGGTGCTTGTGGCGGCAATGCCGGTATTGCTAACGCCATCGTTGCTGCTACCGTATTAAATGATGAGCGCGTTCGTAAAGGGCTTCGCGAGCAACAAATACATATTCCTGCCACTACGCAATTTATTCCAGTTTGTCACAATACCACGTTAGATGAAATCGAATTTTTAATGCCACATGAAAAATTAGATTTGAGTGCATTGAAAGCGGATTTAAAATTAGCTGGATCACGTAATCGCGAAGAACGTTTAAAACGGTTGCCGAATCCTTATTCTGCTGCAAAACGCGCGACATTATGGTCAGAATTATTGCCAGAGATGGGGCTGGCGAATAATGCTTTATTTATCATCGGCCCGCGTTATTTTTCTCAACCATTAAACTTAGAAGGCCGCGCCTTCTTACATGATTATTATCCGGAGCATGATGCCGATGGAAAAATTTTGGAATTACTCTTGTCTGCGCCGATGGTGGTGGCGCACTGGATTAATTCACAATATTATTTTTCAGTTACCGATCCGCACATTTTTGGTTCCGGCAATAAAGCTATTCATAATTTAGTAGGAAAATTAGGCGTTATGCTGGGAAATCTTTCAGATTTGCAAATTGGCTTGCCGCAGCAAAGCGTATTTTATCAGGATGAAATTTTGCATCAGCCTCTACGATTATTTGTGTTGGTTTATGCAAAAAAATCGCAGGTGGAAAATATTTTAGCTTCGAATCCCGGGGTTAATAATTTAATCAAAAATCGTTGGATTTATTTTCAGGTGATTGAGCCTGATGAAAGTTGAGTGGCATTAGCTGCGCATAAGCTCATGTCATTTGCCGGAAAATATTCGATTTTTCAAAATAAGATATAAACTCTCACCACCCGCAATCAATAAACGCAAAACGGAAATACGAAAAACACTATTTGCTCTCAATTCCAAACAAGACGAATCAAATTCCGGAATAAATCGAATTTCATATGGTAAATAAACAGCAGACACCGCTGCAATCGCCTGGCTTATGCCGAGCAATTCCCCCATCTCTGCTGGATCAGATAAGCCGCATTTGATGTCGACAACCAATGTTTCTATTGCGATAGCGTCATAAAATTTTTTTAGTAAGAGCCGCTGTTGTTTGGTTGATACAGCTGATTGGCGATTAAATAATTTCGAATAAATATCACTTTGATTTATCCGAATTGAAAATATTCTTACGCGAAATTTATTTAATCGCCAAAATATCATCAACTGCAACTGATTGCTTTCAGTTGTTAAATCTTCAGCAATTAATTGCAATCTGATTGGTAAACTAAAAATTGCTAGCAATAAAATTGCAACTATAAAAAATTCCCAGATCATTCTGCCTTATTTTCCGGATTTTCCTCACTGGTATCGTTATTTTTATTTTCTTGAGATGAGCTTTTGCTTTTATATTCTTTGGCTTTTTGAGAAAGCTTACTGCCCAGATTTTTATCGGAAAATTTTTCCATTAAAAGTTTGCTGACTTGTTCAAAGGCTGAACTTTTTTGCGAGTTGGGAATCACTTCAAGCCTTACTTCATTAGCGCTGGCAATAATAATGGCAGCCGGCTTAATGCCGCCTCCCATACCGGTGCCAACCACACCCGAGCCAGTCGAACTTTTTTTATCTTCGTCACCGCCACGTTCTCCCGCACCAAAGCCAAAGCCGACAGTCATCAATGGAATAATTGTATAACCATAAATTTCAATTTTGTCGCCGACCGTAACTTTATTTACCAAAATACGTTCCAGCTCATTTAAACTTTCAGTGACTACCGACTCTAAATTGTTCATCCTTATTTTCTCCTCTAATTAATGATTTGCCGAAAATTTAATGTCTCATGAAAAGCGCTAGAACAGTTTGATAAATATCACATTCAGCGCCTTGCGCTGAATCGCTGAACGATTGCATTTAAGCAACTGCCTCAGCATAATTGCGCCCATTCTGATAACCAGCCAGAGGAGCGCAATATGACTTACCAAAAAATACAAGTGCCGACGCATGGGGAGAAAATTACAGTCAACCATGATACTTCTTTAAATGTGCCTAACCAGCCGATTATTCCTTATATTGAAGGCGATGGTATTGGCGCGGACATTTCGCCGGTCATGATTAAAGTCGTCGATGCTGCGGTCAAGAAAGCCTATGATGGCGATAAAAAAATTCATTGGATGGAAATTTATGCGGGTGAAAAAGCGACTAAAGTTTATGGCAAAGATGAGTGGCTGCCGAAAGAAACTTTGACGGCTTTGGAAGAATTTGTTGTTGGGATTAAAGGCCCGTTAACAACGCCGGTAGGTGGTGGCATTCGTTCATTGAACGTCGCGATGCGTCAACAATTAGATTTATATGTTTGCCTTCGTCCCGTGCGTTATTTTGATGGCACGCCGAGTCCGGTAAAACATCCAGAAAAAGTGAATATGGTGATTTTCCGCGAAAATTCTGAAGATATTTACGCTGGCATTGAATGGAAAGCTGACAGCGAAGGTGCAAAAAAAGTGATTGATTTTCTCATTAAAGAAATGCATGTCACTCAAATTCGTTTTCCAGAACATTGCGGCATCGGCGTTAAACCGGTTTCAAAAGAGGGCACCAGTCGTTTAGTGGCGCGCGCCATTCAATACGCGATCGATAATAAACGCCATTCTGTCACTTTAGTGCACAAAGGCAATATCATGAAATTTACCGAAGGCGCTTTCAAAGACTGGGGTTATGAAGTAGCGCGTGAAAAATTCGGCGCGGAATTATTAGATGGCGGCCCCTGGATGGTGATTAAGCACGACGGACACGAAATTATTATTAAAGACGTGATTGCGGATAATTTTTTACAGCAAATTTTATTGCGTCCTGCGGAATATGATGTGATTGCGACTTTAAATTTAAATGGTGATTACCTTTCCGATGCTTTAGCTGCGCAAGTCGGCGGTATCGGTATTGCGCCCGGCGCCAATATTGGCGATAGCGTTGCGTTGTTTGAAGCGACTCATGGAACGGCGCCGAAATATGCTGGTTTAAATAAAGCGAACCCAGGCTCGATAATTCTTTCCGCTGAAATGTTATTGCGTCATCTGGGTTGGGTAGAAGCCGCTGATTTAATCATTCACGGCATGAGTGCAGCAATCAAAGCAAAAACTGTCACTTATGATTTTGAACGCGATTTAGAAGGCGCTAAATTACTTTCGACTTCTGAATTTGGTGATGCTGTAATTAAACATTTATAACGGTTCCCGTTATAAGAAAGTAATTACTTGGTAGACAGCCATGATAGGGCATTAGTGTTTTTTAAAACTCAAATGCCTCGAAATTTTATTGATTTAAGTAAATGTAATAAAGTTTTGCAGTACTTTTATTACAGCGGGAACCGATGTAATTTGATTAAATTCAAATGACTTAGCTGCAAAAGCTGTAGAATAGTCTAACATTATATTCATGTGGGTGTGGAAAATGTCCAAAGCGTCAATTTCTCACAAATTGAAAGCAGCGAAAAAAGTTGAAGTACATAAGCCTAAAATTTATAAAGTGATTTTGCTAAACGATGACTTCACACCCATGGACTTTGTGGTGGCGGTATTGATTGAAGTATTCCATCATGACCAGTCAAGCGCTGAACGGTTAATGTGGCAGGTGCATAATCAAGGGAAAGCGGTTGCAGGGATGTATCCGCGTGATATAGCAGAAACCCGTCAGTTGCAGGTCAATCAAATCGCGATGGCAAACCAATTTCCGCTCAGGTGCGACCTGGAAGTCGCTTAACCTCCACTGGGGGCATTTATGTTTAGCAAAACTTTAGAAAACACTTTAAATCTTGCATTTTCGCGTGCTAAAGAAAAACGGCATGAGTTCATTACCGTTGAGCATCTTCTGTTGGCGTTGACCGACAATCCTGAAGCCTCAGCTGTATTGACGGCTTGTGGCGCCAATCTCTCACGTTTAAAGGGTGAGCTTGGGTTATTTGTCGATGAAACCACGCCTTATGTCGCTAATGAAAAAGAGCTGAAAATTCAATCGACTTTGGGCTTCCAAAGGGTATTGCAGCGTGCCATTTTTCAGGTGCAATCCTCTGGTAAAAAAGAAGTCAATGGCGCCAATGTTTTAGTGGCCATTTTTAATGAACAGGAAAGCCAGGCGGTTTATTTCTTGAGTCAGGAAAATGTGACGCGACTCGATGTGATGAACTACATTTCGCATGGCATTTCCAAGCTGCATTATGCTGAGGATGAAGGCGAAAACGGAGAAGCCGGCAGTGGTGCGGCTGATAGCATGTCAGGAGAACATCCGCACAGTAGCGAATCTGTCCTGGATCGTTTTGCTGTCAATCTTAATGAAGAAGCCCGCCGTGGCAAAATTGATCCTTTAGTCGGACGTGAGCTGGAACTGAGTCGCATGATTCAGGTACTCTGCCGCCGTCACAAAAATAACCCCTTATTGGTCGGCGAGGCCGGTGTCGGTAAAACCGCTATCGTCGAAGGCTTGGCAACGCGCATCGTTGCGGGTCAGGTGCCTGAATTAATTGCCAATGCCACGCTTTATTCGCTCGACTTAGGTGGCTTGCTGGCTGGCACTAAATACCGTGGTGATTTTGAAAAACGCTTTAAGGCAGTGTTGAAAGCCTTACAGGAAATTGAAAACGCCATCATTTTTGTCGATGAAATTCATACCATCATTGGTGCTGGCAGTGCTTCCGGCGGTGCCATGGATGCGGCCAATTTATTAAAGCCATTACTGGTCAACAGCAAAATCAAGTGCGTCGGTGCGACGACTTATCAGGAATATCGCAGTATTTTTGAAAAAGATCATGCACTGACCCGCCGTTTTCAAAAGATCGATGTGAGCGAGCCGAATGTAGCAGACACAATTGAAATCTTGAAGGGCTTGAAGCCGCATTTGGAAAAATATCATGAAGTTCGCTTTACGCCGCAAGCGATCATCGCTGCAGCAGAATTGGCCGATCGCCATATTGGTGACCGGCACTTGCCAGATAAAGCAATTGATGTGCTCGATGAAGCCGGCGCTTTTCAGCGTTTGCAACCTTTAGCCAAGCGACGCAAAACGATTTCTGAAAAAGAGATCGAAGCTATTGTTGCGATGATGGCGCGGGTACCGACTGAAACAGTCTCTAGCGACGATCGCCGCATGCTGGCTAATTTAGAGCGCGATCTGAAAATGCTCGTGTTTGGGCAAAACGCTGCCATTGATGCTTTAGTGGCCAGCATTAAAATGGCCCGTTCTGGTCTGCGTACCGAGCATAAACCGATTGGTTCCTTCCTCCTGGCCGGCCCAACGGGTGTCGGTAAAACTGAAGTTGCCAAACAGTTGGCCAAATTACTTGGCATTCAGTTGGTGCGCTTTGATATGTCGGAATATATGGAAAGACATACCGTATCCCGTTTGATAGGGGCGCCCCCAGGCTATGTTGGACACGATGAGGGTGGTTTATTGACCGAGGCGATTAACAAGCAACCTCATGCCGTATTGCTCCTGGACGAAATCGAAAAAGCACATCCAGATGTTTATAACGTGCTATTGCAAGTCATGGATTATGGCAAGTTGACCGACAGTAACGGCCGTGTAACGGATTTTCAACATGTCATTCTGGTGATGACTACTAATGCCGGTGCTGACGAGCTGGATAAAAATGTCATGGGCTTTACATCACAAGAAACAATCGATCGTGGTCATGATGCGATTAAACGTCAATTCTCGCCAGAATTTCGCAATCGTCTGGATGCGATTGTGCCTTTCCAATCGCTTAGCCACGATGTACTTTTACATGTAGTGGATAAATTTATCACGGAACTGGAAGTCCAGTTACAGGAAAAACAAGTGACGATGACCGTTGATAAAGCAGGTCGTGAATGGCTGGCTAAACATGGTTATGATGAAAAAATGGGTGCGCGTCCGATGATGCGGGTCATCCAGGAAAACATCAAAAAACCATTGGCGAATGAAATTTTGTTTGGCAAGTTAGTCAAGGGTGGCAAAGTGAATGTCACAACACACGATGATAAGTTAGAAATTGAAATTCTGAGTGATTCATTGGCAGTTAAAAAAGATCCAGAACATTCAGAATAGCCAGCGGTTCCCGCTGTAAAAGGACGTGAGGGTCAAGTTTACTTGCTTCACTTAAAAGCAAGTACGCGAAAAATAGGCTGGTAAAATATGATTTACTCAGCTTGCGTCTTTTTATCCACATTGCGAAATGTGATACGACCTTTATTTAAATCATAAGGCGTCATTTCTACGGTGACGGTATCGCCAGTTAAAATGCGAATGTAATTTTTACGCATGCGGCCTGAAATGTGCGCCGTAATAATGTGACCATTTTCCAGGCGTACACGAAACATAGTATTGGGCAGTGTTTCTAACACCACGCCTTCCATTTCAATTTGATCTTCTTTTGGCATAAAACCTTTGTCTAGCTTCGAATTTTCTGGATCATGCCGCAAAAACTGCGTTTTTGCAACTTGGTTGCCTATAATCTTATAGTTACTATAAAATTCTTCGCTTAAATCTTAAGTTTATAATATGAGGATTAAACGATGACAATGATTTTTGACACTCTAAAACATGTTGAGCTATTAAAAAAAGCGGGTTTTACCCATGAGCAAGCTGTTGGATTAATGGAAGCTAATTTAGAAATTTTAAATAGCATGCTACAAAAAGATACAGAATATAATGAAGTTTTGAAGCAAGATAATTAGGCAGAGATGTTCTGACCTCCTTGCTGTCTTCCTCCGGACATTCTCTAGCTTGATCAGGGACTGGAGTGCTAAGTAGCATTAGGCAAATTTGGATTTTGATTATTACTATTGCCAAACCCCAAGCGCTCGCTTATTATTTCGCATCCACAATCAGGGCAAAGCGATGATTGTTGGCAAATTTATAAATTAAATCAGGAGCTTGTAATGAAAAAATTATTTGCAATTTTCGCAGGATTGATGCTGGTTTTTGCTTCCAGCAGTTTTGCAGCTGATGCTTCATTGAAAATCGGCATCGTTAATTTACAACAAATTTTACAAAGTTCGCCGCAAATGAAAAAAATGGGCGATCAATTGCGCTCCGATTTTTCTTCGCGTGAGAAAAAATTAGCTGATGATCAAAAATCTTTACAAGCTGCGATTGCTGATTTCAGCAAAAACAGCTCAGTAATGAATGCTGATCAACGCAAAAAGCAACAAGATAAATTAGTTGCGCAACAACAAGCTTTTGAAAAATCACAAGAGCAATTTCAACAAGATTTAATTGCTGCCCAAAACGGCATGATCAAAAAATTAGTTGATCAAATTAAATCTGTTGTTTCACAAGTTGCACAAAAGAACGGCTACGATTTGATTTTAGCTGAATCCAGCGTTGCTTATTCCAAAGATGGCATCGACATCACCAAAGATGTTATGAAGCAATTAGGTGAATAACTTATAAAGCCGGCTTTGCCGGCTTTATTCATTCGTCATCATCCATGGCAGTTCTTAAGTAGGGGGGATTAGCGAAGCGTAATCCACCGTTTTTGCGAAGCCAGTTAAAACGGTCGATTACGCGCAGCTCAATCCCCCCTACAATTAGATCCAAGCTCATCTGTAAATCGCGATTTATTTATGACTTCCTGTTACCTCCTCAAAGATATCGCCCAAATTTTAAAAGCAGAAATCAAAGGCAATCCTGAAACGGAAATCAAAAGCATTGCTTCACTCGATAAAGCGAATAGTGCGCAATTAAGTTTTTATTACGATAAGCGTTATAAATCCTCATTACTTGCTACCAATGCAGCTGCGGTGCTTTTAACTTCTGATGATCTAGCGGATTGTCCTACCGCTGCCATCATTTGTGAGCATCCATATTATGCTTATACACACATCGCCCATTTATTTGCCGATCAACCGCAATTTAAACCAGGAATCGCATCGACTGCCATTGTTGCAGCGACAGCAAAAATCGGCAAAAACGTAATTATTTTAGCTAATGTAGTCATCGGCGAAGCAGTTGAAATTGGTGATAATACAATTATTTATCCCGGAACTTTTATCGGCGATAAAGTCAAAATTGGTAAAAACTCGATTATTTATTCCAACGTCAGTATTTATCATCATTCAGATATTGGCGAACGCGCGATTATTCATTCAGGTGTTGTGATCGGTAGTGATGGTTTTGGTTTTCTACAACGCAAAGATGGTTGGCATAAAGTCCCACAAATTGGTGGTGTGCGTATTGGTGATGATGTGGAAATTGGCGCCAACACCACTATCGACCGCGGTGCAGTTGATGATACGATTATCGGTAATGGCGTGAAATTAGATAATCAAATTCAAATTGCGCACAATGTCGAAATTGGTGATCACACTGTCATTGCCGCGCAAACAGCAATTGCTGGCAGTGCTAAAATCGGAAAACATTGCCAATTCGGCGGCAAAGTAGCGGTCAATGGCCATATTAAAATTGCCGATCATGTGATGTTGACTGCAATGACAGGTGTTTCAAATTCCATTTTAAAACCCGGCGTTTATTCCGGCGGCATTCCGCCGCAGCCCCATGAAAATTGGTTACGCTCGGCAGTGGTATTTAAAAATTTAGCACAATTAATGAAACGGATTTCAAAATTGGAGAAGGAAAAAAATGGGTGAAATTATTTCAATTAATGAATTATTGGACATGCTGCCGCATCGCTATCCATTTTTACTACTGGATCGCGTAATTGCGTTAGAACCGTTTAAATCGATTACTGGCATAAAAAACGTCACTGTCAATGAGCCATTTTTTATCGGACATTTTCCAGATTTTCCTGTAATGCCAGGCGTATTAATGCTGGAAGCTTTAGCACAAACTTCGGGAATTCTAACGTTAAAATCTGATCCCAAAGTCACTAAAAACAACAGCGATTTTTATTTTGCTGGTGTCGATAACGCGCGGTTTAAACGCGTGGTCATTCCAGGCGATCAATTAAAAATTGAAGTTAATTTAAATTGGGTGAAAAAAGATATTTATAAATTCAACGGCAAAATTACTGTCGATGATGAACTGGCTTGTTCAGCAGAATTTATGACAGCGCGGAGAGATAAAGCGTGATTCATCCTACTGCTATTATTGATGCAAGCGCCAAAATTGGCGCCAATGTCACTATTGGGCCTTATGTGATTGTTGGGCCAAATGTTGAAATTGGCGAAGGCACGCAAATTGGCTCCCATAGCGTTATCGAGCGCGACACCAAAATTGGAAAAAATAATTTAATTAGTTCACACGTCGCACTAGGATTTGATCCGCAATCAACACATTATAAAAATCATAAAACTTTTCTAGAAATGGGTGATAGCAATATTGTTCGCGAATTTGCCACGATGCATCGTGGTACCGAGGCAGGTGGCGGCATTACGAAAATTGGCTCACGCAATTTTTTTATGGCTTATACGCATATCGCCCACGACTGTGTTTTGGGAAATGAAAATATTTTAGCAAACAATGCCAGCCTTGCTGGCCACGTCGAATTAGGTGATTACATTGTGATAAGCGCGTTCTGTGCCGCACACCAATTTGTCAAAATCGGCGACTACAGTTTTCTCGGCCGCGCTTGCAAAGTCGGCCAGGATATCCCACCTTATATGATGGTAGTCGGCCATCCGGCGGCGCCAGTCGCACTAAATTTAGTCGGTTTGAAACGCCGTGGTTTTGATGAAAAAACTTTACGTGAATTGCGCAATGCTTTCAAAATTGTTTATCGTCAAAGCTTACCTTTAGCGGAAGCGATTAGCTTGTTAGAAAAAATGGCAGAAAATTCTCCTACAGTTTCCTCTTTTTTAGACGCGATTAAGAATTCAAAGCGTGGGATTGCGCGGTAAGTTTTTTGTGTTGGTTATTTGTGATGGGTTTTATATATTTGCAAAGCGAATTGCTATCGGGTTGTCAGGAGATTGCCACGGTCGCATTCGCTCCCTCGCAATGACAGGCATTTGTCATTGCGAGCGAAGCGCGGCAATCTCCTGACTTTCAGTTTCTGCAACAGCTTTTAATTTGCTACCTGCGCTGACCAGAGCCTTCCAGCTGGCTTGCAAAAGCCAGCATTAAAAACACGCAGAAAAAATGTCCCTCTGTTGTATCCATCAACCAGGAATTAAAACAAGAACCCAGCATAATGACGAGCGTAATCGCGCGCGCGAAATGTTGCATCTCAAGCGGTAATAAACGCGCTTCATAAATACAGTAATAATACATCAGCAATAAAACCAATAAACCGATTAAACCTAACTGCACTGTAATATTTAAATATTCATTATGTGGATTGCGTGTGAGTGCTATAGGTTGTGGCTGCATGTGCGCTACTTCATAAGCCAGGCTGCCGGTGCCAGTACCAAAAATGGGATGTTGTTTAATTAATTGCAGACTTTCGTGCGCAAAACTCAAGCGATAGCCGACAGAAGTCGATTTTTCATGATGATAGGTTTGTAAATTACTATAGGCTTCATTAACACGCGATTGAAATTCTTTGGAATGTAAGCCGGCCAGTCCCATACATAATATTGCTAGCACTGCTCCTAAAATTAAGCCTTTAAAACGAAAACGCTGCCAGCAAAGCAATAAAATAATTAAACAGAAAACGACGTAACCTGTCCGGCCAGCAGAAATAAACGTGATGTAATAAATTAAAAATGGCAACGCCAATAAATAAAACCAGTGATAGCGATTGGTTTTTTCAAATAAAAAGCGATAGGCCAAAATATAAAAAGTTATATTAGCTAAAAAACTGGTTTGAATATAATCTTTAAATAAACCGCCACCGACAGTATAGCGGTTTTGGAAATTGGCTAATTTGAAATCAATCAAATAGATCAAAAATATACTTAATAATGTGGCAATGACAAACCCATTGATTGTCATACGCCGCCATTTATTTTCTGTTAATAAAGCCAAAAATAAAACGGATAAGAGAAATTTGTCGTATTTACTTAGCATGGCAAGCGCTTGCTGCCACGGTGCGCTACTATAAAAAACGCCAATACATAAAAGCAGAAAAAGCAGCAGAAAAAGTTGCGCAGTTTTTATTTGAGACAAGAAACTTAAATGCATTCTAAAGGGTACAAATAGTAAAGCAAAAAAGGCGCTGAAGTAAAAAAATATGGTGGAAACGGTGGTGGATAGGGGCAGCGTGAAGGCAAATGATATTAATGAAACTTTTGCGGTAGTGATAAAGCTTTCGCGAGAAAGGATTTTATTTGATAGCATTTTTTTGTCCATGGGATTTTATACGAAAGTAGGCGGATTGAGTTCTGCATAATCCACCATTAAGTTTATAAGTGCAGTTACATTTTCCAGCGCCTGATCAGGTCAGGAGATTGCCGCGGTCGCTTCGCTCCCTCGCAATGACAAGCGAGGGCATAGTTGCCCATATTTTGTCATTGCGAGGGAGCGAAGCGACCGCGGCAATCTCCTGACTTAGATCATCTCCAAACTCTGAGCTTCTCCAAACTTTGAGCTTCTCCAAACTTTGAGCTTCTCCAAACTTTGAGCTTCTCCAAAGCAAACGCATAGTAACACACAAATTATCGATTAAAATTCAATACTCCATCGCTTGTGGCGAATCGTTACAATCCTAAAATAACCCGTGCCGCGAAATCTTCCGGTTTATCGCTTAGCTTAGATTTAATGGCCTGCATTCGTAACTGATACATCTGACGGTAACTTTTATTTTCAATTAACGCCTTAATTTCAGTAGCAATATTATCCGCATTCGCATCATTTTGAATGAGTTCTTTGGCACAATATTGCTCCGCAATAATATTGGCTAGGCCAATATATTTAACTTTAATGATTTTTTTTGCTAACCAAAAACTCAATGGATTCATCCGGTATATGATCACATGCGGAATTTCTAGCAAAGCAAGTTCCAATGTCACTGTTCCCGAAGCAGCAATGCAGGCATCAGAGGCAGCTAAAATATTGTAATGATTTTCTTTCACCCATTTTATCGCTAAATCAGCATTAATAAATGGCGCAAAATCTGCTTCGGTTAAAGTGCTGGCTAAAGGCAAAATAAAAACACTATCAGGATAAATTTCTTTCAATTGTTTTGCTGCATGTATCATCTCTGGAAAAAGCCGCTTAATTTCACTTTGTCTGCTACCGGGCAGCAGACAAATAACGGGTCGCTGGTTTTCTTCGATGGAAAGGGATTTTAAGGTTTCTTCACGCGCTACGGTTTTTTTAACGGAGTGGCTTAATGGATGCCCGACAAAAATCGCGGGAACCCCGCGATCACGATAATAATTTTCTTCAAACGGTAAAATCACCAGCATTTGATCAACATATTTTTTGATGATTTCAATTCGCTTTGCTTTCCATGCCCACAGTTGCGGACTAATATAATAAATCACTCTTAATCCCGCTTTTTTGGCGATTTGCGCTAGGCGCAAATTAAAGCCGGGGTAATCCACTAGTATAATGCTCGAAAATTTTTTCGATTGGATTAATTTTTTCATTTTGTAGTAAGCATTGAAAATTATTTTTGCATGTGAAATGATTTCGAATAATCCGACCACTGCCATATCTTTTGCATCAGCAATTAAATTGACACCGAGCGCTTGCATTTTTTTTCCACCAATGCCGGTGAAAGTGATAGCAGGATTTAATTTTTTCAGCGATTGAATTAATTCAGCGGCATGACTATCGCCGGAGGCTTCACCGGCGACGATGAGAAAATCTGTTTTCATGTGACAGATTCTTTTTGGAGTTCCATTTGTTGACGTACGATGTCCGTAATTTGAATTGCGGTGGCTAGCGCCATTTTACCATCTTGGCCAGTAACTAAGACTGGTTTTTTTTCTCTGATCGACATTACAAAAGCTTTAATTTCTTCCATCAACGAATCACCGTATTCAAATGCATGTTCTTCGCTGATGATTTCCGGAATGCCGGGAAACATTTCATTTTTGCCTTTGTAATGGATAGCAACTTTTTTGTGTTGCATATCTAATGATATATAACTATGTGGTTGAAATAATCGTAATTTACGTACTTGCTTCACACTGACACGGCTGGCAGTAACATTGGCAACGCAAGTATTTTCAAATGTAATTCTCGCATTAGCTATATCAATTTGATTCGATAAAATATTAGCGCCATTAGCTTGAATCGAAGTAATTTTTGAGCCAACGATATATTGGATAATATCAATATCATGAATCATTAAATCGAGCACGACATTCACATCAGTGCCGCGCAATTTAAAAGGAGCTAAGCGAATCGATTCAATAAAACGCGGACTATCAATATATTTTTCAATCGCATTTAATACCGAATTAAATCGTTCCAGATGGCCAACTTGCAATACCATTTTATGTTTTTCTGCTGTGCGTATTAAATCATCGGCTTCGGCAACGGTGGTTGTGATGGGTTTTTCCACTAAAACATGCACGCCATTTTCAAGAAAAAATTTAGCGATAGCGTGATGATGCTGTGTCGGTGTCACAATGCTAACAGCATCAACTAAACCTAATAGTTGTTGATAACTAGTCAAAGCTTTGGTTTGCAATTTTCCGGCAACTTCTTTAACAGTTTCAGCATGCGCATCGCAGACGGCTACCAATTCAGTTTCAGGCAGAGATGCATATTTTTCCGCATGAAATTTGCCTAAATAACCAACGCCTACCACCGCACAACGTAATTTGTTCATGTCAAATTTTAGCCATTAATCGTAATCGGATGAGAAAAGCCCTCTGCAGCCAAAGTTTCCACCAGGCGTTGATAGTGATCGGTGTCATTGACTGGCCCGATCTGTACGCGATAAAGCGGCCGATTATTATGCAGGATCTCTTTAATGGCAACTTGCGTTTGCGTTAATTTAGCCAGCTTTTGACCAAGCAGGTGTGCATTAGCGCGATTGCTGAAACTGCCTACCTGTACATATTGTTTGTCAAAAGCTTTGCCAACATCATCGGTATTCGCTGCAAGCTGAGTTGGTTTAACGGCACGATCTGTTGGCGCTGGCGAAGCCAGATCATTTTTAGCATAAAAATGACGGTTCGGGCCATAATCATCCGGATTAATTGCAGTCACTCGCACCAATCCAGTGCCGCGCCCAACAATACCTAATTTTTTCGCAGCCACATAAGATAAGTCTAAAATCCGCGTCGAATGAAATGGGCCACGGTCGTTTACTTTAACGATCACTTGATTGCCATTTGCTAAATTAGTAACGCGAACATAAGTTGGTAAAGGCAGCGTGGTGCTGGCTGCTGTCATGCCGAGCATGTCATAAGGTTCACGTGAGGAAGTCAGACGCTTGTCAAATTTGGTGCCATACCAGGAAGCGTAACCGACGCGATTATAACCGGCAGCCGATTTCAATACGTGGTAGCGTTTGCCATTAACGACATAAGTGGCAGGATTGCCATATTTACTGAGCGGCTCTTTTTTAGGCGTCGCATCAGGAATTTTACTTACGTCAACAGGGAAAGGCGGCGGGCCATCTTTTTGAGGGCCCATACTGCTACAGCCGGCCAATAATAAAGCAAGTAGAACCACGCATAATAATCGGTGTTGCACTTGAGAGCTCCTTTTTTTCGTTCCGAAAAAGTAAGGGTTGAGTCAAAATCGTAGTGAATTTCAATAATTTTAGAGTAACTATCTGTCTTCAAATTTGATACGATTTTAACTAAGCATTACTTTTTGTAGTACAAACAGTAATGTTATCAAGGCCTTATTATAGCGGTCTGGCTCTTGTTACGGAAGACATGAAGTTATACCTAAAACCTATCCGTTTTGGGTATAGATAGGAAAACCACGCATGAAATTTCAAAAAATCAGGCAAATTTATGTTGATTTATGGCATTCACACAATTGAAGCTTTTTTAAAAAGGCGGCCCGAGCAAGTCAAAGCATTATTTTTGGTGCACAAAAATGGTCCGCGTCTGCAGGCAATTGAAACAGTGGCTAAAGCGGAGAAAATCACGATACAAAATATCAGCGAAAAAACTTTAGGTCAAAAGCTTGGGCAGGTGAATCATCAAGGCGTTGTAGCTGAAATCAGTATGCCTGAAATTTTAGAAGCCGAGTTTTATGCTGGTTTGGAAAATGAAAACCCTTCATTGGTATTGATTTTAGATGGCGTACAAGACCCGCATAATTTGGGTGCCTGTATTCGCAATGCTGATGCTTTTGGCGCAGCCGCTATATTGATTCCTAAGGACAATTCCTGCCCCGTCAACGAAACTGTACACCGCGTTGCCAGCGGCGCTAGCGCTAATGTTCCAGTCATTGCCGTCAGCAATTTAAGCCGCAGCATACAGCAATTGCAGAAGTTAAACTTCTGGGTATATGGCTTTGATGATGAAGCCAAAACCAGCCTTTATCAGGCGCAATTTAGCCAGCGCGCTGCATTAGTGCTCGGCAGTGAAGGGCAGGGTATTCGAAAACTGGTGAAAGAGAATTGCGATTTTTTGTTGAATATTCCGATGCAGGGGATTGTTTCCAGTCTAAATGTGTCTTCAGCTACCGCAGTTTGTTTGGCTGAAGCTAGACGGCAGCTATCTCATTAATTTTGTTAATAGTTGAATATTATAGATCACCCCTCATCCGCCCCGTTGGGGCACCTTCTCCCGCAAGGGGAGAAGGC